>NZ_PGEX01000001.1:1250808-1563511 GCF_002797675.1 Hallerella succinigenes | reverse complement strand
TCGCGCGCCGCGTTATATGTTAAATGCGCTCAACATCGATGCCGATATACCCAGGCTTTTGAAGACAATGTCCGCCTTTGATGCCAGGTGGAGGCAGATGAAGGAGGTTGACCGCCCCGATAGCCTGAATATGCTCCTTTACGGGCCGCCGGGTACCGGCAAGACCGAATTCGCGAAACACCTCGCGCGAACGCTCAACCGCAAGCTGGTGGTCAAGAAGGCGAGCGACCTGCTGAACTGTTATGTGGGCGGCACCGAAAAGAACATCCGCAAAATGTTCAAGGAGGCCGAGGAGTCGAAGGCTATCTTGTTCCTTGACGAAGCCGATAGCTTGATTCGTGACCGCAATGGCGCAAATCACAGCTGGGAAGTGACTCAGGTGAACGAGATGCTCACGCAAATGGAAAACTTCAAGGGGATCTTTATCGCCGCTACGAATTTTGACGGCACGCTTGATATGGCCTCCCGCCGTCGCTTTGCGCTCAAGGTGAAGTTCGGCTATCTCAAGCCCGAAGGAATCGAGGCTCTTTGGCGCGGCTTTTTCCCTTCGGTGTCCTGCCCCGATGCCGCAAGAAATATGCGTATGCTTGCCCCCGGCGACTTTAACGCTGCCTACGGTACACTCCGCTTTTACGACGAAAGCGAACTCTCTGCTGATACCATCTTGAACGCCCTCAAGTCCGAAATGGCTTACAAGGATGGTCGCGAAGGTAGAACTATGGGATTGTAAGGAGCTGAGCTTCATAATGCGACGCCATTTGTCGCGTTTTATATATATTTGATAGAGGACAAATCTAGGAGTATATATGGCAGACATGACTCGCGGCGAAAGGACTGTGCAACTTTTTGCGAAGGTGATTTCGAACCCGGACAAGAAATTTACCGTGAAGGACTTGATGTCGTCGCTGAATGTTCCCGAAGGCGAACGTCGCAATGTGCAGCGCGACATGCGGTTCCTTTCGGAGATGGATGCTAGCCGTTACATTGCCGTCGAGACCGAGGGCAGAACTGCGGTTTATCGTTCCGCGCTCCGCAATGCCGAACGGCTCGTGTTCCCGGATTTTGAAAATACGATGCTCCATTTCGTATTCCTCAAGCGTATCGCGAATATCTACCCCGCGACAAGCGAAATTATCACGCAACTCTTGGAGCGCATCGAGAGAAGTCTCCCGGCCAGCGAGCAGAAATCACTCGGTCAACTCAGCAGCGAACTGAATACGAAAATTCTTTTCATGGGTACGCCGCCGGATTTCGAAGAAGATGCGAGTGAAAAATTGCGGATCATTCTTCGGGCAATCCACGAGCACCGCAAAATAGATGTATTTTACATGGGGGCATCGGCTTCGCAAAGAAAGTCCACCCGCATTCCCCTGATGATTATCGTCTATCAAAACGAAATCTATGTGGCCTGCGAATCGGAAAAAGTCAAGGAAGCCACCTACACTCTGAAATTCCGCCGAATAGTACAAGTCAAGCTTTCCAAGGAACCCTTCGTCGAAAATCCGAAGGTGATTGACAAGTTGCGCAGGCAGGTTGAATCGGGAGCGGCGTTCATGAGTGAACAGGAGCCGCATCCCGAAGATATCGAAATCGAATTCGATTTGAAAGTTCGTAACTACCTTATGGAAAATAAGTTCAACCGCTCCATGCACATGCGGGTGTTGCGTAATGCCAAAATCCAGGTGAAAATGAAGGCCGAGGTGAACCAGCTTTTGGTGAATTGGATCACTTCTTTCTCAACTACCGCCCGCGTAGTAAAGCCGGCGTCGCTGCAAAAGCGCCTCAAGGAATATGGGGAGTACTTGCGCTCGGTTTACGGCTAAAAAACAAATTTTTTGATTTTTTGGGGATGGTGCTAAATGTCATTATTTGTCGCTTGCGTATGCTATATTGTATATGTAGGTGATTATGATCAAAAAAAAGTCCAAAGAGCGGTCTTTTGACCAGTTTGCCCGTAAGTACTGGGAAAAACTGGTCAACGGGATTCTTGTGCCTGGCGAGCGGGGTTGCGTACCTTCCGAGGGAGAGGTTCTCAGCGTATACAATGAACTTAAAGAACGTCACCCCGAATGCGAATGCATTATAGTTAGGACGGGTAAGGGTTCGGGTGAATTCTTCCAGCAGGGCGACAAAATTGCTGGAATCAGGATTGTCCGGCAGCTCGGTTTGGTCGGTTCGATTGAATTCTGTTTGTCAGGCAATTTTCATGTTCGTCTCGAAATAGAGGGCTTTATGCCGTTTTTCCGGACGGAAGCGAATTGCGATCTGACGCAGACAATAAGCAACTTTGAAAATTTCATCGACAATTTCCCGCGGTACATGGAAGGGCTCGAACGAAAGAAACTTGAATTCGAGAAAAATAACAAGCTGGAGGAGATGGCGAAGAGCGGCATCCAGGCGACCGTTTCACAGCTCCTTACACCGATGGGATACCGTTGGGACCTGGTCGAACGAGAACGGGATTTCTTGCTTAAGATTGGAGGGCGCGGAACCAGGATCGAGTTTACACTCAACCGCAAAAATTTCACCACGCGGGTCGCGGAATTGCCCGATGTGCTCGGTCAGATAGAAATTTTGACAAAAAAATTGACATTTTCGATGAATATAGAGATAATAAAATAGACAAGAGGATTGTATGGCGGTACATATAAATGCGCTAGGACTGGAAAAGCTGTTAGCAGCGACACCCGCATCGCAGAACATAATGCTCACGGGCAAGCACGGAATCGGCAAGTCGCAGATTTTGGAAAAGTACTTCACGGCGCGCGGCGAGCGCGTGGTGATTCTTTTCCTCGGGCAGATGAGCGATCCGGGCGATTTGATTGGGCTCCCGCGTCTCGACGAGGCGACCGGCAAGACTCACTTTATGCCGCCTTACTGGTTCCCGACGGACGGCAAGCCCGTGGTACTTTTTTTGGACGAACTGAACCGCGCCCGCCCGGAGGTTTTGCAGACCATCATGGACCTGACGCTCAACCGGACTCTTGCGGGCCGTAAATTGCCAGAGGGCTCCCGCGTGATTAGCGCGGTGAACGACGGCGAGGAATACCAGCTCACGGACTTGGACCCGGCGCTCGTGAGCCGCTTCAACATCTACGAATTCAAGCCTACCGCGCAGGAATGGCTCCTGTGGGCATCCAAGGCGGGGCTCGATTCTCGCGTTATCGACTTCATCTCGGAAAACCCAGACATGCTCGACGGTGCCGCCTTTACCCGTGAGGACCAGGGGCTCGAAAAGTCGCCCGACAGGCGCGGGTGGGAACGCGTCTCGAAGGTGTTACAGACAAACGAAGTGTCTGCGCTTTTAAAGACCGTCATAGCAGGCATCATCGGGATGCCTGCCGCATCGAAGTTCTTCGCGACAATCAAGCAGAAGAGGCTCCCCAGCGCGAAGGATATACTGCTCGGCGATTTCGCGAAGCAGAAGTCGGCAATCAAGAAGTGCACCACGCCGGAACTTGCCTCCGTGAACGAGTCCGTGTTCCGCTTTATCGAGACGAAGGGCTATGACGCGAAGGACGAGGCGAAGGTGATAGAGAACTTCGCCGCATACTTTGAATTCCTTTCAGGCGAAAAATTCCGCGAGGCGCAGGCGCATTTCGCAAACCTGTATTCCTCCTCGATGTACCCGGCTGCCATGACGCTTGTCATCATGAAGTGTCCCGAACTGTACAAGAAAATCACGCAATTCATCCAGTCAATTTAAGGTCGGTATGAACGCCTTGGACAGAATAAAGAAAATCGGCGAGCGGTGGTTCCTGACGGAGCCGCTGTTGTTTGCGGTTTATTGCTGTCACGAATTCGTGGAAAATAATTCGATTGATGTACCGATGAGAACCGGCAACATGAAGGTGGAATTCTCCCCGAAAATCCTGGACAGGATTGCGGACGACGTGCTGGCGGAATACATGAAAATCGAGATGTTCCGCATATTGCTCAAGCACCCCTACCAGCGACAGCCCTCCTTTGCCGCGAAGGCCCTGCTGACCATGGCGAGCAACGTGACGATTGCCGATGTGTACGATGTCTCGCGAGAAGTGAAGAAACAGATGAGCGGTGCAGAACTGAAGCTCCCCAGCGGGCTGTGTTTTGAGGAATACTACAATCTGCTCCTGCAAAGTGCGACACCGAATTCAGGAAAGTCTGGCGACGAGCCGCAGAAAACGGATAGTGGCTCCGGCCGGGGCGACAAGTCTGGGCAAGATGGCGATGGCTCCGGCAACGGCAATCAGGAAGGCTGTCAATCCGGACAACAGGGTAGCGACGGGAGCGGCGCAGATTCTGGCGACGCTTCCAGTGATTCGCGCGGCAGTTCTGGCCGGAACGGCGGCGGCTCCGGTGGCAAGGGTTCGGGCGCTTCGGGTAATTCCGGCGCCGGCAATTCGCAGGAACATCGCGACTCGCAAATCTCGGAACTCTGGGAAGAAAACGAGGAGGCCTGCTGCAACATAAACGAGTTTATCGAAGTCGCCACCGCGAGCAACAACTGGGGCTCCGTCGCGGGCAAGTTGCAGGGCCTCATCAAGGCAAGCCTGAAAGTCGACATGGACTACCGCAAGATGCTTAGTTTGTTCAAGACCTCGGTCATCTCGAGCAGGCGCCGCCTCACGCGCATGCGGCCCAACCGCCGTTCCGGTTTCGACGCGATGGGCAGCCGCTACGAACTCTCGACGAACTTGCTTATCGCGGTAGATGTAAGCGGGTCCGTTACCGACAGGAGCCTGCAGTTTTTCTTCTCGGTTATCAACCGCCTTTTCAAATACGGAGTCGAGAAGTTGGACGTATTGCAGTTCGACGCCCAAATTCAGGGCGAAATCGAGCCGCTCAAGAAGGCGCGCAAGACCGTGAAGATCATGGGCCGCGGCGGTACGAGTTTTCAGCCCGCTGCCGACTACTACTGCGAACACCCCGAATACGACGGGCTCATCTACTTTACCGACGGCTACGCCCCGCCTCCGAAATTCAACACCAAGCGCCCCATCGACGTGCTGTGGGTGCTGTGCAGCAGGCAGTGCTACATGGCGAATTCCGCGTGGATCCGCAAAATCAAGCGTAACCGCGGTACCTTTATTCCGAGGAGTGAATGATGCCAGCCAAGAAAACTCAAAGCAAAAACTTGGTGAATCTGCTAGAAGATGACTGGCGCGAAATCGTCAAGGGCACTAGCGAAGCGTAAATTGGTGTTTTTGATAAAAAACGGCTTTTTTACGTAAAGTCCTTTGAAAAAGTCTGTCTTTTTGTCGAAAGTCGCTTAAAAAAATCCATCCAAAAAGCCTCTTATCATAAAGGGGTGTAGGCAGTGCGGCAAAACGCATTCCGTTTTAGAGTTCTCCCACAAGAATTACCAAAGCGTGGTCTATCTCAATTTTTTCAAGAATCCCGAATACGCCCAGATTTTCGAAGGCCCGCTTGACATAGATACGATTACAATGCAAATTGGCGCGACAATCCCCGGAACAAAATTTCTGCCTCACAAGACGGTGATTATCCTGGATGAAATTCAGGATGCTCCAAACGCCCGCACCGCGCTAAAGTTTTTCAAGGAAGATGGTCGTTACGACGTGATTGGAACAGGTTCGCTACTGGGAGTACAGGGCTACGGGAAGCCTCCAAAATCCATTCCCGTCGGTTCAGAAACCGTCATTACGATGTACCCGCTAGATTTTGAAGAGTTCCTATGGGCAAACGATATCCAGCCTCCAGTATTCAAGAAACTTCGCGAATGTTTTGAACAAGTTGTTTCTGTTCCCGAAGCTCTTCACAATCGGATGCATCAACTGCTACTGCAATACACCGTTGTGGGTGGCATGCCCGAAGTCGTGCAGGAATTCGTAAACACCCACCAAATGGACACCGTGTTCCAACTGCAGGAATCCATTGTCAATTCTTATCGCGACGATATGGTCAAGTACGCTTCGGCTTCCGACAAGGTTCGCATCAGGGAATGTTTTGATTCCATTCCGAACCAGCTCGCCAAGGAAAACAAAAAATTCCAATACTCGCTCATCGAGAAAAAAGGAACCGCCGAAAAATTCGCGGGCAGCCTGCAGTGGATTGAGGACGCCGGAATCATTACACGCTGCTACAACCTACATACGACGGAACTTCCGCTAGAAGGCAATGCAGACAAGAGCGTTTTCAAGGTCTATATGAATGATATCGGGCTTTTTGTCAGTATGCTTGAACAAGGAACGCAGGGCGATATTTTACGCGGAAATCTTCTCGGATACAAGGGAGCCATTTTTGAAAATCTTGCCGCAAGCATTCTCTATAAAATGAAACGCAAGCTGTTTTATTTCCGTAAGGATTCTGGGCTGGAAATTGACTTTGTCATTAGGCACAAGGGCGAATGTACGTTGATGGAAGTCAAGGCCGAAAATGGCAACGCCAAGAGCGTAAAGACCATATTGAACCACCCCGAAAAATACCATGTCAATAGGGCTATCAAATTCGGTAACTACAATGTTGGCAATACGGGCAGTGTATTGACGCTGCCGCTGTATATGCTGATGTTTATGGACGAACGGTGAAGACAAATCATCGCTATATGCGTCTTTAATTGTCGCATTCCCGTTGTATATTATGCCTTATAAGTCAAAGGCTCATTATGAAAAAACAAACAAAAAGCATTTTCGTCCTGGAAGTTTACGAATTTGCACCCGGCGAAAGTCATACATATCAGGTCTATAAGGAAAAGTGCTACCGCTGTGCCGGTCCATGCGCCCTCACTTGGCAAACGAAGCTCGGGTATTTCGAGACCTTGCGCGATGCCGAAAAGAACATCAAGAAAATCGTTCGTCGAAACCGCGATGATGTTTATGGTTTTGTCATCAAGGAAATGCCGCGGGATTGCCTTGTCGATACGTATGCGCCGCTTTCGATTCGGCGTTACCTGAATGACGGCTCGCTATGGTGCACGGGCAGCGACGAGACTGCTAAATTCAAGGAAGGCGACTTCGTCGAGATAGCCTATGACGACTATGCTGAGCTTGGGATTGTTCAAGATTTTGACAATGCTGGCGGCTCTTACACCGTGGTTGCATGCAACATCGACGAAAAAGGTCACGCTGAATTTTGCACTCGTCTTTGTGATGCGACTTGCGTGCTCCCGCCCTCGTTACCTGTCCAGAAAAAGTACGCCGCGGCACTCCGTCGCGGGCTCAAGCAGGCGAAAAAGGAATCTGCGGACGAACTCCCGTTCTGAAAATAAATCACATAATTTAGTGAATTATGGTTGATTTAACGTGTAAATCATTAAATTATGTGACGCGAATTTTCACCGTCAATGCGACTGATATAGGTTGAATCGGGAAGAAAAAAAAGTTCCCTAGGGCTAGCCCCTGGGGAACCTGGCCGAAACTTTTCTACCTTGCCGATTCTACCAAAAAAGGACATGGCGGTGAGTCTCAACCAAGCACAAAGATACGAAATACGAGCGCTCAATGCGGCAAAGATCCCCCCGAAAAACATAGCCTTGCAGCTGAAGGTCCACAAATCCACAATCTACAGGGAACTAAACAGGGGCGGCGGCCGCCAGCATTACGACCCGGTCAAGTCGCAGGAACGGGCAGACCTCCTTGCCGCGACAAGTCACCTGCATTACGACTACGACGAGGACGACTGGAAAATCGTGGACGGGAAAATCAAGGAAGACTACTCTCCCGAACAGGTGAACGGACGCGCGAAACTCGATGGGATGGGTGTCCCTAGCGTCGCCACGATATACAGGCATGTGAACAAGGACGAGGACCTGAAGAAGCACTTGCGGCACGGCAAGAAACCATACCGTAAGCGCGGGGAGAAGAAGGACAAGAGAGGCCAGATTGTAGGCCGCGTGCCCATCGAGGAACGTCCGGCGATCGTGGACGAGAAATCACGCGTAGGCGACATCGAGATAGACCTGATAAACAGCGCGGACCATGACGCGAACCTGCTCACGATCAACGACAGGATGACGAATTACAGCCTGATAAGGTATCTTCCGACGAAGAACGCGAAAGACCTGAAGAGAACGCTTGTGAGGGCGCTGAAGGACTTTGAGAAAACGTTCGAAGTCAAGATTCTCACAGTCACTTCGGACAACGGGAAGGAGTTCGCCTGTCACGCAGAAATAGCGAAAGCTATGAAGGCGGATTACTACTTTGCGAACCCGTACCACTCCTGGGAGCGCGGTGCCAACGAGAACATGAACGGTCTAATACGCCAATATCTTCCCAAGAAGGAGTCGTTCAAGGGAATCTCTCCCCGGAAAGTTCGCTGGATACAGGATAAACTGAACAACAGGCCTCGAAAAAGGCTTGACTTTATGACCCCTTTAGAGTATATTTAGTCGTCCCTTAAAATCCCGCCCAGCCTGCATAACTATTAGGAAAAATTGATTTCTACCCTGTGAAAATATTGCAAGGTTTTCTAAAGTATGACTGAAAACCTTGCAATTTTTCCCATGTACAGACCGCCAAAATCCCACGCCCAGACAAGCCTTTTCTGCTCCCTTGAGGAACAGTTGAACCACAAGCATCCCCTTTACGTTCTTGCGAACAAGATTGACTGGAACAAGTTCGAGACCGAGTTTTCCAAATTGTTCGACGAAAAGATGGGTGCGCCAAACAAGCCGATCCGTCTCATGACCGGGCTCATCATCCTGAAGCACATCCGCAACGTATCGGACGAGTCCGTCGTGGAGCAGTTTCAGGAAAACGCCTATTACCAGTATTTTTGCGGAGAACGGTTCTTCTCGACGGAGCAGCCCTGCGACCCGAGCGAACTTGTCCACTTCCGGCACATGATTGGCGAAGCGGGCATGGACATGATCCTCAAGGAAAGTATCCGTGTCAATGCCGACCATGACAAAAAGGGACCGACAGGAAGCGGCACGGTCTTTCTCGACACGACCGTGCAGGAAAAGAACATCACGTTCCCTACAGACGCCAAACTTGCGAACAAGATAATAGAACAGGTACAGAGGATCGTGGAAGAACACGGCCTTCCGCAGAGACAGTCCTACAAGAGAACCTTGAAGAAGGTCCATCGTGACCAGCGTTTCCGCAATCACCCGAAAAACGCCAAGAAGGCTCACAAGGCGGATCGCAGGCAGAAGACAATCGCGGGACGGCTCGTCCGTGAATTAGAGCGAAATCTCGCCAGCAAGAACTTGTTGAACACGTACAAAGAAAAAATCGAGCTTTTCAAAAAAGTTTTGGAGCAGAAGAGGTGCGACAAGGACAAGGTCTATTCGCTTCACGAACCCGAAGTAAAATGCATCGGCAAGGGCAAGGAACACAAGAAATACGAGTTCGGCAACAAGGTGTCAATCGCCCGGAGCTACAGCGGCATCATTGTCGGCGCGGTCTCGTTCCGGGACGAGTATGACGGACATACGATAGACGATACGCTTGACCATGTTGAACAAATGCTTGGATTCAGGCCGAGCCGGGCCGCATGCGACCGAGGCTACCGCGGACAAAAGGAATCCGGAACGACAAAGATCGTGATACCGGACGTTCCGAAGAAAAACGCGACTTACTACCAGAAGGAAAAGGCTCACAAGCTTTTTTGCAAGAGGGCTGGCATCGAACCAATCAATGGTCACTTGAAGAGCGACCACCGCATGGGTCGCAACTTCTACAAGGGAATCTTTGGCGACATGCTCAATGCAAAGCTTGCAGCAGCGGCGTTCAACTTCAAGAGGGCCATGAGGCGTTTTTTTGTCCTGTTGGAATGGCTGTACGGTTTTTGCCTTCTGTGGAACGGAATGAACAAAAAATGCGAACGCTCTTGTCCTGCACTCGTGAATTGACTTTTTAAGGGACGACTAAATACCTGTCGCAGTACCCGCTGTAATCGTCGCAGGAGGATTCCATGGCCAGTTCTGCAACCGTCGTGGCGAAGCACCGCGAGCATCTCAAGCAGCTCATCAACAGGACCATCAATAAGCAGGGGCCGAATTGCGACCTCAATTTTATCGACGTGTCCAAGGTGATGGATATGAGCCGGTTGTTCGCCAGGTCGCGCTTCGATGGCGACATCAGTAACTGGGACGTGTCAAACGTGCGGAAGATGGGCCGCATGTTCATACGTTCGAACTTTGAGGGCGATATCGACCGGTGGAATGTTTTGAGCGAGGCGGACACATTCGAAATCTTTAGACAATCGATGCTTGAGAAAAAGGGCAAGCTCCCCAAATGGTACAATGGCCCCGTGTACGAAAATCCTCCCGGAGTAATTTTTAGCTGGCCGTAAAATTCATGCGTCATCAGTTGTTGGAATTTTGCGACATCGGGAACTGTTACATTGGTGCATATATTGCCAATCATCGATTCTCTGATGAAGTTGAACGCGCTGATGTAGTTCTTGTATCGGGCGTTCTTGTCGATGGCATGCCATTCGAAGATTTTCATACATCTAACCCATTCCATTTTCTAAATTTGCAAGCGTGATCCAAGTACAAAACATTACCAAGTCTTTTGGAACCCAAGATCTTTTCCGCGACGCGAGCTTTCTCGTCGCCCCCCGTGAACGCGTCGGCATCGTCGGACGCAACGGTTGCGGAAAGTCCACCCTTTTCAAGATGATCCTCGGCGAAGAATATATCGACGGTGGAAACATCGACATTCCCAAAAATTATACGCTTGGATACTTGAAGCAGCATATCGCCTTCACGCACAAGACGGTTCACGAAGAAGCCTGTTCCGTTCTCAAAGTCAATGAAGACGGCTGGCTCGATACGCATCAAGTGGAATCCATCCTTTTCGGTCTCGGCTTTGACGAAGAATCTATGCAAAAGGATCCGATGCTTCTCTCAGGCGGTTTCCAAATCCGTTTGAATTTGGCAAAGGTGCTTGCGAGCGAGCCGAATATGCTCTTGCTCGATGAACCGACAAACTATCTGGACATTGTTTCAACGCGTTGGCTCGCCCGCTTTTTAAGGGGCTGGAAGGGCGAAGTCTTACTGATTACGCACGACCGCAAATTCATGGACAGCGTCTGCACTCACGTCGTGGGCATTTACCACAAAAAAATGCGTAAAATCCAGGGTACAGTTGCAAAGCTCAAAGAAACGATCGCCATCGAAGAAGAAGTCGCAAAGCGTACGCAAGAAAACGAAGCGCACAAGCGCGAACAGCTCGAAAAAGTCATTGACCGTTTCCGCTTCAAGGCGAGCAAGGCTGCGATGGTGCAGTCCAAAATCAAAGCCGTGGAGCGCCTGGGAGAAGTATCCCGTTTAGAACATGAACGCAATCTGGAATTTTCGTTCAACCAGGCGGACTTCCCCGGAAAGCGCATGATTCAGATTAAAAATCTGAATTTTCACTTTGAAGGCGGTCCAACCCTCATCCAGGAGCTCACAGCCGAAATTTTCAAGGGCGACCGCATTGCTATCATCGGCCCGAACGGGCGCGGTAAAACGACCCTCTTGAACCTAATTGCAAACGAGTTAAAACCGGTCGGCGGAGAAGTATCTCTGAACCCGAACGTCATCATCAACTACTTTGGACAGACAAACATCAACCGTTTGGACCTGAACAAGACCGTCGAAGAAGAACTGCAATCTTCCATCACCAGCGCAGAACGCGGAAAAGCCCGCAATCTCGCCGGCCTTATGATGTTCAGCGGAGACGCTGCCTTAAAGCAAATCAAGGTTCTTTCCGGTGGCGAACGCAGCCGAGTGCTTCTCGGTAAGATTCTCGCCACGCCCTGCAATCTTTTGCTCCTTGACGAACCGACAAACCACTTGGACATGGAAAGCATCGAAAGCCTGATCGACGCCCTGGAAGATTACCAAGGAACGGCGATTGTCGTTTCGCACGATGAAGAGCTTCTCCACGTGTTTGCGAACAAGCTCATTGTTTTTGATGGTGGCAAATGCTTTATGTTCGAAGGCTCTTATGCGGACTTCCTCGAAAAAGTCGGTTGGGCAGAAGAAAAAAGCGAAAGCACGACCAAGGTCGCCGTCGAAAATTCCAATGTTTCTGCAAACGGGGCAGCTCCTGTTGCAAAAGATAAAGAGAGCCGTCGCGCCCGAGCCGCTTACGTCGAAGAACGTTCGAAAATCGTGCGTCCCATCGAAAAGCGCATCAAGAAATGGGAAGAGGAAATCCAGAAGCAAGAAGCCCTCGCCGCCGAACTAGAACAAAACCTCGTGGAAGCGAGCGAAAAGAACGACGGAGCTTTGATTTCACAGATTGCCAAGGATCTTGGCGAAGCGAAAAAGAAGACCGACGAAGCTTACGAAGAATGGGAAAAGGCCTCTGCCGAATTAGAAGAGGCCCAAAAGAAATATCCGCTTTAAGCGTTTTCGAAAATTTTATTCCGCGACACGGCGCACGCCCCACGTGCGAACGACTTCCTTCTTTTGAGAATCGCCGCCGACAGCGCCGATCTTGACCTTCAAACGGGCGATGTAAGCGCCTGTTCCGACCAAGCGACCCGAGGTACTGCGCATGTTCCAGCCGAGGTAAATGTTACCCGGATTCTGGGTACAGTCGCCGTCGAAAATCTTGTCGGTGCAAAGAATCTTTCCACTTGCGGAATTGATGTACGCGCCGAGATTCGTAAAGAAGCTTGTTTCGTACTTCACATAAAGGCTGTCCGGGCCGATTCCCGTCGAAGCGGATAGTTCATTCAAATCGTAACGGATGAGGAAGCCCGGAATTCCAATCTGTTTTTCAACAGATTCATACGGAAGTCCAAGCGTTACCTTGTGCGGCGTCACCGTTGAAGACTGCTTGAACGCATCGAGCTTTTCCGTTTTTGCATCAAAGAGCTTCGAAGATTCCACGACAATATACTGTTCACCGATAATGCGAACCCAGCGGTTATCTTCCGAAGCCGCATTCTGCGAAACGTCCGAAAGAACGCCCGGGGCAATGCGAATGCTGTCGCCCACAGAAGGCAGCACACCGTTCTTGCTCGAATAGAAGATTTCATAACGGGCCGTGCGACGCGTTCCCGAAATCGGGAAAATATTCCGAGAAGATTCTTCGCCGTTACGCCACGCCTTGAATTCAAAGATTGAATCCAACGGATAGCTGTTCGTATCGAGAGCTTCACTGAAGACGATTGCAAGCTGATAGACGTCTTCACTGCGCGGCGTCACAATGGCATTCGTAATCACAGGTCCTAGGCGGTCTTGGATCTTTCCCGTCACATGGAACGAAAGAGTGTCCGTTTCACCGGTCAGCGAATCCGTCACCGCCTTCTTGAAGAGCGTCGTATAACTTCCCGCGTAAGCATCGCCCGAAGAAGTTCCTGTAAAGAGGAAGTTCAAAAGCGAATCATTTTCAAAGACGAGGAGAGAGTCCAGGAAGCGGTACTTTTTCAAGTCCTTCTTTACAATGCGATGCCACGTCGAATCGCCGAACTGCCAAGAAACGGAATCCGGTTCATCTTCTCCCGTAATCGGTTCGCCGTACGAAAGCATCAAGCTATCGGCAACGCCATCACCATCCCGGTCAAACATATAGCCGCCCGAAGGAATCGGCACCGGAGGTTTTTCCAAATCGATATTTGACCATGTCAAAATGTTGTCATACGAAGCGCCCGAAATCTGGAAGGAACCGTCTTCCACAGCCGCCGTTCCCATCACATAGAAATGCGCCTTACCATTCACCGGTACAACCGAATCCAATAATCCGCCAAACTCGTCTGTCAGCGCAAGCGAATCCGATGACGAGAAGTAGAGCGGCGCATCGCATCCGCTATCGCAAAGCGTTCCCATATATTCCACAAGAACCTGTACAGGATACGGAATAAACGCATACTGTCCAAGCTTTACCGTGTCCGGATCCATTTCGTTCCACAGGGAATCCGCAAATACGATCGAAGGAAGCGGATATTCCGGAACCGTGAAATAGACCTTCGAAGACTGCGAAAGATCCGATTCCAGATAGAAGTAAAGCGTATAAGTACCCGGAGCGAGAGTTCTCGACTTCACCACGGCCACCGTATCGATCGTAAAGCCGGACATCGTTTCAGAAACCGTAATACCGCCGTAGTTCACGCCCGGAACGAGAGTATCGCCATCAATCGGAAGCCCCGGTCCCATCAGCAAAAAGAGTGACGCCGCTGGAATCGTATCGACCTTCGTCACGCTCGAAACGTCACAGCTGAGCGATTCATCGATCAGCATCTGCCAAATTTCATACTGAATCGTTCCATCCGACGTTGGAATTTCCACCGGGTAATAGGTCTTTTCCGTCTGCAAGTTGATGGAAGTCCGCATTTTAAAATTCGAACCCGTTGCATTGCGTTCCGAGAAGAAGATGTGGAACGGATATTCCTTGCCTTCGACAAGTCCAAGTGTATCCAAGTTCACCGAACCTTCTACCGGGCTATGGCAACCGCCGATATCCACCACAAGACGATTGTTGATAAACACCCAAACGTCATCATCGCCACGGAATTCAAAATACTGTCCCTTCACATACTGGAACTGTGCCGAAATCTTCATCGAGAAGCTGTAGTTATGTCTGCATCCCTGGACCACAGAATCATACTTCGGATTGTACAGCGTCATCGCCGAATCCAAATATTTAAAATCGTCAATCGGGTAAAACCCTGGATTATCCGGATCGTTGCAATTTCCCGCTTCTGTAATATCCGCAAGCCAAAAACCTTCTTCGTCCAGAGTCAAATCAATGTCACGGCAAACCGCATTCGTGTACTTCTTGCCCGAAGCATCCGTCGCAAGCGTCTCCGGAACAAACCATTTTTCGATTTCACGCGCAGCAGAACACATCGACCAAGGGAAAACCGACGAATCCACACGAGCAGGATTTCCATTCACCAAAGAATCCAGGACCATGCCAAGAACATGACCACCGCATTTATTATTTGTCGCAATTTTTCCCGTGGAATCCAAATAGGTCACCATCGTATAGTCGTTACCGTTGTAGATACCGCCAAAGTCCACATCGATACTATCGTGATGATTTTCACCCGCCCAGTCTAACACCATCGCTGAAATCTGCATTGTCGGGCAAATACCGAGACGCCCCGGGAAATCCGTCGTATAAGCGGGTGTACTGTAAAGCGTCGGGTACGGGAAGACCCAAGCCGTATCCGAAATCGCCATGATCGAATCGATCTGAATCGGTTCCCCATCCTTCTGTCCTGCAGACGTATAAATCTCAAAGCCAAAAGTCTGTCTCAAGGTAATGCCCCAATCCGTCACATGCTTATAATAAGCGCCCTGGTACCAGCCACAAGTATCATTCGAGAACGGTCCCATCTTCACCGTATCACCATTCACGATCATCGAAGGCGACATGTTTTCCCACGGGCTCATCACACGGATAATTTTTTCTTCGAGCGGAGCATACACCACGTCATAGCGTTCATTCGTATAAGTGAAAAGCCAAGTTTCATAAACACCCGACGGGAAGAACGAAGAAATCAGCGGACGATTGGCCTCTGTAAAAAAGGTCACTGCAGGCCAATCATTTGCGCCGCGGTAAATGTTGAAGAGCGCAGAAGTCGAACTCCATTCCGGTTTGGAAGCCGTTGCCGCTGGGAAAGTATAATGCCTCCAGCGTTTATATTCACCCGTCGAATCAAGGGCGGTCGGATTTCCCAAAATATTATTTTGAACCGAGATGTAGAACGTACTGTCACGATAAGACGTATTCGTTCTCCACGGGTGATAAATGTGCAAAGTACGGGAAGAATCAAAGCACGCACCAAGCGAACCGATCTTGGACGAGACGGATAGTTTTGAATCGGTACCATCCACAAAAATCGTATCCGAAGAAGCCAACGCCGAAGAAAGGTCCACAGTCCCTTCCGCAGGAGCCGTCATGTAAGAAGCGTAGAAACGTTCAAAGTAAGCAGTCTTCAGCGGATTGTTCGAAAGCGCAGAGGGCGTTATCGCACCATAGAACCAACCGCATTTCGTCGAATCATCCACGGCAAAGCGCATCAAAATGGAATCTGTACCAAAAATCATGCGAGGAAGAGCCTTGTTTCCCCACGGGCTCTTAAACCAAACCATCTTGGAGCCTGGAGCCGCAAAGGATTTCGTATAAGACATGTCGGACGTCGTATAAAGCCAAACTTCTGTATCCGAGCCAAAAAGGGTTGACGGTGTAAACGAGAGGGCATTCGTCCCGTCCGTCCAAGCGACACAGTTATTGTTGTTGTAATTCTGGTCCGAAGAATCTGGGCAAAGCTTTACGCTAAAAGATTCCCAACTTTGGAAATCCGAAACACTCTTGTTCCACGTATAGACAAACCAACCGTTTCCTTCCGAAGTCATCTTCGTCACAGAATTTTCACCGTAGATCGGATTGTAGCTTGTAGGGCTGCCAAGAATGTGCAGCTTATACGATGACTTCGTCGCATCGCCACGCCACGGCGATTGAATATGTAAAGTCAAAGAAGCTTGTGCTGCCACAACATACAGCAGACTAATCAGAAGGACCAATCTCATCCAAAACTCTCCTTAAAGTCCTTTTGCAAACACTCAGTGCTTAAAATAAATTATGAGGAGTTAAATTCCTCATAAATTCTTTAATACAACTATTTAGCTTTGCAATCCGAATTGCAATTTTTCATCCCCGATTGTTGTAGCGGGACCATGTCCACACAGCACTAGAGTATCATCGGGTAAAACCAAAAGTTTTTGGCGAATAGAATCAAAAAGCTTTTCTGTATCGCCGCCTGGCAAATCTGTACGGCCATAGCTACCGCGGAAAAGGGTATCCCCCACAAATAAAATGTTCTCACGTTCTTCATAAAACGCAAGACCGCCACGGGAATGTCCTGGAACTTCTATAACCTTCAGTTGGATATTTCCAACCAGAATCAAATCTCCTTCCTTCAAAAAGGATTTGGGCAAGGGCAAAGTTTCCTCTAGCGCAAGGCTAAACATCTGCGCCTGGTGATCTGCATGCTGAATCAGAAACAAATCGTTTTCTGAAGCTTCCGCTTCCAAATTCCACTTCCGCAGAACCCATCCATTTCCCATGCAATGATCTAAATGCAAATGCGTATTCAATACACGCCGCACTGTAAGACCGTTCTTTTTCACAAAACAGTCCGCTTTGAGAAATTCATCTTCGTTATAAAATCCGGGATCGATAAGTAGAGCTTCACCGTTCGCCTCATCATAAACAAGATACGCATTTTCTTGGAACGGATTGCAAACGAAACCTTGGATCTTCATGCAAACGAATATAGAAAGATTCCGGGGGAAAAAGGAAGGGCCCCCGCGATGTCCCGCGGGGGCCCGTGGATCCGGCGGCGACCTACTCTCCCGGGCCCGGGGGCCAGGTACCATCGGCGACAAGTGGCTTGACTTCCGTGTTCGGAATGGGAACGGGTATGACCCACCGTCGATGACCGCCGAAATTTCAATGTCTCAGTACGGGATGCCCAGGGAAAGAAGCATAGCCGGCGAAGCCCTCGAATGGGGTGCCTCCGGACGCCAGGCTGCTCACGCGCAGCAAAGCCACATCGTAGGAAGAAAAGGAAAAGCCTCACGGGCTATTAGTATCGCTCGGCTCAACGCGTCGCCGCGCTTACACCTGCGACCTATCGACGTCGTAGTCTCCGACGGCCCTTCAGGGGGTTGCCCCCGCGAGACCCTATCTTGGGAACGGCTTCACGCTTAGATGCTTTCAGCGTTTCTCCGATCCGAACATGGCTACCCGGCGGTGCCGCTGGCGCGACAGCCGGTACACCAGAGGTTCGTCCGTCCCGGTCCTCTCGTACTAAGGACAGGTTCCCTCAAGTCTCGTACGCCCACACCGGATAGGGACCGAACTGTCTCACGACGTTCTGAACCCAGCTCGCGTGCCGCTTTAATTGGCGAACAGCCAAACCCTTGGGACCTTCTCCAGCCCCAGGATGCGACGAGCCGACATCGAGGTGCCAAACCTCCCCGTCGCTATGAACGCTTGGGGGAGATCAGCCTGTTATCCCCAGAGTACCTTTTATCCATTGAGCAACGGCCGTTCCACGCTGTACCGCGGGATCACTAAGCCCTACTTTCGTACCTGCCCGGCGTGTCCGCCTCGCAGTCAGGCTCCCTTTTGCCTTTATGCTCTGCGCGCGATTACCGACCGCGCTGAGGGAACCTTTGGATGCCTCCGTTACCTTTTGGGAGGCGACCGCCCCAGTCAAACTGACCATCAGACACGGTCCCCCGCCCCGGTGAGGGGCGCGGGTTAGGCCTCAAGCCTGGCAAGGGTGGTATTTCAACGGCGGCTCCGGAGGGGCTGGCGCCCCGCCATCAAAGCCTCCCACCTATCCTACACATGCAAGGCCTAAAACCAATGTCAAAATTCAGTGAAGGTTCATGGGGTCTCTCCGTCCAGGTGCGGGATGCCGGCATCTTCACCGGCACTGCAATTTCGCTGAGTCTCAGGAGGAGACAGTGCAGAAGTCGTTACACGATTCGTGCAGGTCGGAACTTACCCGACAAGGAATTTCGCTACCTTAGGACCGTTATAGTTACGGCCGCCGTTTACCGGGGCTTCGATTCGGGGCTTCGCTTGCGCTGACCCCTCCTGTTAACCTTCCGGCACCGGGCACGTGTCAGGCCATATACCTCCCTTTGCAGGTTTGCATGGCCCTGTGTTTTTGGTAAACAGTCGCTTCTGCCATTTCTCTGCGGCCTCCAGCGGCTCCGCGCTGTCCGCGCTGACCGCCGGGGGCTCCCCTTATCCCGAAGTTACGGGGTTAATTTGCCGAGTTCCTTCTCCTGGGTTGTCTCAAGCACCTTGGGCTGCTCGCCCCATCCACCTGTGTCGGTTTACGGTACGGGCTCCCTCGCGGCTCCCTTAGGGGGTTTTCCTGGCACCGGCATGTACAGCTCGGATTCGGGCCGAAGCCCTCCTCCGGTCGGGAGTCTCGGGCACGTGGCAGGGGGATTTGCCTCCCTGCCGCCTTACGCTCCTTCCGCCACGCGTCCATCGGTGGCTGTGTACTGTTCGATGCGTCGCCCCGTCGGTCGGACGCCTCGTGGGAGGCCGGGGAATCTTGACCCCGTCCCCATCGGCTACGCCTCTCGGCCTCGTCTTAGGTCCCGGCTGACCCCGGGAAGATTAACTTTACCCGGGAAACCTTGGATTTTCGGTGCGCGGGCTTTCCACCCGCGTTTTCGCATACTCATGCCAGCATTCTCGTTTCCGGTACCTCCAGCGGGCATCGCCACCCGCCTTCCCAGGCCTGCGGAACGCTCTCCTACCGCTCCATCGCTGGAGCCCACGACTTCGGTGACGCGCTTAGTCCCGATAATTTTGGGCGCGGGACCGCTCGACCAGTGAGCTATTACGCTTTCTTTAAAGGATAGCTGCTTCTAAGCTAACCTCCTGGCTGTCTGAGCAGTCCCACATCCTTTCCCACTTAGCGCGCACTTGGGGACGCTTAGTCGGTGGTCAGGGTTGTTTCCCTTTCGTCCGCGGATCTTATCACCCGCGGGCTGTCTGCCGCGAATCGGTTGGCCGGTATTCGGAGTTTGGTTGGGTTTGGTAAGCGGGTGTGCCCCCTAGTCCATCCAGTGCTCTACCCCCGGCAGCCTGTCGCGACGCCATACCTAAATATGTTTCGGAGAGAACAAGCTATCGCCCAGTTTGATTGGCCTTTCACCCCCACCCACAGCTCATCCGGACACGTTTCAATGTATATCGGTGCGGCCCTCCACGGGGTGTTACCCCCGCTTCAGCCTGGCCATGGGTAGATCACTAAGGCTTCGTGTCTGCCGCGTACGACTAGGCGCCCTCTTCAGACTCGCTTTCGCTGCGGCTCCGGTCCTCAGGACCTTAGCCTCGCCGTACACGAGCAACTCGCTGGCTCATTAAACAAAAGGCACGCCGTCAGAGGGACAAGTCCCTCCTCCGACAGAATGTACGCACACGGTTTCAGGCGCTCTTTCACTCCCCTCTCGGGGTGCTTTTCACCTTTCCCTCACGGTACTGGTCGCTATCGGTCATCCGCTCGTATTTAGCCTTGGAGGGTGGTCCCCCCGGCTTCAGGCAGGGTTTCACGTGCCCCGCCCTACTCAGGATACTGCCAAGCGCGAAGATCGGTCCCTAAAGGCCTGTCACCTGCTGGGGGGGGGCTTTCCATCCCGCTTCAGCACCTCTCTTCGCGTCACGCGGCAGTCCTACAACCCCGGGATCGCTCCCGGTTTGGGCTCCTCCCCGTTCGCTCGCCGCTACTTGGGGAATCTCGGTTGATGTCTTCTCCTCCAGCTACTTGGATGTTTCGGTTCACTGGGTTGGCTTCACGGGGCCTATGTGTTCGGCCCCGCGATGCGCGGGTCGCCCCGCGCGGGTTGTCCCATTCGGAGTCCCCGGAGTCACGGGCCCTTTGCGCCTCGTCCGGGATTTTCGCAGCTTGTCGCGTCCTTCGTCGCCGGCGAATGCCTAGGCATCCCCCGTGTGCGTTCCTATGCTTAATTCCTTCTTTCCAGCGATATAGCTCTCGCTTCGCATGAGCAGCTCGGCGCCCTGTCATTGATCGGGCCACCCAGTCACTCGAAACTGCTTCGCTTCTTGTATGCTTGTTATCACTTTCTCTGGAATTGCTTCCCGTACTGTCAATCGGCCGCGGGCTCTCTCGGAGCCGCGTTAGCTTCTTGCAAAACTTGGAGATGTACTTGCTTGATGCCTTGGTTTGCGAATCGGGTGGCGGTCCAAAAGGACCGCGGTTTACTCCTTAAAGGAGGTAATCCAGCCGCACCTTCCGGTACGGCTACCTTGTTACGACTTAGCCCCAGTCAAAGGTCTTGCTTTAGGCGCTGGCTCCCTTGCGGGTTGGCATCGCGACTTAGAGCACTCCCTTCTTCCATGGCTTGACGGGCGGTGTGTACAAGGCCCGGGAACGTATTCACCGTGGTGTGCTGACCCACGATTACTAGCGATTCCAGCTTCACGGAGTCGAGTTGCAGACTCCGATCCGAACTGAGGGCGGCTTTGGGGATTGGCTCGGCCTCGCGGCCCCGCTGCCCATTGTACCGCCCATTGTAGCACGTGTGTGGCCCAGGATGTAAGGGCCATGAGGACTTGACGTCATCCACACCTTCCTCCGGGTTGTCCCCGGCAGTCTCTCCAGAGAGCCCCCTTGCGGGCGGCAACTGGAAACGTGGGTTGCGCTCGTTGCGGGACTTAACCCAACATCTCACGACACGAGCTGACGACAGCCATGCAGCACCTGTGTGAACCGTTGCATTGCTGCAAAACGGCGATCTCTCGCCGCGGCGATTCCATGTCAAACCCTGGTAAGGTTCTGCGCGTTGCGTCGAATTAAACCACATGCTCCACCGCTTGTGCGGGCCCCCGTCAATTCCTTTGAGTTTCATACTTGCGTACGTACTCCCCAGGCGGCATACTTAACGCGTTAGCTACGGCACCCCGGGTCGCCCCGGGACACCTAGTATGCATCGTTTACCGCGTGGACTACCAGGGTATCTAATCCTGTTTGCTTCCCACGCTTTCGAGCCTCAGCGTCAGTGGGTCCCCAGCCGGCTGCCTTCGCCATCGGTGTTCTTCCTGATATCTACGCATTCCACCGCTACACCAGGAATTCCGCCGGCCTCTGAACCACTCAAGGACGCCAGTTCGCTCTGCGGGTCCGGGGTTGGGCCCCGGGATTGCACAGAACGCTTGGCGGCCCGCCTACGCTCCCTTTACGCCCAGTGATTCCGAACAACGCTTGCACCCCTCGTATTACCGCGGCTGCTGGCACGAAGTTTGCCGGTGCTTCCTTTAAAGGTACATTCAACGGCCCCGAAAGGCCGAATTATTCCCTCTCGACAGTGGTTTACACACCGAAATGCTTCATCCCACACGTGGAGTTGCTGCGTCAGGGTTGCCCCCATTGCGCAATATTCCCTACTGCTGCCTCCCGTAGGAGTCTGGGCCGTCTCTCAGTCCCAATGTGGCCGATCGCCCTCTCAGGCCGGCTACCGATCGTCGCCTTGGTGGGCCGTTGCCCCGCCAACTAGCTAATCGGACGCAAGCTCATCCCGCATCGATGATTCTTTCGTCAACGGCCCATGCGGGCCGCCACGGCTCCCGGCATTAGCCGCGCGTTGGCACGGTTGTTCCGGAATGCGGGGCAGATTGCTTACGCGTTACTCACCCATTCGCCGCTCGGCTCGTATTGCTACGTCCTCGCTCGACTTGCATGTATAAGACACTCCACCAGCGTTCGTTCTGAGCCAGGATCAAACTCTTCATTGTTTTCTAAAGGCCTGTCCCGACACGCTTCCTTTTCCGTCAAATTTGATTGACCGGAGCATCACTCAAGCACATCTCCAAATCCTTCAATCAGCCTGCCCGGATCCCGTCCGGGGCGTTTCCTGGCCGTTTCCGACCGGAACGAGGCCAATTATAGAAATCCCCACGGAATCGTCAAGGGGTTCCTGCGCAGATTTCTGCGAATTTCCTCGTTTTTTTTTCTTACAACGCCTGTTTTCCGTCTAAACGCCGTCAAAAAGCCGCATATTTCCATATTGTCCACAATCAATCCACGCATTTCTTCCTTTTTCGCCGCCATTTTTTTTCGATCCCCCCGAAAATGCAGTCCCGGAGGCCTCTCGAAACCGCTCCGGGACGTCCGAAGGCGCCCCTCGAAGGCGCCCCCCCCTCCTTTGATGCGCTTTCTGGCCCCCATCTCTACCGCCATCTCTACCGCGATGCCGTCCTCGACGCCGTTCCCGCAGACGGGGCCGTCCTCTGCCTGGAGACCTTCCCGTCATTTTGCAACAAATTCACTTCCAGTTCGTTTGTACTCACACGGACGGTCAGGCAGAAAGGGCCGCGTCTTGCCGGGCAGGGACCACGCAGAGCCTGCGGCGTATCGCGCCTGTTTCAAGCCGCTTTCTCCGTAAAAACTCCCCCCCTGAATTTTGGGGGCAAACACGATATGACACCTGCAATTCCACGTTGTGCGGGCCAAGGCATGATTCAAGGGATTTCTTGTTTAGCGAAGAAGGCCGACCGATCTTCTGACGCCCCAGACATTTTCCGTTGTCTTCTTAAGGACACGGTTGCCGACGAGCATTCGAACATCTAAGCGAACAACGTAAGCGCCTGTTCCCACGAGACGTCCCGAACTGCTACGCATATTCCAGGCGAGGAACAAAGCCTTTTTGCCCGTGGTGCAATCCCCCGAGAAAATGGCGTCAGAACAATTGATCGTTCCGTATGCGGAATTCACATACTCGCCGAGGTTTGTGAAGTAATACGTTTCGTACTCGATTTCAATGTCATCGACCGTGTACGCTTTTTCTCCTTCTTTGAGATTCGAATTCACATCTTCCAAAGCGCCGAGAATTCCATCAAAGGAAACCAGCTGCCCGTGGCGTCCGGTAGCAACCGCCACTTCTTCGGCAGATCTCCCTGCAGCAACGGCAATTGTTTCAACGGTCGGAGATTTTTCAGAAGGAACAGTTTCCGGTGTAAGCGAAACCACTTCAGTCGATGCGACGGATACAGCACCACCTCCCGTGACACGGACCCACGGATTATTTTCGTGTGCTGTATTGCCCGACATATCCATGGCGAGACTTGGAACAAAGCGGACGCTGTCACCCGGTTCCGGAGCATCTCCTGCAAGGACGTGGTAATACAGCTGAACTCGATCCGGAGCGGATCTAACACTATAGCTCGCTTCAACGACTCCCATGGAAAGAGTGCCCGAGCGCCAACGTTTGAATTCAAACGCCTGCGGAAGATTCACCGTTTGACTGTCGGCAAGCGCTTCACTGATACTAAGCGTCAGCACAGAGATATCATCTTCCACGGAGAGAGAAGCTCCCGTAAGAATTTCGCCGACGTGATCATCGAGAATTCCATCCAAACGGAACACATCCCCGTCATACGTATAGTACGCGGAAATGCTACCGCTATAAGCAACAGAAGCAAGGCCCGTGAAGATTCCAGATGTGAACGCATCACTTGTAAGGCTCACCGATTCGTTATCGACACGTTCAAAAGAACTGAACTTGCTCGAAGAAGTATCACGGAAGACCCAGTACAGAGAATCCGGAGCATCTTCTCTATCAGGAGCGTAAGAGAACTTCACATAAATGCTGTCTCCGATACCATCACCATTGCGGTCATACATGCCAGCTGTTTCGATCTTTGGCACAGGAGGTTCTTTGAGCGTAATACCGCTCCAAACCAAGAGGTTTTCCACGGCAGAAGCCTGCACCATGAATGACGCATTATCCACTGCTTCCTGAGCCATCACAAAGAACTTCGCCTGACCTTTTACCATCTTGACGGTGGAGACACGGTTTCCTTCTTCATCGAGAAAGATGAGCTTCGAAGTTGAAGCATTCAAGAAGAGGTCCGTTGAAAGCAAAGTGTCATACGTCAAAGCGACATAGACCGGATACATGATGCTTGCCCATTCACCAAGCGTTGCCGTATCTGCATCGATTACATTGTACTCGGAATCCGCAAATGCGATGGCGATATCCGGAACATCGATTGCCGGTTCAGGAACCGTGAACGTCATCGTCTTGCTCGCAGCTTCATTCGCCTGCGACGTAAATTCAAAAGTATAGGTCCCCGGAACGAGGCCCGTGATAGCAGTCGTATCGATAGCGAAGCCACTCATCGTCGAATTGATGATGATGCCTCCGTAATACGATCCAGCGGTATCAAGCGAAACACCTTCTGCCGGAAGATTTCCACCGTACAAGCGGAAGAGGGACGCAGCCGGTTCATCTTCTGCTGTTGCAGAATAATCACAGGCAAGGCCCGTCGTTTTGATATTCTGCCAAATCGTGTAAGCCTTACCGCCCGAAGTCGAGCTGTAATCGCGCATACTGTAATACTTGATGGACGTGTGAAGATCCATGGATGTACGCATGCGGAAGTTACTTTCCGACTGTTTGCGTTCAGCATAGAACATGTCGAAGGTATAAGTTTCACCCGGTGTGAGCCCCATCGTGTCCAAGTTGACTGCACCTGGCTGCTGGTTATGAACACCGCCGATATCCACCGCCAAACGGTTATCGATAAAGACCCAAACATCATCATCACCGTAGAAGTCAAAATACTGGCCTTCCACATAGGTGAATTCCGCATGAACCTTCATCGTGAAACCGAAGTTGTGATAATAATAATTGCCTCTCGAATCCATAACATTTCCACTCAAACTGTCATAATACGGATTCTTAATCGTCTGGGCTTCATCCAGGTACTTGAAATCATCTAGCAGGAATGCGCCACCTTTATTACAGCCCGCACAATCAGTAGTGGAATAATTTTTGTTAATCTGGCCGAGCCAAAGTCCCGTTGTATCTTCCAAAATAATCGTAATGTCACGGCAGGTCGCATTGGTATAAATACTGCCATCCACCACCGCAAGCGTATCCGGAAGGAACCAATGGTTGATGTGATCCGAAGCTTTACAGTTTTCCGGGAAATCCTCGTCATTGCGAACAGGAAGACCGTTTGAGCCGAGTTCCGTTTTCACCATTCCCTTGGCGACCTTATCGCACTTGCCTTCATTATTATGCTTACCGAAGTCTAGACTCGTACCCGTATCGGCAACGGTAGCCCTCGAACTGTTCGTTCCGTCAAACCAGTCGTATAGAGTAACGGAAAGCTGGCGCGACGGGCAATCGCCCAAAACCTTGGGATAAGCCGAATAGAGAACCGGAACGCCGCTTTTCGTGTTAATCCAGACGACATCACTGATCCCTGCAATGCTGTCGAGCACAATCTGATCGCCCATAGTCGCACCCGCGGCAGTAAAAATTTCCGGGCCTACTGTCTGGATAAAGATGACATCCATGTAATCTGCAGAAATCATCGCTTCGTACCAGCCGCAGGTATCTTTGACCGCAGTCATTTTTAAAGTATCCTTTGCACCATTATAAACAATGCTCGGAGTAGTGCTTGTCCACGGATCTAAAAAACGGATGAGCTTTTGATTGGAGAGTCCTCCCGAAGCGGAAGATCCGCTGGAACCCGAAGATGACGGAGGCTCACCCGCAAAAGCCATTATTTTGCCATACGCATCTACAGTCAAATAAATAACGCTTTCGTCCGATAATGCGGAGAGCGAATAGGATTGCGAATAATCGGAGCCACTGTAAACCGTAACCGTTTTGTTTCCACCGATGGAATTATTATAAGTAGCGGTATAATAGCCACTCGCATCTTCCGTTAGAGTATATTTCTTGTTACTACCCGAGAAAGCAAGATATAAATTCCCATTTTCTGCCCACTCTTCCGAAACGGAAACATAAAACGTCACAGCGCCAAACGCTGACGAAAAGGTCATCAGGGCAATCGCCCAGACCCATACATACAATCTCATCCCAACATCTCCTTTTCACCCACCAAATAACCAAAATTTCAATTTAATCTCGAGAAAGCGTTTTCGACGAAAACATATTAAAAGTTTACATAAAGCTTTTCGATTCGGGTGAATTTGTACCAATTTTCGTATAGAAAATGGGCAAGATCGTATAAAACGCTTAAAATCGCGCGGGAACGCCTTAAACGAACAAATCTTTCAGCAAAACGGTCGCGATCACGAGGCTCGACACCGAAATAAAGCGCTTAACAAAGACATTTCCCTTTTTACGCTGCAGACGGCTGCCGAGAAGCCCTCCCAAAATAGAGCCCGCAGAAACGCAAATCGCAAGTCCCCATTCTACCTTGCCGATCAGAATCAGACCCAAGGTACTCACAAACAGGAATGTAGAAGTCAGCGCATTTTTGATTGCATTCACATGCAACAGGTCGAGACCCGTATAACGGGAAAGCGAAAAAATTTGAAGAAATCCTACACCGACCTGAATAATGCAACCGTAAATCGAGATCGCAAAAAAACCGAGAAAGGCCGGCAAGGACATTTTTTCGGGAGGCGTTGCAGGAGGCTTTCCCAAGAAATCCCTTTTAAGCTGCCCCATGATGACCACCAAAAGAATTGCCAAGGAAAGGATTCCCTGAAAAACTTTGTCGTTCAACTTCGCTAGAAAGAAAATGCCGAACAATGAACCGATCAGAGTCGGCCAAAGAAGGCGGAAATAAATCTCCTTGTTTAAGAGCCCATGCTTACACATGTTAAGCGCCGACGTCAAATTTCCGAGGAAAAGTCCGATGCGGTTCGTGCCATTCGCCACGGTTGGCGGAAGGCCGAGGAAAATCATGATGGGAAGGCTAATGGTACTGCCGCCGCCTGCAATGCTGTTGATGGCACTTGCCAAAATACCGACGAAGAAAAAGGCAACGTAGAGATACCATTCATAACCGAATATCATTTGGAGAGTTCCGATTGCAAGAATTGCTTATTCGAAAGAACCGTGGCACGGTCTTTATATTCTGGGGCGAATTCAAGGCAATCGTCGAGTTCCGCGATCGCTTTGGAAATTTTATCGACCTTGTTCGCCTTTTTGTTTTGGGATTGTGCAAATAGCGTTGCCGTGAGCTTGCGCTTTTCGGTGCAGTAACCTACATACACAGCATCCAGTTCACGCAGGGCTTCTCCACGGAGACTGCTCGATTTGAGCTTAAAGAGAATTTCTTTGGCGGCGGACCACTTTTTGTTCGCGGAAAGATGTTTTGCTTCTTCCAAAGATTTTTTAGGATCGTGAGTCTTCCAATATTCGGCGGACGAACTCGATTCATCCATGCGCAAGGAAGAAATTTTAAGCAGTGCATTTTGAAGTCCAAGCGTATCGACAAAATCCGAATAACGGAGAATCAAATCGGAAAGTTTTTGTTCGGCGGCATCGAAGGCAGCCTTTTCGCCGGCAAGAGTCAGAGCTTCATCACGGCTGGATTTGACTTTTTCAAACGTGCGAACGTAAGCGATTCGCGAAAGAGAATCGACAATGCGACGAATAGAATCGCTCGGAGTGCTTGCGCAAATCGTGTCGGCAAGAGCCTTGACTTCTGCATAAGGAGCGCGACGCGAGTTCGCATTCACCATGGCGATTAAAAACTGTTGCAAGTCCGCATCCTTTTTCGAATACCCACTGCGTACTTTTTCTCCGATCGATTTTGCCTGGGATTGCCATTCCTTCCACAGCGGATTCAATACGGAAAAACGTTCGACAATCGCTGCCGCAGAATCCAAATTTCCCGCTGCGTAAAAAGAATCCGCTCGAGTCAACGCCTTTTGGGCGAGCCTTGGAATTTCCACGTAGATATCCGGCACAGCATTTGCAAGCGCCATCGGTTTTGTTTCAGGCGCCATCGGTTCTGTTTCAAGCGTCATCGGTTCATTGGCAGGCGCAACCGGGGCGAAGGCTTCCGTGTTTTTATCGGATGCGACGGAAGATTCGGAAGAATCTTTTTTCGGAGCTGTTTGCAAAACAGTTTGCGAGGTCGGTTGCGGGTCGGACTGCGGTACGGTTTGCGGAGTCGTTCCCACGCAAGCCATCAAAAAGAGAACGCCCGTGCAGAGAATGATCGAAAAACGCTTTGTCAAATGCATAAATTAAAATTCTCCCGGTTCGATAGGAACAAAAGCATTGTCGCCTGTAAAGTCTGCGGGAAGTTCAAATTCGTCTTCTTCCTTTGGGACAGGGACATTCTGAGCAGGCAAAACTTCCGGCGCAAAGCTCGGCATGGAAAGAGACGTGACAATTCCCGTATTCGCCGCGGTCGCCGCTGCAGTTTCCATCTGAACCGGAGACATGTAGCCCGGCACATCGAGCAGCGGAATGCTGCGGACCGATTCCGTTGCCGCATAAACAGGAAGACCTGTCATCGGATGCACCTGAACTTCGCCGCGTTCCGTTCCCAAGCGAAGCGGAATCGTCCCTTTCGCAAGCATCGAAATGTCGAGGAAGTCCACCTTTTCGTTTTCCTTGCGAACTTCAACCACCTTCTTTGCAAAGTCCGCCCATTGCGGAAGACCGCCCGAAGAACCTGCAATGCGCGTTCTGCCGGATTTCAGCGGGCGGTTGTCGTCAAAGCCCACATAACTCCCGATGGCGATGACCGAATCCAAACCGAAGCCGTTCTTTTGCGGAACGAAAGTCGGAATTGCTCCGAGGAACGCCACGTTGCGGTAATCGTTTGTCGTACCCGTTTTTCCAAAGGCCGGATAGAGAAGCGTATTGTCGCCCGACGGAGAACGCATGGTGAGGTTCTGATACTGGCTGCGAGCGGTACCGTATTGGAAGACCGCGTGGAGCATGACCGCCATCTGTTCTGTGATCGTATCGGAAAGGACTTTTTTCGTTTCAATGGAATTTTCAAAGATGCGATGTCCGTCGCGATCACGAATTTCCTGGATGAGGCAGGGTTCGTTCCATTCGCCATCGGCGCACTTGTAAAGGTTGCCCGTGAGAAGCGTCTGGTAAGCGGTCGTCATTTCGGCGAGCGGAATTTCATTCACGCCGAGAGGCATGGACAGCACTTCACGAAGCTTTCCGTGAATGCCGATTTCCTCGGCGAACCTGGCAAACGCCGCCATGGCGACGGAGCGTCTAAAGTCGGGCCAATAGAACAGTTCTTCCACCTTCGAATAATCGATGTCTTCGCGCGGAATGCCCATCATTCCATTCAAGCGGCGAATATCCGAAAGGTTCAAGCCCGGGTAAACTTCTTCGTCGGTAAGGGTTGTCGTGGCTGTCGGCTCTTCTGGATTAAGCGCCTTTAAGTCGCGGTCTTTAAGAATGGCGAGATAGTGCAAGAAGTTGTGATTGAAATAGGCGAAGTATTCCTTTTGAATCTTGCGATATTTTTTCTTGCCGTTTTCGACATTTCTACCGTAGAACATATTGCGAAGAGCACGGGCAGCGGCCGGGCGATTTTCGTAAAGCAACTTTTCGTAAAGGGCTTTCTGCGCCTTGGAAAACTCAATTTCCTGCTTAGCGATTTCGTTTAGATACAAGCCGTGCTTGTCGCGAAGACGCTTGCGGTAATCGTCAAAGGATTCGTCGTCACGCTTTAAGTATCCTGCATCGGCAGCGATCCCAGCGAATTCTTCGATTGATACCTTATCGAGAAGATGGTCCAAAAGCCAGATGCTCGAAATGTTTTCCGAACGGACCGCAGCCCACAGAATGCTGACCGTTTCGCCCTTGTTCTTATGATCGGGTCGCGGGAAGTAAAATTCATTTTCATACTGGAACAGGTTGAACTCATTTTCAAGTTCATCCAGATAGTGCCAGTGGTAATTCAGAGCAGCCGCATACAAAAGAGGTTTCCAGCTCGAACCGAGCTGTCTCTTCGCCTTAAAGGACCGGTCATAGCCCGTATTGTGGAAACCCGCCTGGCTCGCCACGACTTCTCCGTTCTGCAACGCGACCAGCGCCCCCTGTAGAACCGGTTCCGTTTCGACGAGGCACGGAACAGCTCCGTTCACCTTGACCGAATCCTTCACACTCACGAGCAACACGGAACCCTTGGCAAGACGCGGAGAAAGAACCGTTTTTACATCCGCATTCATCCGTTTGCCAAGATCCGCCAAGTCCGCAGCACCGACATGTCCGTGCAACTGACCAAAAGACAGATAGATGTCCGAAAGGTTTCCCTTCCCATCGTAATTCACCGAATCCACCGCGCCGTACAGGTAGTCGCCGGTACGGGCAAAAGCGGCGCGGTTCGGAAGATCGGACTTCGGCAGAACAAAACCGCCGAGCTTCACCTGCAAGTTCGAAATGTTATTCTGCACGGCACGCTTTGCCGCCATCTGGTAATCCGCATCGAGAGTCGTCACGATCTGCAACTGCGCCTTGCGCCAGTCCGAAATGCCTTCTTTTTCAAAGAGAGCCTGGTAGAAATCGGAATCGAACTTTTCTTCAATGCGTTCCAGCTGTGTCGAAAGCGAAAATCGGAAATTTCCGTGGTTGAATTCAAGAGGCTTTGCAAGCGCCGAATCCATCTGTTCCTGGGTGATGTAATCTTCCTCGACCATGCGACCGAGCACATAATTCAAACGAGCCTTGCCACGTTCGAGCGCGCGGTCTCTGCGCTGTTGATTACGCTGAATGAACGGATCGTAATTGAAAGGACCTTTGACGGAGCCCGCGATAAACGCGCATTCCGCCAGAGTCAATTCCTGAAGATCCTTGTTGAAGAAATACTGGGCGGCAATCGCCACACCCTTACCCGTACCGGAAACGTGGAACTGGTTCAGGTAGAATTCGAGAATTTCTTCTTTCGAAAAATGCTTTTCCATGCGAAGAGCATTGATCAATTCCTTCCACTTCGCCTTGATGCTCCGTTCTTCACGCCCGTAAATATTTTTGACCGTCTGCTGGGTAAGCGTTGAACCGCCCTGCTGCAAGCGTCCGGCGCGGATATTGTTTACCATTGCACGGGAAAAGCCCGTAATGTCAAAACCGCCATGCTCAAAATAGCGGGCATCTTCTGCCGCCACGAGAGCATTCACGATATTTTCCGGAATTTCCCCATAAGGTACATAAATACGGTGGTTCACATCGAAAAATGAACCCAAAAGGCGTTCCCCGTCACGGTAATACACGCGGGATTCCCCCGAAAGCTCCGAAAGGATGTAATGACGGTCAAAAATACCGTCCGGATCCTTGGTCGGCAGGACACGGAATACAATAATATAGAGGGGAATCAGGCACAGAATCCCGACAACGAAAAACGCGACGGCGATTTTTAAGAGGGTTTTCAAGAATTTCATAGCATTTTCCGGAGCTGAATCAGGAAAAAAATAGCTAATCGTGGCTTTTTCAAAATTTGAACTTGAAATTTCACCGAAAAATATCTAGAATTGTGAACCCCCGAATTAGGGAAGGTGGCCGAGTTGGCCGAAGGCGCGTCCCTGCTAAGGACGTATAGGAGTTTTCCTATCGCGAGTTCGAATCTCGCCCTTCCCGCTCTTAAAGGTCTCTGCGTAAGCAGGGACCTTTAAGCTTTTTTAAGGGATTTTTCCGATTAGACTTGTGTTTTATTATTCGCTTCCCAATCCGAGAAGACGAGATATCCGTCACGGATAAACTTGATCGGTAATATTTTTGCCGTTTCAAGTGGATTTTCCGGTTTATACAGAATCGCAGCACCCGAAAGGAAGTTCAACCAACGGTTTGGGTTAAAGCTGACGTCGGTAAAATGCGAAAGAAACGGCACAACCCAAGCATCATGCGTGCAAAACACGTTAAAATTTCCCGTCGAATGTTCCAAAACGAACTTGAGGAGGGCTTCTGAGCCTTCTTTAACCGGAGTAAATCCCGAAAGTCGCCCGTCCGCGACCCATTTGCAGATCGCCGGATAAAAACCTTCACGCAAATGGCGCATATATTCTTCAAAATCAGATACGTAGAACTCGGCAAGAGGCTGTAAAGGCGCCACTTTTTCGGGAACTGCATATTCCGAAGCTCCACAGGCCTCTGCAATGAAGGCAGCGGTCTGCCGACAGCGGAAAACAGGACTCGATCCGAAGAAATACGGACCGTTCAAAACGGAAAGTTCCTTGCCCGCGGCCAAAGCCTGCTCGCCGCCTTTTTCGGTGAGCGGCACATGAGCGCCGTGGTCCGCGTCTTGAGCGGTAATATGGCGACGTTCCGCATGGCGCAGCAACAAGGTGACGCGTTCACCCGGCGCAATACAGCACAGAACCTGTTCTGCCGATAAAAAACTCATCCCTGGAAATATCCTGAAACGAGCGGTGAAAGGGCGAAGACCCAGACCAGATGTCCAATGGCAAAACTCGCAACGCCAAGTATAAAGCCTCCGATGACATCCGTCAGCCAATGCACTCCGAAATACACGCGGAGAAATCCCCACGTAAGCGGCAGAGCAATCATCACAGCCCCGGCTGCCGGAACCGTCAAAAGCACAGTCGTCGCAATCGCGAGGTTATTCATCGTATGACCAGACGGAAAGCTGTACTTGTCGAGAGGCGGAACCAAAGCCTTGAATTCCGGAATCGCCACAAAAGGACGCGGACGCTTGGTCGAAAGTTTCAGAGTCCAGTACAGCGCAAGGGACGCCACGAGCGAAGGGAAAACCATAGCAAGAACTTCCGCAAGGATCATCGGACCGTGAAACACCAGAATCAAAATGATAATCAACGCCCAAACATAGCCATCACCCAGACGCGTATAAAGGCGCAACCATTTGTCCGTTTTCGCGGAAAAACGATGCGAGTAGAGATAACGGGAAAATCTTTCGTCGAAATCAAGAATCTTTTTCAGCATCTCTTTTTCCAAAACTTAACGCTCCGAAAGAATCTTTCGAGACTTGAGGATTTCTATCGCATGACCGCGATGGCTCAAAGCCTGTTTTTCTTCGAGAGACATTTCTGCAAAAGTCTGCGTTTTTCCATTCGCCACAAAAAGCGGATCGTAACCAAAGCCTTCCTCTCCGCGAAATTCCTCGATGATTTTTCCCGGGCATTCCCCTTCGACATCATCGATTTTTCCATTCACATGCACAATGCACAAGTGACAGACGAATCGTGCGGAACGATCGGATGCGTCCGAAAGTTCACGTAAAAGTTTTTCATTGTTTGCACGGGAATTTCCATGTTCCCCAGCAAAGCGGGCACTGTGAATGCCCGGAGCACCGTCAAGAGCCTTGACTTCCAAACCGGAATCATCCGCGATGACCGTCGCCGAAATCTGCTTCGACTTTAAGAATTCGGCAACCGCCAAAGCTTTGATTCGAGCGTTTTCTTGAAAGGAGGAACCGTTTTCTTCTACGTCGATAGAGAAGCCGACTTCCTTCTGTGTTTTGAATTCCAAGTTCGGATCGGAATTTTCAAATGCCTTGGAAAATTCGCGAACCTTGCCAGCGTTTCCAGTTGCGATGACCACGAGTTTTTTCACAAGTCCAGCTCCGAAAGTTTTTTTTGAATTTCCGGAACCTGTTCGAATTTTTCGTGGTACATCGCGCCAACCTTGCGGCAGAGCAATTCCAGGCGGAAACGTTCCTTCACATCGTTTTCGTTTACACGCAAACGGCGGAGCGTTTCCCCAATCAGCTGCACATCACGCTGATTCTTGTACGGAGCCATAAACGCATAAAAGCGGTCGAGGTTTGTCGAGAACTGTTCTTCGTCGGCAGCCTGGTACAAAAGGTACGGCACCACCTGACGTTCCAAAAGTTCCTGCAGATTGCCGACGAACGTGACGAGGTTGCCGTTGCCCGGCAAGAACTCACCCGTTTCCGGCTTGTTCGTAACAAGGCCGTCCGATTCTATCTGCGAAAGCAGTTCGTTAATGTAGGACTGCTCTTCTGCATTCTGCTGTTCACGGAACTTCGCCTGGTAAAAGATCGGAAGGCTCGTGATGCAGAGGTGCGCCTGGCTCATTCCGGAGAATTCGCCGATGTAATAAATGTCCGCGTTCTCTTCGAGGATTTCTTCTTCGTTATCGTAGAACATGATTTTCGCCGGAACCGGAATGATTTCCATGCTCGAAAGTTCTTCCAGGCGATCCTTGAATGAATCCACGTCCAAGCCTTCGGGAAGTTCTCCGCCGGATTCCTTAATATGTTCGATTATATCAGAAATACCCTTATCCACGGAAGAAGATCCATCTTCATGCTGCAAAAAACGTTTTATGCTGTTGATTTTTTCGAATTCCCCGCGCACAGCGAGAATGCCATTTCGAACCATCGAAGCAAACGGTATCGGTCCCTCGTTCTGATCTTTGGACGCCGACGGGATGATTTTTGCATACACCACCAAGCGACCGCAAAGCTTTTCGGGATCCCCTTTCTTTTGTTGAATGCCTAACATCGTTTAATCCAGTTTTTTCGCGCTGACGAGTTCCCCGTTTCGAGAAGAGAAGTAGACGGACTTGGCTCCCGGATAAGACTTTTTGAAGAAGTCCTGGAACATTTTCACAGCGGTTTCCTTTTCAAAACCGATTTCATTTGCAGAATTATCATCGACGACGATGCCAAAATTCATGACTCCCGGAATGCGACGGTTGATGTATGCGGCGAATTCTTCATCGGAATTCACCACGTCCGTCGGAGCACGGCTGTCGATATCGGAACGCGTGCTGATCGAAAGCGGGTAAAGGTTTCCAGAAACAAGCTGCGACGTGGCGACGTAAAGAGCGTTGCCCATCAAGATTGCAATCGAATCATCCGGTACATAGCGAATTTCCACATTGAACTCGCAGTCGGAAGACATTTCCTTGATTTCCAACGCCGACGGACCGCAAGCGACAAAAACGCTAGCCATGACAACAGTTAAAAGAGCGAGAACGATTTTTTTCATAACGATTCCTTTTCTTTCAAAATACACATTTTTTACCCGGAGAAAAAGCCTCTCATTCCAGGAATGGCCTAGTTGGACTTCAAAACTTCGTAAAGCTTCAAAAGTTCTTCGGGCGAAAGTTCTTCTGCACGCGTTGTCGGAGCAAATTCGCAACGTTCAAGCGCCTGCGCAATTTTCGCTTTTTCGTAACGGCAAGAAAGCGAATTCGTGATGACCTTGCGCTTTTGCGAAAAAGCGTCTTGGACAAAATCAAAAAAATCCAGCGGAGCATCGAGCGGATCGGGGCGCGGCGTGAGAAGCACCGTGGCGCTATCTACGTTCGGTTTCGGCGTAAAATGTTCGGGGCCGATCTTGCGAAGCATCTTTCCCGTCGCATGAGCACGGATCCAGACGGAAAGGCTTCCATAGTTTCGGGAATGCGGTTCTGCACAGAACCGTTCCGCAACTTCATACTGGACCATGCACATAAAACCGTGCGTCTTTTTCAGTAACGGCATCACTTTTGCGACGATGCCCGTGGAGATGTTGTACGGCAAATTCCCCGCAAGCCAAGGCTTCGGATTTTCTTTAAGCCATTCGTCGATCGGGAAACGGAGAATGTCCTGGTTCACAATATGGAAATTCGAATAGCCGGCGAACTTGTCCTTGAGATAGGCGACGCATTCCTCGTCGATTTCGACAGCCGTTACCGGAACGCCCTGAGCGAGCAAAGGTTCCGTCAGGGATCCATGGCCCGGACCGATTTCTAGAATGGAGTCACCCGCAGACAGCGGAATATCCGAGGCAAGCAGGTTCGCAGTCTCCACATCCAAAAAATTTTGGCCAAAGCGGCGTCGACGATCTCTATCCATGCTGTAAATTTAGATATATTAAAGAAGCCATGAAACGACAGTCGCAAAATGCAATTCTATTTTTCGCAAGTTTATTATTCGCCTTTGCGTTAGGATTCCATGCCCTCGCCGTCTCATCCCAGGCACCGAGACCTTCGAATTCAAATTACGTCCAGACGGATTTTTCCGAAGACGCTTCCATTTCCAGCCCTGACAATTTCACTTCTGCAGCCGCCATTCTTGACACGCGCAGAACGATTCCGCAGACTTTTTTCCGCGGCCAACGCCTTCACCCAAATTTGCAAACCGACGGTCGTCACACCGTTTTTCAGCACAATCTTTTCACCTGGAACGAAAAGCGCGTCTTCTTGAAGAAAGAAGACCGCAAGCCCACGTCGCAGGATTCCTACTGTACCCCAAAGGCTTACTACATCTTCGCTCTCGAACGCATTCTCTGTTGAAAACATTCTCTTTCTAAAAAATCCTCTAAAGAAGTCCCGTTAAAAGACGGAATTCTTTTTGTGCGTATGCGCCAAAATACACCTTTTAAAAAGAGAACATCATGCAAGAAAATGAACTCGCGATGCAGAATGCGCTCGCTAAAAATTCCAATATTCAAATTTCAACAAAGTTCTTCGGTTTACTGACAAAGGTCATTTATAAACCAACAGCATCTCCCATCAGCAAAACTTACCTCGAATACGACCCTGCGGAAGGCGCTCTTGTGGAACAAATTCTTTTTGCACCCAGTACTGAACTTTCTGCACTTTGCAATCATAAGCTGAAAGCTTCCGAAAACGGAAAATTTAGCTTGTATCTTCTAGCTTCCAAGGATCACCGTTTTGCGGCTCTCCAGCTTTCGGAATACAGCGATTTTTCTTACGCCCCCGTCGGAGAAATCCGTATTGTCGAAGGCGATGAAGCAAGGCAAATCCTCCAAGTATTTGTCTAATTCGACTTAAATCCCCAAAAGCCGGGCTGCCCGGGCGTCATTTCGGTATCGCTTCGGGCAGCCTTTCTTTTGCTTTTAATATATTTCAAGCATGAAGATTTCCGTAAACGACATGATGAATTCGAGCGGCGTCGGCTTCGGTACGAGTGGCGCCCGCGGTCTCGTTTCCAAAATGACGGACCTCGTGTGCTACAGCTACACCCACGCATTCCTCGCCTACTGCGAAAAGAATTACCCGTCCGAAAAGACGGTTGCAATTGCAGGCGATTTACGCCCGAGCACGGGTCGCATTCTACAGGCTCTCGCGACGGCCGCCATCGATATGGATTGGAAGGTCATTTACAGCGGACGCATTCCGAGCCCGGCGATCGCCCTTTACGGAATCGAAAAGGCTCTCCCGTCCATCATGGTCACCGGAAGCCATATTCCAGCCGACCGCAACGGCATCAAGTTTAACCACCCGAAGGGTGAAATTTCGAAGAAAGACGAAACGGGCATCCGAGCCGAATCCTTCGAAGTCGAAGATTCCAAGTTCGACAAGGGCATGCTCAAGTCCCCGGCCACCCTTCCAGCAGAAGACCCGACCGCCCGTGAAGACTACACAAACCGCTACATCGCCTTCTTCGGCGAAAAGGCTCTTTCCGGCTTCACCATCGGTATGTACCAACATTCCGCAGTGGGCCGCGACATCATCACGGACATTCTGACAAAGCTCGGCGCTTACGTCAAGCCGCTCGGACGTTCCGAAACGTTCATCCCGGTCGACACCGAAGCGGTTCGTCCGGAAGACATTGAACTCGGCATCCAATGGGCAAAGGAAGGCCTTGACGCAATTATCAGCACCGATGGCGACAGCGACCGCCCGCTCTTTGCAGACGCGACCGGCAAGTGGGTCCGTGGGGACGTCCTCGGCATTCTCGCCGCCGCATCTCTTGGCATTGAACGCATAGCAACTCCGGTGAGCTGCAATACGGCTCTTGAAAAATGTGGACTTTTCGATAAAACTCTCCGCACCCGCATCGGAAGTCCGTACGTCATCGCCGGCATGCAGGAACTCGACGGCGAAGGTAAAACCGTCGCAGGCTACGAAGCCAACGGAGGATTCCTTCTCGAAACGGACATCACTTTGGACGGCAAGACCCTCAAGGCTCTCGCGACCCGCGACGCCCTGCTTCCGCAGCTCGCCATCCTCGTGCGAGCCCGCAAGGAACTCACCGGCGTTGAAGATCTGTTCAAGAGTCTTCCGAAGCGCTTTACCGCAAGCGACCGCGTCAAGGAATTCCCGACCGAAAAGAGCAAGGCGAAAGTCGCCGAAATCGCCGAAAAGAAGCTCGGTGAAAAGTATTTTGGAAAACTCGTCGGAAAGCTCGTCGCCGAAGATTCGACTGACGGCTACCGCATGACCTTTGACCAGGGCGACATCATTCACCTGCGTCCGAGCGGCAACGCTCCGGAACTCCGCTGCTACATCGAATGCGATACCGCTGCCCGAGCCGAAGAACTCAAGGGAAAGGTTCTCGCCATTATGCAGGGTTGGAAAGCCTAAATTTTATATGTTTAGACTCATGAACTTCAAACATCTCGCCATTTCGACCGTTCTTTGCGCCTGCTCCCTTTCGTTTGCAGGAGGAAAATATTGGAATGTAGACGAAGGCGGCACGACGATGAAGTTCCTTTCCATGCCCACGTCGCCGCGTTCTGCAGCCCTTGCCGGTGCAGGAGTCGCAACTCCGCAGGGATTTTCGGAAGTTTCACGCAACCCTCTCGCCACGACATCTTCGAATTCGGCTCAAGCCGGTATCGGACACATCGTCTTTTCGAGCAATGTCGATGCGAAGCTCACCTCCGTCTACTTTGGACTTCCTTTTGAATATGCAAATACCAGTGCGGCGGTCGAATATCTGGGCTACGGCGATATCGAAGGCCGTGACGAAGAAGGCTTTAAGCTAGAAGATTACGGTGCGATGGCTTGGGCTGTCCAGCTCGGCATCGGAAGCAAGCCGTCCATCTTTAACTGGGCCATTTCCGCAAGATTCGCTTCGCAGACAATCGACAATTCGACAGCTATCGCACTTCTTGCCGATGGCGGTGCAAGCTTTAAGCTCAATCGATACATTACCTTTGGCGCGACTGTGACGAACTTCGGTTGGGTTTCGGAATACGAAAGCGAAGAAGAATCCGCTCCGATGGCTTTGCAGGCAGGCATCACCGGTTCCCATCCGATTCTCGAGATTTTTGATATTGCCGTCCATGCCGATGCATACCGCCGTGCTGACTATAATCCGGAATGGCGCTTCGGCGGTGAACTGCTCTATAAAAAGAGTCTCGCATTCCGCGCAGGTTACGCCTACCGCGACAAAACGGATAGCGGAATTTCTGCCGGTTTGGGCATCGTTTTTGGACGATTCCAGTTCGATTACGCCTACGCTTCAAGCCCTGTTCTCGATGGAAATCACCTGTTTCACTTGGGCATCGGTTTCTAAAAATCTCGTTTAAATGACCGAAATTTTACAAATTTCGTCATTCTCAAAAAAAGGACCGTTTTTCTACCCGAAGACAGTCCATTTTTTTATTTTGCGGACATGGGATTGACCGAAAATTTCAACCGTTGGTATGATGAAGACGGTTTCACTTTCCACGCCGAGATGCGCGTTCCTTTTACGCAGTGCGGCCCCGACGGAAAGATGATGCTGTTTGATTTTTTACGGCTGACGACAGACCTTTCGACAGAAGACATCCGCTTGCGCGGTACGCCTATAGAATTTTTGAACCAGCACAACATCGCCCGTTTTGTCGTCCGAAGCGCCTTCCACTTTTATCAAATGCCGAAACTCGACGATCGAATTGAATTCATCACCGCCGAAGACAAGTCGGATTCCTTCCAGTTCAATCGCATCTATAAGGTTCTGGATTCCGAAGGGAATCCGTTGATTTCGGGTGTTTCCAAATGGATGATTACCGCTTTTGATACCCGAAAGATCTTGCCGACCAAGGCTATTGAAAAATTCCGTAAGCTGAACACGGTTCCGCTCGAAAAACCGGAAACCCTCCACTGCGGGAAAATCATCGAGCCGGAAAACATGGAAAAAGTCGGCGAAGAGACCATTCGTCGTTCCCATCTCGATAGCAATAATCATACGGACAACGCTTACTACGCGGCTTTCATCATAAACTCATTACCCGATGAATTCGCCACGAAACCGCTTATTGATTTTCGAATCAATTATTCCAAGGAAGCGCTTTACGGAGAAACCTTGGAACTTTTTATGACGAAATCCGCAGAAAATCGAATTATTGTCGTAGGGAAGAAGCAGGACGAAGTCTCATTCATAAGCGAACTCAGCTTTTAGTCGTGGCAAGCCCGCCCACGGCTTTTTCTATTTTACGCACCACTTTAATAGGAGAAACGCAATGGAACTCAATAAAGACATTGCCGACATTTCTGCCGCAGAAGCAGAAAGCTACAAAGGCAAAAGATTCATTCTGTGCTACCACGACTATAACATCAAGAACTTTGAAAGCGCTCTTGTCCAGATCGAAAAGATCACGAAAGTCGTGGGATCCCCCATTTCTATTGCAGTTGTTCCGTCGATCGGAGCGGTCCCGGAAGAAGAACGCGAACGCTTTTGCGAATCCATCGAAAAGCTCAAGGCCAGCGGACATGAACTTTTGCTCCACGGTGCACGTCATGCGGCTAACCTCAGCAAGGAACGTTCCGTCTTCGGGAAGAGCGCTCTCATGTTCTCGAACAACGTCGCCGAATTTGCAGGCTTGAACGAAGAAGAATCCCAGGCGCTCCTCGACCGTTCGATCGCCCTCTGGCACGCACTCGGGCAGGAAGAACTCCCAATCGGCTATGTTCCGCCCGCCTGGTATGACAACAACTATTTAAAGGATCAGATTCTTGCCAAGTTCAAGACTTACGAAGATCGCACGACGATTTACAAGAAAAGCGAACTGATCGTTTCCGTGAACGAAGATGACGAAACCGACGAAGAAGCAATGGGCGAAGCGGCTACCGAAAACGCCGAAAAGCAGGTCCATCAACAAGAAAATACAGAAAAGTTCCTTTCCTTCGGCATCAGCTTTGCAGGCCTTCCGGATATTTCCCTCGGTGTGGCTCAGACTTCCGCCTGTCTCACAATCCAGGCTCCAATCGGAACTCCGCGTCTGACCATCCACCATGTGGACTTCACTTCCATCGGCGAAAACCGCGTGATGAACCTCATCCGCTACGCGATGTCGAAGCGTGAAAAAATCTTCTACCGGGATCTCTAATCTTCAGTCAGCACAGGTTTAACTATGCATCTTCTCTTAAACTTTATCGACCGTGTAGATTACACTTCTTACGAAGATCTCTACACTCACTTCAAGATCAATGTCCCTGATAACTTCAACTTCGCCTATGACGTCGTCGATGTTTACGCCGAGAAAGACCCGAAGAAAGAAGCTCTCGTCTGGTGCGATGATAACGATGAAAAGCACATTTTCACCTTCAAGGACCTTTCGCTCGCTTCCAAGCGTACAGCAAATTTCTTGAAGATGCACGGAATCCAGAAAGGCGACCGCGTCCAGTTGATGCTCCGCCGCCGCTATGAATTCTGGTTCTTCCTTCTCGCTCTGCACCGCATTGGCGCGATCGCCGTTCCGGCGACGAACATGCTTTCTGCCGCAGACCTCGAATACCGCTTTAACGCGGCCGAAATCAAGATGGTCGTCGCCTACGATGACCCGGCAATGCAGAAAGAAATTGAAACCGCCCGCGCCAAATCTCCATCCGTGGAAACGCTTGTCGCTGTCGGTCAGCCGCGCCAAGGTTGGACATCTTTTTACGACGATTACGAAATCTGTGCATCCAAATTCGAACGTCCGACCGGCGAAAACGAAATCAAGAACGATGACATCATGGTCATCTACTTCACCAGTGGAACCTCCAGCAATCCGAAGATGGTCGCCCACACGTTCACCTACCCGCTCGGTCACATCGTGACGGCAAAGTACTGGCAAAACGTGGTCGACGGCGGACGTCACTTGACCGTGGCCGAAACCGGCTGGGCAAAGGCTCTGTGGGGAAAGATCTACGGTCAGTGGCTCGCAGGCAGTGCCGTGTTCACCTATGACATGAACACCTTTATCCCGGGAAAGCTTCTCGAAAAGATGGCGGATTACAAGATTACCACGTTCTGCGCACCGCCGACGGTTTACCGCTACCTGCTCCAGCACGACATTTCCAAGTACGACCTTTCAAGCCTCACCTACTGCGTGACCGCTGGTGAAGCCCTGAACGTGGACATTTACAATCGTTGGTTCGAAAAGACCGGCCACCGTCTGCGCGAAGGTTACGGTCAAACGGAAGTCACCCTTTCCGAAGGCAACTACCCATGGATGGATCCGCATCCAGGTTCTATGGGAAAGCCGTCGCCGGGATACCGTATTGAAATCGTCCGTCCGGACGGCACTCCTTGTGACGACGAGGAAGTCGGCGAAATCATCATCAAAATCGATGGCGGAAAACCGTTCGGCATGTTCGGCGGCTATTACAAAGATCCGGAACGCACCGAAAAAGTCTTTGAAGGCGGCGTGTATCACACAGGCGATACCGCTTGGCGTGACAAGGATGGCTACTGCTGGTTCATCGGTCGTACCGATGACCTGATCAAGAGCTCCGGTTATCGCATCAGCCCCTTCGAAGTGGAAGAAGTTCTGCTCAAGCATCCAGCGGTGATGGAAGTCGCCGTGACCGGCGTAGAAGATCCTTCCCGTGGACAGGCGATCAAGGCGACGATCGTTTTGCAAAAGGGCTTCAATGCATCAAAGGAACTCGCCAAGGACATCCAGCTTTTCACCAAGAAGGTGGCCGCCTCTTACAAGAGCCCGCGCATCATCGACTTCGTGACCGAACTTCCTAAAACGATCAGCGGCAAGATCCGCCGCGCCTCGATCCGTGAAAAGGATAAACAAGATCAACAAAAGAGCGACGCAGAAAAGGCTAATTAAGATTTATGAATAAAAGACGAATTGTAATCACCGGTATGGGCGCTGTCACTCCGATTGGAAAAACAGTTCCCTCGATGTGGCAATCCATTCAGCAGGGCAAGAGCGGTGTCGCTCCCATTACGCTTTTTGACGCAAGTTCTTCCCCGGTAAAGATTGCGGCAGAAATCAAGGATTTTAAGCCGGAAGAACACGGCATCGATCCGAAGGAAGCGCGCCGCATGGCTCGCTTCACACAGTACCTTCTTGCCGCCGCAAACGAAGCTGTGGCAGATGCAAAGCTCACCAAAGAAGATCTCGCCGCGGAAAAGACGGGCATAATCGCCGGTAACGGTCTTGCCGGTATGGATATTGTCGACGCTTCTTATTCAAAGTATATCGAATGCGGCAAGCGCAGAGCATCGCCTCTCGCCATGCCGGAACTGATTGCAAACGAAGCCTGTGCAAACGTTTCGATTGCGCTCGGCATTACCGGTTCCGCTTGGACAATTGCAACGGCTTGCGCTTCGGGTACGGACGCCCTGGGCCTCGCCCTGGACACGATCCGTTCTGGACGTTTGGACATTTGCCTTGCCGGCGGTTCGGAAAGCGGTGTTACCGAGTTTTCGATTAAGAGCTTTGCAGGCATGCACGCGCTCACCGACAAGTTCAACGGCGCTCCGGAAAAGGCTTCCCGCCCATTCGACAAGGATCGTTCCGGTTTTGTCATGGGTGAAGGCGGCGGCATTCTCGTTCTCGAAGAACTCGAACATGCCAAGGCTCGTGGTGCACACATTTACGCGGAACTCGCCGGCTACGGAGCTTCTGCCGATGCTTACCACATCACCAGTCCGCGTCCGGGTGGAGAAACCTGTGCCAAGGCCTTGACCCGCGCCATCCAGGATGCAGGCATCGCTCCGACCGACATTCAATATTACAACGCTCACGGAACTTCGACCCACCTGAACGATTCCACCGAAACCGCAATGCTCAAAATCGCCCTCGGCGAACACGCTTACAAGATCAAGGTTTCGAGCACAAAGAGCATGACCGGCCACTGCGTCGGCGCCGCTGGCGCCATCGAAGCGATTATCTCAACTCTCGCCATCACAAACTCCTACTTCCCGGCAACCATCAACCTGGACAATCCGGACGAAGACTGCGACCTCGACTACGTGCCAAACGTCGGCGTTTCGGGAAATATCGATTGTGCGGCTTCCGCATCCCTCGGATTCGGTGGACACAACGGCATTGTGATTCTCAAAAAGTTTAGGGACTAACTCTAGGAACAAGGAAAACATAATGATTATCAAGCCTCTTATTCGTAGCAACATGTGCATCAACGCACACCCGATCGGATGCGCCAAGGATGTGGAACATCAGATCGCTTACGTGGAAAAGAAGGCAAAAGAACGCGGTCCTCTTCCGAACGCTCCGAAGAATGTCCTCGTCCTCGGCTGCTCTACCGGTTATGGTCTCGCAAGCCGTATTTCTGCAGCATTCGAATGCGGTGCCAACACCATCGGCGTTTCCTTCGAAAAAGAAGGCACCGCCGACAAGAGCGGTACTCCGGGCTGGTACAACAACATGGCATTCGACCGTGCCGCCAAGGCGAAGGGCCTCGGTGCAGTCACGTTTAACGGCGACGCGTTCTCGGACGAAATGCGCAAGCAGGTGATCGCAGCCTCTAAACAGTTCGGCAAGTTCGACCTCGTGATTTACAGCGTCGCAAGCGCCGTCCGCGTGGACCCTGTAACAGGCGAAATGTACCGCAGCGTTTTAAAACCGCTTGAAAAGACTTTCTCCGGTGCAACAATGGACGTCGTTTCTGGCAAGTTCTCGATCATTACAGCTGAAGTCGCAAACGAAGAAGAAAAGCGCCAGACCGTGAAGGTGATGGGCGGTGAAGACTGGGCTCGCTGGATCAAGCAGCTCTCCGAAGCGGGCGTTCTCGCTGACGGCGTAAAGACCGTTGCCTACTCCTACATCGGCCCGACCTACACACACGCTATCTACCGCGACGGCACCATCGGAGCCGCCAAGAAAGACATCGAACGCACTGCTCGCGAACTCGACGCGGAGCTCAAGAAGACTTTGAACGGCGAAGCCTACATCTCCGTGAACAAGGGTCTCGTCACCCGTTCCTCCGCCGTCATTCCTCTGATCCCACTTTACATCTCCATCCTTTTTAAGATCATGAAGAAAAACGGTACGCACGAAGGCTGCATCGAACAGATGGAACGTCTTTTCGCAGAACGTCTTTACACGGGCTCCGCAATTCCCACCGACGACGAGCACCGCATCCGTATCGACGAACTCGAACTCAATCCGAAGGTTCAGGAAGAAGTCGCGAAATACATGCCGATCGTAAGCGAAGACAACATCGCTGAACTCGGCGACATCGAAGGATACCGCCACGACTTCCTCGCCACGAACGGCTTCGACATCGAAGGAGTCGATTACTCTCAGGAAGTGACTCGCATGGATACGATCTAATCCTCAACGAGATTCCTCTCTTTGAAAAACCGTCCTTCTAGGGCGGTTTTTTTATATTGAAGATGGAGCTCAAGATGGAGGTAAAGCATGGTTCTTGACATTGGACGCATTGAAAGCTGGAATGCATCGAAGCATACAGGTACGATCTATTCCGACGCTACCCATAAGTCGTACACCGTCGACAAAAGCGCCTTTGGCCGCATTCCCCGCGAACCGATCGTCGGAGACATCGTCACGATCGACTCCCTCGTACCGCGAAGCGTAAACAAGGTCGAAACAGCCCGCATCCGCGGACTTGTCCCCAAAAAATCAAACTTCGGCACGATTCTCGGCGTGATTCTCTTCTTCGCCGTGCTCTTCTTCATCTGGAAGTCCGGAGTCCTCGAAGCCTTTGACGTAGTCAAGACGGAAACCCCTGTGAAGCTCGAAGCGCCGAGCCTGCTCCACCGCTAATCGTTTGAACGCAAAAAAGCACAAAAAAAAGCCCCCAAAACATTCGGAGGCTTGATTTTTTAGAGCGGCGGACCGGGATCGAACCGGCAACCATTAGCTTGGAAGGCTAAAGCTCTACCCTTGAGCTACCGCCGCAACGCCCTCAATTATACAAAATTTAGGCTTTTTTCCAAAGGGGGATTCTCTGAAAAGTTGAAGATTTCCTTTGGGTTTGCTAAATTTTCGTCGCAAACATCACCACTATCATGAGGTAGCATACTTGTATCCTAATCCGCGCATGAGGCAAATGCCGAACCGTCCTGCAGACGGAACCCGTATCAACGAAGCCATTCACATTTCCCCGGTCCGTGTCATTAAAGAAGACGGAACTCAGGAAGTTCTTGATACGCGCAAAGCTTTGCAGATGGCAAAGAACGCCGGACTGGACCTGGTGGAAGTCTCGCCGAATGCGAAGCCACCGGTATGCCGTATCATCAATTACAGCAAGTACAAGTTTGAACAGGCCAAAAAAGCAAAGGCAGCAAAAGCCAAGCAACACGTGGTCAAGCTCAAAGAAGTCAAAATGCATCCGAAGACCGCTGAAAACGATTATCTCTATCGTGTCAAGCAGATGCGTGACTTTCTCACGAGTGGCATGAAGGTACGTTTGATTATGCAGTTCCGTGGACGCGAAATGGCGCACATGGACTACGGCCGCCGACTCATGGAACGCGCCAAGCAAGACCTGGCGGACGTTGGCGATTTGGAAACGGATTCGAGAATGGAAGGCAACACGTTGCTTTACATTTACGGTCCTAAACGCGGTGTGACCAAAAACGCACCGCAAAAGCCCGCAACCGAGCCGAAGGCAGCAGGTGAGGCTAAACAACAAACCGAAGAGGTAAACAATGCCTAAGATGAAAACCCACGGTGGTGCTAAGAAGCGCTTCCGCGTGACCGGCAGCGGCCACGTGAAGTTCAAGCGCGCTGGTCTTCGCCACATTCTTACCAAGATGACGACAAAGCGTAAGCGCAATCTGCGCAAGGCCGGAACCGTCAAGAAGTCCGATGAATACAGAGTCAAGCGTCTGCTTGTCAAAGCATAAGGAGTAAGTAAGAATGCCACGTTCTAAGACTAGAGTTCCTTCTCGCGCACGCCGCAAGAACATTCTCAAGGCTGCTAAGGGTTACTATGGCCGCCGCAAGTCGAACCTTCGCCTTGCCAAGGACGCCGTCGCCCATGCAGGTCAATACGCATACGCTCATCGTCGCGACAAGAAAGGTGCATTCCGCACTTTGTGGATCACCCGTTTGAACGCCGCTGTGCGTGAATTTGATTTGAGCTACAGCCAGTTCATCCACTTGCTCAGCAAGGCTAACATCAGCATCAACCGCAAGGTTCTCGCTGACCTCGCTGTGAGCGATCCGGAAGCATTTGCCGCGGTCGTCAAGCAGGTGAAGGCTCAGGCTTAAGCCGAAGAGATTGATTCTCAAAAAAATGCTCCGGTTTCAACCGGGGCATTTTTGTTTTAAACACAAACAAAGGAAACGTTCGCTAGCCGTGAACAGCCTTTTCAAATCCATCGACAGAATTAAAAACACGTTCTGCATGATCCATTGTCTGTGCAAACGAAAGAGGAGTGTCCTTAACCGAAATCTGAAGATCCGCGATATAAACCCCATTTTCTTTTTTCGCTAAATACTGGTATCTGTTCGGGTAACAAACTTCCAGACGGCGTTGTAAATTTGCAAGTCCAATGCCGCTCTTCACATGTGTCGAAGAAGCTTTGGGAACAATCGTGTTTTCTACATGGCAATGCAAAACATCTTCCTTTTCCGAAATGGAAATCGCAATGCGGCTCTTTTGCGAAGGATGCACTCCGTACTTGATTGCGTTTTCCACCAAGGGCATCATCAATAGCGGAGACACGTTCTTCTCCGGATGTTCCAACCGCACGTCAAAAGAGAATTCCACATTCGATCCAAAACGGAGCTTTTCCAGTTCGCAATACTTTTGCAAAATATCGACTTCCGTTTCAATCGCCACGCTTCTTTTCTGAGTTTCTTGCAAAACCTGGCGCAAGAGCGACGATAGGCGCACCATCGATTTTTGAGCGAGCTTCGGATCGATATCCACGAGCGCCGTAATATTGTTCAGCGTGTTAAAAAGAAAATGCGGAGAAAGCTGTTGCTTTAAGAAGGTAAGGTCCGCCTGCAACATAAAGTTTTCCTGGAGCTTGCGGATGTAGGACTCCTGCATGCGAATGCCTTCCAAGCGCACCATCACATTGAAAACGCAGTTGATCCCCGTCACCACGATAAAAATACCGAAAATACTCAGAATCGTCAAAAAAGACCGTCCCGTTCCAAGGACTTCATAAACGCAGCCTGCGCCAGTTCCCATGAGATAAATCGCAATATCGCGAATCAAAATCGAAGCGATCGTAAACAGGAAATTGAAGAAGACAAAGAGTTTGATTCGGCGGGCAAAATAAAAACGCGGCACCAAGATTCTTTGGTTCAAAAAGAAACCGCAAAGGAAGTTCACCGTCACGACCATCGGAACGACATACGCCTTCCAGGAATACTCGCCTTTATCGATTGTCGAGGCCGCCGCCACCAAGCCGATCGATAGAAAGAAGATTCCCATCATCACACGGATCCACTTTTCGGAAATTGAGTTTTCCTTTAAGAGGCTCTTCGGAATTCTACCCAAAGGCATACCCAAAGAACTGACGATAGAAGTATCGGTTGCATTCAGCTTTTCTATTGAAATCGAATCTGACATGCCGTCAATATAGGGATTTTCAGCCTAAAATGACAAAAAAATGACAAAAACCCGATAAACATAGACAGAAAACCGATGAAGGTTTTGCCAAAACTAGGGCTCTTTCTGACACTTGCGATTTTTGGAAACGTTAGATTTCAAATGTAACGAATCGAATGTTACAAAACTAAAAGAGGTCCTGATGAATTCCATTTATTTCCAATACTTGAATGACATCGCTAAATATCCGCTTCTCACCCGTGAACAGGAAAAGGTTTTGATTGAACTTTCCGCCAAGGGTAACCGTCGCGCGCAGGATCTTCTCGTCAAGTCCAATTTGAAGTTTGTCGTGAACATCGCAAACCTTTACAAAGGCCAGGGTCTCGATGTGAACGAACTGATCAACGAAGGCAACATGGGCCTGATCGAAGCCGCTCGCCGTTTCGATCCGAATCAAAAGATCAAGTTTATCAGCTACGCCGTGTGGTGGATCCGTCAAAACATCACCCGCGCCATTTCCGAAAAGGCTCGCCTTGTCCGCATTAGCGCAGAAAAGGAACTCGTCCTTCGCCGCTTTAACCGCGTTTCCTCCAAGACCCGTCAGGTCGTAGGCGGAAGCTTGACGATTGATCCGGAGAGTCTCGAAGGCGCTAGCCGTTACAAGGCAAAGGACATCGAAAAGATTTTGATGATGGGCGCCCGTTCCGCATCCCTCGATTCGCCAGTCGGTGACGATGGGGATTCGACCCTTGGCGACTGCATTGCGTCTTCGGCAGATGCGACCGACGCCCTCGCCGCCAAGAACAACGAACAGGCGTCTCTCAATTTGCTTTTGAAGGACAACCTCACCGATCAGGAACACAAGGTGATTGGCCTTTATTACGGTCTGGATGTGGATGCAGACCTGAACTTGAAGGAAATCGGCAAAATGGTCGGACTTTCGAAAGAACGCGTTCGCCAGGTGAAGGAAAAAGCCTTGGCAAAGCTCCGCACGACGAAAATCAATCAGGTGCTGGACGCCGCATAAACGCTGTCCCGTTCCCCTTACCCAAACGTTTCATCTCTCTCCTTTCTTTGAAGCCCAGCCGATATGGCTGGGTTTTCTCCTTTTTAAAGCTTCGTTCTTTTTTGAAATTGTATTTTTATGAATATGAAATCCAAAATGTCTTTTGCTCGTTGCATTTTCCGCGGGATCACCTTTGCAGGTCTTGCGGCTAGCGTCGCCTTGGCGGCATCCTCTAAATCCGAAAAGAAGGCTCCGGGGGATTTTTACGAAGAACTCTCCCGTTTGAACAAGGTCCTTTCGGAAGTCAATCTGAAGTACGTCGAAGATGTGGATCCGGCGGAAGTTTCCGAAGCTGCGATTCAGGGCATGCGAAACATTTTGGATCCGCATACCGCCGTTTTTGCTCCCAAGGATTACGAAGACCTGAAGGTTTCTACCGAAGGGGAATTCGGTGGCGTCGGCATCACGATTAGCTTGCGTGACGAAATTTTGACGGTGATTTCCCCGCTTGCGGGAACTCCGGCGTTCAGTCTCGGCATTCGTGCCGGTGACCGCATTATGAAAATCGACGGCAAGGATACGCGCGGCCTCACTCTCGATGAAGCTGTGGGTAAGCTCCGTGGTAAAGTCGGCACCGATGTGACGATCAGCATTGCGCGTTCCGGCGTAAGCGAACTCATGGATTTCACGATTACCCGTGCAAAGATCGTCGTCCATGCAGTTCCGTATAGCGGCATGCTCACGAAGGACATCGGATACATCAAGCTTGCCTCGTTCTCGCTCAAGACCCGTGATGAAGTTGTCAAAGCGATTCAAATGCTCCAGAAGCAGGGCATGAAGAAGCTCATTCTCGACTTGCGTTACAATCCGGGTGGACTTTTGAACCAGGCCGTGGAAATCGGCGAACTCTTCTTGACGAAGGGCAACACGATCGTTTCAACGCGCGGACGCACTCAAGCAACCGAAAGCCGCGCCCGCAAGGACGGTATCGTTCCGAAGGATGTGCCGTTGGTCGTTCTCGTGAACCAGGGTTCTGCAAGTGCTGCAGAAATCGTTTCCGGCGCAATTCAGGACTGGGACCGCGGTTTGATTATCGGCAAGACCTCTTTCGGTAAAGGTTCCGTGCAGACGATCTTCCCGCTCGACAATCAGGGTTACGCCTTGAAGCTCACGACCGCCTTCTACTACCTTCCGTTCGGCCGTTGCATCAACAAGCCGGAAAACGGAATCAAAGGTTTGAAGATCCGTGAAGAAGAAGCTCTTGCCGAAGAAGAAGGCGAAGACGCTTCCGCAAACACGACTGTCAAGGCGGAAGCCGATACGGCAAAGGTCGACACGTTCTTCACCAACGCAGGCCGTAAGATGTACGGCGGTGGCGGTATCACGCCAGACGTCGACGTGGAACTCGATCCGATTCCTTGGGTGGTGCAGGTTCAGGAACGCATGGCGATGTACTTCAAGTTCGCAGTCAAGATGCGTCCGAGCCTTGAAAAGAGCGGTGCAAAGATCGACGGCGAATGGGTCGTTCCGGATTCGCTCTTTACACAGTTCAAGGACTTCTGCCTGAAGGATACGAACTTCACCAAGATCAAGAGCAATTCCATTGCAACGCTTGAGATTCTGGAAAAGGATTTGATCCGCGAACAGAACTTTATGGGCGACTCTTCGAAGACGCTCTCCGACACGACTTTGAACAAGCAGGTCTCTGCACTGCGCAAGGCTTTGGACGACAACCGTACAAAGCAGTTTGACGACAACCGTGAATACATCATGAACGGGATTAAGCGTGAACTTTTGACCGCGGTGAAAGGCGACTCCGCAAGCACCGCTTTCACTCTCAAGAGCGATGCTCAGGTAAACGAAGCTATCAAGTATCTTTCGGACATGGATCTTTACAAGAAGACCATCAGCGCCCCGTCCAAGACTCCTGCGAAGTCCGACAAGAAGAAAAAGAAGTAAAATGTTTTCACTGATGGACATTGCCGCAAAGAGCTTGGGACATTACGTCCGCAAGTTCTTTGACTCTGTCCGCGGCTATTTTGCTTTTATGTGGGAACTCGGCAAAAACTGTCCGAGTACCATTCACAACTTCCACACCATCGTGGAACAGATGTACGTGACCGGAGTGACGAGCATTCCCGTCGTCTTTGCGGCAAGCCTTGCGACCGGCGCAATTATGGCGTGGCAGCTCGCTTACCAGTTTGGCGATATGATTCCGCTTGTGTTCGTCGGTATGGCGGTTGGCAAATCGGTGATGGTGGAACTTTGTCCGATTCTCACGGCAATGGTTCTCGCAGGCCGCGTGGGCGCTTCGATGTGTTCGGAGCTTGGCACGATGGCGGTCACAGAACAGCTCGACGCTTACAATGTTCTGGGATTAAATCCGTACCGCTTTTTACTTGCCCCGCGCCTGATTGCAACAATCATCATGCTTCCGGTTCTGACGATCATCAGTATCTTCATCGGTATCGTCGGCGGTTACGCTACGGCCGCGCTTTACAAGGAAGTCACGTTCTCGACGTTCTTCTACGGCGTGCGTATGTTCTACGAAGATTGGGACTTTGCCGTGGGCCTAATCAAAGCGGCACTCTACGGCTACTTCATAGCAAGCTACGCCTGTTTCTTTGGATACAACACCCATAGTGGCGCAGAAGGCGTCGGAAAAAGCACCAAGGCGACGGTCGTCGCCGGCATGACGAGCATCCTAATCGGGAGCTTCGCCCTTTCGAAATTGTTGCTTGTATGAGTGCCGAAGAAAACAATCCAAAGCTTCATAAAACTCCCCAGCCGACTCACGCGAGCGTGTTGCTTGCGAAGGTTTTAGCGCAGCGTAACATTGGTCAAAAGCAGGACCTTTTCACCCTGTTTTCGAACTTCGAAAAGCTGTTCGGGAAACACCTGACGGAGCACCTGAAAATCACCGATTTGAAAGACGGGATTCTCGTGATAAAAGCCAGTAATTCCGTGTGGAAGAACGAGGCATCGTATCAGAAAAAAGCTATTATTGATAGGTGCAACGGACTCCTCGGTGCACCCCGCGTCAAGGGTATCCGTTTTATTTAATTGTATTGAATATTTGAGGTTTTGATGGCTGAAGAATATAGTGGTTCGAGCATTACCGTTCTCGAAGGACTTGAAGCTGTTCGTGTCCGTCCGGCAATGTACATCGGCTCTACCGACTCTGTGGGCCTCCACCATCTGGTTTGGGAAGTCGTAGACAACTCGGTCGACGAAGCTCTCGCTGGATTCTGCGATCATATCGAAGTTTCGATTTTGCCGGGCAACGGCATCCGCGTAACCGATAACGGTCGTGGCATTCCTATCGATATTCACCCGAAGGAACATGTGGGAACGATCCAGGTCGTGATGACGAAGCTTCACGCCGGCGGTAAGTTCGACAGCAATTCTTACAAGGTCTCCGCTGGTTTGCACGGCGTGGGCGTGAGCTGCGTGAACGCACTTTCCAAGAAGCACATCGTCACGGTCCGCCGCGACGGTCGCATTGTGCAGCAGGAATTTTCGAAGGGCAATCCTCTTGGACCGCAGAAGGATATCGGCACATACTCCGATGGTTCTACCGGTACAACGATTGAATTCTACCCGGACGAAACGATCTTTACGGCAACGGAATACAATTACGACATTCTCGCAGAACGGTTCCGCGAATACGCCTTCCTCATGAGCGGTATCCGCATTACGCTTACCGACGAACGCACTCCGGATGGTAAGAAGGATTCCTTCCACTTCCCGGGCGGCATCTCTGCCTTTGTGAAGTTTGTGGATTCCCACCGCAAGCCTTTGTTCGAAGAACCGATTCACATTTCGACGGAAGCGGGCAATTATCCGCTCGACATCGCGCTTTGGTACAACGATGGTTACCAAGAAAACTTCTTTAGCTTTGTGAACAACGTGAACACGCACGATGGAGGTACGCACGTCACCGGTTTCAAAACCGCCATGACCCGCATCATCGGCAAGTACGCTCAGGAAATTTTGCCGAAGGGTAAAAAGGACACAGCGATTTCTGCGGACGATATCCGCGAAGGCTTGACCGCAGTTATCTCGATCAAGATTCCACAACCGCAGTTCGAAGGCCAGACAAAGCGTCGTCTCGGCAACTCCGAAGTCGCAGGTCTTGTGAACACCGCCTTCGGTACAAAGCTTGACGAATTCTTTGCCGAAAATCCGAACATCGTGAAGATGATCGTGGACAAGGTTTACAACGCAGCCATCGCTCGTGAAGCGGCTCACAAGGCGCGTAACCTCGCCCGCAGAAAGAACGTCCTTGAAAGCGGCGGACTTCCGGGTAAGCTCGCAGACTGCAGTGAACGCGACCCGGCAAAGTGCGAACTCTTTATTGTGGAAGGTGACTCTGCAGGCGGTTCTGCAAAGCAGGGTCGTCGTCGTGAATTCCAGGCTATCCTTCCTCTCCGCGGTAAAATTTTGAACGTGGAAAAAGCAGGTCTTGACCGTGTGCTGAATGCAGACACCATTCAGGACTTGGTGAACGCACTCGGCTGCGGCATCGGCAGCGAGTTCAAGCTGGAAAAGCTCCGCTATCACAAGGTCATTATCATGACCGATGCGGATGTCGATGGTTCCCATATTCAGACTCTTCTTCTCACGTTCTTCTTCCGCTACATGAAGCCTCTCGTGGACGGCGGATATGTCTTTATCGCACAGCCGCCTCTGTTCCGCTTGGCACAGGGCCGCAAGACGATCAAGTACATCTTCGACGAAGCCGAGCTTTCGAGCATCGACGCCAACGAAAAGAAGAATTACGAAATCCAGCGATACAAAGGTCTTGGTGAAATGAACCCGGAACAGTTGGCCGAAACGACCATGAATCCGGAAACCCGCATCATGAAGAAGTGCCACGTGAACGATGGCGTTCTCGCGGACAGCGTCTTCAGCATGCTGATGGGCGAAGACGTGGAACCGCGTCGCAAGTTCATCGAAGACAACGCTTACAAAGTCATCAACGATTTGGACGTTTAATCGTGAGCATGAATCCCGCCGAACATCCGTCTTTTCAAGCCGTGCTGTCTACAGTGCGGGGACAAGTTCAGAATTATCTCGACAAATCCGACGAAGTCATCGCCGAAGTCGCTCGCACAGCACCTGCGGGCGTTTCGGAACGCATGACAAAGCTGATCGCCCGCAAGGGTAAAAAAATCCGTTCCACGATTCTCGCTCTTATTGCGACTTCAGGCGAAACGCCTGCAGATGAATCTCGCATCGCACATGCCTGCGCAGGCATTGAGCTTTTGCATTTGGCAAGCCTTGTCCACGACGACATCATCGATGAGACGACGATGCGCCGTGGCGAAAGAACAGCCCATGTGGAATGGGGCAACAAGGTTGCCGTTTTGATCGGCGACTACATTCTTTCGCAGGCGATGCGTTGCGTGATCGACGAAGAGTCCCGTGAGATTCCTCTCATCCTTTCTTCGGCAGCGAATAGTTTGATCGTCGGCGAAATCAGCGAGCTCGATCACACGGGTAATATGAATTTGCCGTTAGCGGACTACAATGCGATCATCAAAGGAAAGACCGCAGCCCTCGTGGAAGCGAGTGCAAAGATCGGTGCGACGATTGCAGGCTTTGATGCGGAACGCATAGAAGCCTGTGGAAAGATCGGTACGCATTTCGGCCTTGCCTTCCAAATTATCGATGACCTTTTGGATTACGGCATAGGGGCTACGAATCTCGACAAGGCAAAGTTTACCGATATTTCGAACGGTCTTGTAACCCTGCCGTTGATCTATTACTTTGAAAGCGTTTCCACCGAAGAAAAAGCCTCGCTCCAGGCTCTTTTGAAGCGTGCCGCAGATCCGGGCGTTGCCGAAGAAATTTGCAAGCGTCTAGAAGAGGCCAAAGCTTTTGACAAGGCAAAAGAAACCGCCTTGCAGCACATCGCAGACGCGATGGAAATCGCCGATACCCTGCCGATGACGGAACACACGTCATCTCTCAAGTCGTTCCTCTATGCAATGGCGGAACGCGGTAACTAAACGAATTTGAACGACCTGCTTTCAAAACTCAACCCGGAACAGCTTTCGGCTGTACAGACAACCGAAGGGTATGTGCGGGTCATGGCAGGCGCCGGAACGGGAAAAACAAAAGCTTTAACCGCCAGATACTGCTATCTCGTTTCAGAGCTCGGCATTTCTCCTGCAAATATCCTCACGGTGACTTTTACCAACCGCGCCGCAAACGAAATGAAGGCGCGAATGCGTTCGATTCTCGGCGATGCGGACTTGGGCTTCATCAGTACCATTCACGCCTTCTGCACGCGTTTTTTGAAGGAAGAAATCCATCATCTCGGCTACCCGAAAAATTTCATTATCCTCGATACCGAAGATGAACGGGAAATGCTCCAGCGCATTTTCGCCGACATGAAGATTACCCTCCGCGACACGACGATGCAGCGGACGATCGACCAGGTTTTAGAGGCGAAGAAATTCACGCCGGGATACATCTCCGGTTTCATTCAGATTTCCGCCGAAGAATTGCAGCAGTGCATTGAAAAGGAAAAAGACAAGAACAACGAAATCTTCTTGCGTTATCTCTACGAGCAAAAAAAGAACTACGGCCTGGACTTTAACGACCTGATCAACTTTACCCTGTACATTCTCGAGAACTTCCCCGACGCCCGTGAAAAATGGGAAAAGCGAATTGAATATGTGATGGTTGATGAATTCCAGGACGTGAGCGAAAAGCAGTACAAGATCGCCCGTATTCTTTCGGGAAAGCACAAGAACCTTTTTATTGTGGGCGATAGCGATCAGACGATTTATTCCTGGCGCGGTTCCCATGTTCGACTGTTTTTAGACTTTGATAAAAAATATCCGAGCGCAAAGACGATTGTGCTCACAGAAAATTACCGCAGCACGCCACAGATTTTGCGGATGTCAAACGAGCTGATTTCGCACAACGTACTGCGCTTTCCCAAGGAACTGAACGCGGTTCGCCCAAACGGAGCAAAGCCTCTTTATTTTCACAGCAAATCACCAAAAGACGAAACGGAATGGATTGCAGATAGCATTCAGACGCTCGTGAAACAGGGCGCGGTCCTAAGCGATATCGCGGTGCTGTACCGTTCGCATTTTCTTTCTCGCGGAGTAGAAGAAATTTTAATTCAGCGAAAGATTCCCTACCGTGTTCTTTCGGGAGTCTCTTTTTACGAACGCCGTGAAATCAAAGATGTCGTCGCTTACCTGCGCATGCTCACGACGCAAGACGACATCGCTTTTTTGCGAACGATCAATGTGCCTAGCCGTAAAATCGGTAAAAAGAAAATCCAGTTCCTCAAAGAATACGCAAACGCCAATCGCATTTCGCTTTGGAACGCCTTGCTCGAAAATCAGGACAGCGCCGTTTTCAAAGGCACAAACATTCAGAACTACATCCACGCGATCAACACCACAAAGAAAAGCATCGCCGACAAAAAACTCGACGACATTCTCGACGAAGTGCTAGACCTTTCCGGCTACACGGAATTCATCCGCATGGACGCGGACCAGGATCGTTTGGACAACATCGCGGAATTCAAGCAGAACGCGGAACTTGCGGCAAAAGATCCGGACGAGAATTTAGAAACGTTCCTTTCGCGCGTGGCGCTATATGGGAACCTCGACAAGGAAGAACGCAAAAACGCGGTCAAACTTTTGAGCATTCACGCAGCCAAAGGTTTAGAATTTCGATTTGTCTTTGTGACAGGCCTTGAAGAAGGTGTATTCCCGAGTGCACAGATCGAGACGGCAGAAGAGATGGAAGAAGAACGCCGCATTGCCTATGTAGCGTTTACCCGTGCCAAGGAAAGGTTATTCCTTTCGGAAAACGAAGGCGGTGGAAGTGCGAACCTGAGCAAATTCCCGTCGCGATTCATCTTTGATGCGGGCGAACACAACTTGGAATTTGTACGTCCGCTTCCCGATGATTTGAAAAAGAAAGCCTTGCAGCACATTCAGCAGGATACCGAGCGGTTGGAGCTCTTGCAGAACCTGCTCTTTGTCGGCGACCGGATACGACATGCGGTTTTTGGCGAAGGAACTATCCTAGAAATCGACGCCAAGAATTCGAGTTACGTGATTCAATTTGATAAGCTTGAGACCACCCGAAATTTACAGTTTACTGCCAAGTTTGAGCGGCTTTAAAACGGAGGGACTATGCAAACTGTGATAATGAACTTTACCCGAATTTACGAAGATCAAGAGTTTTGCAAAGGTCCCGATTTTCAATGGATCCACTGCGAAGAAATGCAGGGAACCGACTGCTATCTCGATCCCGATACCGAAAACAAACTGCGCAAGGAAATCTCCGCATTCCCGCTACACGGGCTGCACTTTATCGACTCGGGCAACACGCATTACATGAGCAAGCTCTGGACAGATCGCATCCAGGAACCATTTACGCTTCTCGTTTTCGATCATCACTCCGATATGAAGGATCCTCTCTTTGACGGCATCCTTTCTTGTGGCAATTGGATCAAAGCCTCTCTCGATAAAAATCCGAATCTGAAAAAATTGATTCTACTTGGAGTTGGTGACGATCACGTTTCAGAAATCGATTCCAAGTACTTGCCGCGAATGGACATTTTAAAACAAGGCGAATGCATCCATCCGGATTTCGCCCACCTCTTTACCTTTGACAAGGATTTTTTCAAGTACCCGATTTACATTTCAATCGACAAGGATGTTCTACTCGAAAAGATCGTGCACACGAATTGGGACGGGGGCAGCTTTACCTTGCAAAACCTGTTCAAGATTCTTTCTAAGATTTTTGAAAAGGGAAAGGTTTTAGGCGTCGACATTTGCGGAGAACCTTCCGAACAAGATGAAGAACAGGTTCTTCTGTACGAAGCGGAAAGCGACCGCGTCAATGGCGAATTGGTAAAATTCTTTTCCCGGTATCAACCCGTTCGTTCCATTTGTTGATGCGGACAAGCGGAGTATTTCCAATCAATTCGATAATGCTGTGGAGTCATAAGCCATTTTAAAATCCTGAAAATTTGGGGAATCTAGAAAAAAAGTATCCATCCGCATTCTGCAACGGGAGTTGGAAGTGTTTGGCAAAAAGCCTTATACACATATTTACGTACGGAATTTTGTACTTGCCAAACATATTGTGAATATAATAAAAACGGATACATAAAACGATTGACCTTGTCTAAAGGTTTTTTAAATGCGTTGGTCACTTTCTACAGCGGGCCTGCATAGGCGTTCCTATTCAATCAAAGGAAATTGTCAAACCCTTGGAGAAATTCGCAATCAGTTTTCCTTGGAATCGTATCGGAAAAGGTCGCCTGGGGCGACCTTGCATAATTCTAAAAATTTTTTATGAGGTAGTTTCAAATATGCCAATCATACAAAGAAGAGAAAACAATATAACAAACAAATAGAAAATTAAATAAAGTTTATACGTTTTTGGACTATCCTTTTTTGTCACAACAGGACTCCACCCAAGCTTTGTTTTTTGTAATCAAAGCGTCTATTAGAAGCAAAAAAATAGGACAAATACTATAAAAGACATATCAATTATTTCACATCTGTATTATCTGAAGGAGCTGTGGGATAGTCAATCATTTTTTGATCAAATGACCTATCTACTTCACGCAACATTCTAGCGTCTTTAACACTTAACACCGCATCACAAGCAAATGCTGTAAGAGCACCCTCGGAGCCATTTTGTAAATAACCATTCAAAGCATCTAGAACCACAACTGCAGGCTTTGCTGCCGGATAAACAACAGACATACCATCTAACGTATACTTAGCCGCCTTTCCTTCAACCTCAAGTGTTTTAGAAATTCCATTCCAAGTCGTCTCGTTTATTTTTCAGCAGGTTTGACAACAAACCTTTCAAAACTCATCGTAGTTATTTGTTTCGAGTCCATGCGGCAGCGGGATGACGGCCTTCACCGTGTCGGGCCACCCCCACAGAGTCCGTATACCGCACGAAGTTCCTTGGCTTGTATTCCCGTATTCTCCTGCGGAGGATATTGTGTGAACTCGATAGGCATACCTCTCCAAACATGGGAAATTTTCAGGCAGGATCTGTAAAACTATTTATTTTCGCCGAAGAATCCATGTTCCGAATACTGCGACCACATCTCGAACATCGTCAGATAGTTGTTCTTGATGTATTTCTGGATAATCGCAAGTTCTTTATCGGAAAGCGTCCCGCGTTTTTGGACAATCGTATCACCATCCGACTTGATGACAAGTTTCGCAGAGCCCGTTTCTGTCAGTTTCGAATCGCTCGCGTGTGCGTGGATACATTCGACGATACACGCCATCGTGAAATAGAGATAGTAGCCCGCGATTTTGAAAGGGAAATACTTCGGCATCAGTCTTTACCAATCAAGTCCTTGTTTTTCAAATAATAGGCTTGTACAAGAGCGAGGCGGCCATCATCCATCGAAGACATTATCATGTCGCCATCTTTGTTGAGCACACAGGCTTGGTCAGGATTGCTTAGATAAAGTATCTTGATGTCGCCGTTTTCCATAACGGTAAACGAATAGTTTGCGATAATCATGTCTGCGTTGTCGGCAATCTCTTTAAGCTGTAGCTCGGACATTTTCCACCTCAACGGACTTTATCGGTTTCAAGAAAAGCTTCGGATCAATATAAAGGTTTTCCAGTATCGGAACCATGTCAATATAATCTTCGACAAGCTTATCCTGGCTATGGCTATAGACGGCATCGACCACAAGGTAGCCGTTGTCCCATTCCTTGACCCTCGCTATCCGAACAAGACTATACGGGCCCTTGAACCGGATTGTCCGTCCGTTAAACGAGAAAGATATGTACTCCCCGTCATTCGACAGGAGCGCCTTTGAATTGACCATACCGCTAATATACATAAAAAGGCCGCTGGGGCGACCTTTGGAAAAAACAAAGCATTTGAATTAGTTTCTACGACACCTAAGCCACCACAGCAACCATTGGGTTCTGTATTTTGAGGAGCAGCGGCCCTTCCAAAATTATTTCTTAATCGGTGTGTTTTCCAGCATCGTCGCAACAGTTTGTGTCATAACGTTCAGCCAATCACTCTGCGAAACGGTAAACGTGTAGCTGGATTTAGCCTCAATATCTCCATATCCAAGCCTCTTGCCCGTCTTAGCGTCAAAGTAAGCAAAATTACCCTTGCCTGTAAAATCCTTATTTTGTGTACAAGTCATGCCCATACCAACACCACCACCAGCACCCGTTGAGCACGTCGTCCCGGATTCAACACGACCAATCCAAATATCATTTATAACAAGATAGACATCAGCTTGATTGTCCATTTCCTCAATCTTTGGGACCTTGATATTCACGCCATTCACAGCGGCAGCTTCGAACTTAACCTTATCCTGAGAAATTTTTTCCACGAAATATTGAACGCCAGTCGTCTGGGAAGCAAAATTAGAGTCCAATTGAGCCTTGTACCAATCCGAGAAGTTATTTACATAATCAGGCAAATCGTCTTGTAAATCTTTCGGGTTTGCAATAAACGGTTCCGTGAAAACGACCTTGACATTCGCTGGTTTCTGCGTCCACCCCTGATCCATCACAGAACGCGGTGCAGCACAACCTAGCAAAAGCGCACAGGCTGAAGCAAACGCCAAAGCAAGTTTCAATTTTCTCATACAAGCTCCTTTTCTACTATTAATATTTTTTATTAGTTTGATAAAAAAATATTAAAAATTATTAGTGCCCGGGTAAATCGTCGAAAACGTCTAGGCCCTAGAATTTGTACGGTCTAGACTTTTATTTTGCCGTTGCAAGCCCCTCCCTAAAAAACGGGATCTTGATCGAGGTCGAAGCTGTTCGTCAAGAGCTGGACTTCCTGCCCCTTGCATCCCCTTCCGGATGTCTTGGTTTCAACATACGAAACGATCCTCGCCCTGTGCGTCGTGCCGTCCTTGTGAAAGACGAACGTCACCATCGTCCAAGTTCGCGTGCTTCGGCATGAAATTGTTGTCTCCAAAGATCGACTCCCTCCTTTTTGCGTTGGCATCCCCCAGAGTGCTCCGATTTGGTACGAGCCCATTCGCAGATGCGGCATCCTGTTCACGAATGTCAGCGCGGACGCCTCTATTTCGCGCAGAGAATCAAAGCGCATCACGACCGCATGGAGCATCGAGAGCAAGCCATACTCTGTTAAGAGGCGTGGAAAAGAAATTCATTATAAGCTATTACCGCCATTTAGACAGGTCATGTATAAGTCTTTGAAAATGACATGGGCTCCTAAGGTATTCCCTACTTCTAAGCCTTTTTATTTAAAAGGACAAGATTCCCTGTGGCTTCCACGAAATAGAGACTTGAATATTTTTAACGACTCTGGAAGTCCCTGCATTTCAAATCGGCCAGACAGAGGTTCCGGTCATTGAATGCAAAATAGATCCCGTTGATAGAGACTATCCTGTGTATTTTGATTCAACGGATATTTGGTAGATAGACTATACTAGATATTAATTGTGTGATGCAAAAATGGATAAATGATCGTACCCCCACTGTATTTTTTCTTCAGGCCGCTCCGAAAGCCTTTTTCTGTACGATTCCACGAACAATCCTTTCACTAACAATTCAAAGCCCACAAAAAAGACTCCCCCGAACGGAGGAGTCTTTTTCAAGCTTTCGAAAGCCCTTACTTGAGGGAAATCGGGCAAGCCTTCGCGTGCCAAATTTCCTTCGCGTATTCATCAATGGTACGGTCAGAGCTGAATTTGCCCATGCGAGCCACGTTGAGGATCGCCATCTTGGCCCACTTATCCTGATCTTCGTAAGCCTTTGCCACCTGTTCCTGGCATTCGATGTAGGAACGGTAATCGGCAAGAAGAAGGAACGGGTCGCTCGAAAGGAGCTTGTCGACGATCGGGCGGAAGGATTCCGGATGGTCCGGGCAGAAGAAACCGCTCGTGATGAGGTCGAGAACGCGACGGAGGTCATCGTCCTTTTCGTAGTAATCACGCGGGCGGTAACCCTTGGCGAGAATGTCCTGAACCTCTTCCACGGTAAGACCAAAGAGGAAGAAGTTGTCGGCGCCAATGACTTCACGCATTTCTACGTTCGCGCCGTCAAGAGTACCGATGGTGAGAGCGCCATTCATCGCGAACTTCATGTTGCCGGTACCGGAAGCTTCCGTACCTGCTGTAGAAATCTGTTCGGAGAGTTCTGCAGCCGGGATGATCTTTTCTGCAAAGCTCACGCGGTAGTTTTCGAGGAACACCATCTGGAGCTTGCCCTTGCAATCCGGATCGCTGTCGATAATCGCGCTCACGGCGTTTGCAAGACGGATGATCTGCTTGGCCATCCAATAACCCGGAGCCGCCTTACCGCCGATCATAATCGTACGCGGAGTGATCTTCTTGCCGTCCTTGATTTCAAGGTAAAGGTGAATGGCGTGAAGAATGTTCAACAGCTGACGCTTGTATTCGTGGATACGCTTCACCTGGATGTCGAACAAAGTATTCACGTTGACATCCACGTTCTGAGTGCGCTTGAGGTAAGCGGCGAGGCGCTTCTTGTTTTCAAGCTTCACCGCCAGGAATTGCTTGCGGAACTTGGCATCGTCAGCGAACTTTTCGAGCTTCTTGATTTCGTCGAGATCCTTGACCCAGCCGTCGCCGATCTTGGAAGAGACGAGTTCAGACATTGCCGGGTCAGCCTTGCGAACCCAACGACGCGGTGTCACACCGTTCGTCTTGTTGTTGAACTTTTCCGGCCAGAATTCGTAGAAGTCCTTGAAGAGGCTCGTCCTGAGCAAATCACTGTGGAGAGCCGCAACACCGTTGACAGCAAAAGAGCCGACGATGGACAGGTACGCCATGCGGATCATCTTTTCGTTGCCTTCCTGGATCAAGGACATGCGGGTGAGGCGAGCGGTGTCGCCCGGCCACTTGAGAGCGACCTTGGCAAGGAAGCGGGAGTTGATTTCGTAAATGATCTGAAGGTGACGCGGGAGGAGCTTTTCGAAGAAACTGACCGGCCATTTTTCAAGAGCTTCCGGCATGAGCGTATGGTTCGTATAAGCGAACGTGTGCGTCGTGATGTCCCATGCTTCATCCCATTCAAGACCTTCTTCGTCAAGGAGAATGCGCATGAGTTCCGCAATGGAGATTGCCGGGTGCGTGTCGTTCAACTGAATAGCAACCTTTTCTGGGAAAAGCTTCCATTCGCCTTCGTGAGATTTTTTGAAGCGACGGACAATGTCCTGCAAGGAAGCGGAGCAGAGGAAGTACTGCTGACGGAGACGGAGGATCTTACCGTTCACGGAAGTGTCGTTCGGATACAGAACCTTCGAAATCGTTTCGGAGAGTTCCATGTCCTGCACGGCGGCGAGGTAGTCACCGTTGTTGAAGTAAGCGAGGCCGAATTCGTCGGCGCTCTGAGCGCTCCAAAGGCGGAGGTTGTTCACCGTGTTGTTGCGGTAACCCGGAATCGGGGTATCGTACGGGAGAGCGATCACGTAGTCCTTCGTTTCCCAACGGTTGCGAAGCTTGCCCTTTTCGTCGGTCCAAGAAATGACGTAGCCGCCGAACGGAACCTTGATCGAGTTTGCCGGACGGGCGATTTCCCACGGGTTCGGAAGACGGAGCCAGTTGTCCGGAAGTTCTTCCTGCTGACCGTCCTTGATTTTCTGGTTGAACATACCGTATTCGTAACGAATGCCCATACCCGTAGCCGGCAGTTCGAGAGTTGCCATGGAGTCGAGGAAGCAAGCGGCGAGACGACCGAGACCACCGTTACCGAGACCTGCGTCGACTTCTTCTTCACGAAGTTCTTCAAGAGTCATGCCGAGTTCATCGACAGCTTCTTCCACAGCCTTTTCCACGTCGAGGTTCAACACGGAGTTGCCGAGCGTACGACCGATCAAGAATTCGAGGGAGAGGTAATAGACGCGCTTGACGTCCTTTTCATAGTAGGTTTCCTGGGTCTTGATCCAGCGGTCAATCAAGCGGTCACGAACGGAGTAAGCGACCGCCAAAAACTTTTCATGCTTCGTCACCGTATGTTCGTCACGGGCGAGCGTATGATGAATGTGATCGTCAAAAGCCTTCTTGAAAGCTTCCACGGTATTGCCCAAAACTTCAAGATTGGTCTTTGCCTTTTCTTTTTTTGCCATGTTTCCGCCTATTTAAAGTGAAACGATTTGTTTACATAAATACTAGCAAAAAATTTTCTTTTTTTTGGAAAAATCCACAACAAATTGTCAGTAAAATCTCAGCAAAAACCTTTTGAACGAATGTTTAAAAACACGAAGAGGCCAGGAACCCGGATGCAGTCCGATTCCATCCCAGAAATTCCGCACTTGAAAGACGCAAGCTTCGGCTACATTCTGGGAGCCAATCTTTTACAGATTCTCGATCCGAAAAATTCGCATCAAAAGACGGCCCACATTCTTCAACGATGTTTCTAGCGCCGCCCAGAACTTCGTCTAACTGAATTAACCCTTGAACTTGAGGAAGCGATACAGATACTTGGTCGTCTGAATCGGCGTTTTGAGGAAGGCACGTTTTTTGTATCCACTGAGTGCAAAGCCTTGCAGAACCTTGTAAAGTTCGATCTGGTCCGGCTTGTTCAGCGCAAGCAGGAACTTGCGGAATTTGAGTTCAAAGTCATGCATGCGACCGAAGTAGCTGTAGCAGTGCTTTTCGTAACCCTGCAAGAACTTTTGGCTTAAGTCGTGAGCCTTGAAACCTTCATCGACCCGCTGTGCGCAGAAGCGACCGGCACGCATGGCGGCCGCAATTCCGCCGCCCGTAAGCGGGTTCGTGTGATGCGCTGCGTCGCCGACGAGAGCGAAGCGATCCAGCGTGTACTGTTTCAAGAATCCCGAAACCGGAACGAGTCCGCCGACCGTGTGGTTGATCTTCGCACCCGGGAAAAGTTTTTCGAGCCATTCGAGCGTGACTTCGTAAATGTTTGGACCAGGCTTGTTCGGCACAATGAAGCCCGCGCCAAAATTTGTCACATCCGAACGCTGCTTGGGGAAGCTCCAAATGTAACCGTCATTGATAAAATCGTGTCCCTGCCAAAAGGTCAAATAATCCGGTTTTGTCAAAAGCCCCTTGACTTCTATATCGACGCCGGTGCAGGTCAAATTCGGCAGCTGGCCGGACTTGAGGCCCACCATGCGACCGATCTGACTTTCAACGCCATCGGCACCGACGACCATCTTCGCACGGATTTCCTGTGTCGAAGTTTCCGTTACTTTACCGTTGCCGTCGCCCTGCCCCAGCGAAACGCAGACAATGCGGCAATCGCCCTGCACTTCGCTGACCGAAGTCGCACGGGCGCAGGTTACCACTTCCACACCGTCGTTTGCAGCAAGGTGCGCAAGCCATGGATCAAACTTGAGGCGGTTCAACATCAAGCCCATATTCGGCTTGGGAACTTCAATATTCACCCCGTCCGGACCGTAAATAAAAAGACCGTTGATAATCGTTTCAATGCAGTCTTCATCGATCGGGCCGTAGGTCTCTAAATCGGCAAGGTTTGTACTCGCCTCTCCGCAGCGCACCGGATAGCCGATACGTTCACGCTTTTCTAGTAGCAGAGTTTTATACCCAAAGCGAGCCAGATTACGTGCTGCAACAGATCCGCCAGGGCCCGCCCCAATCACAACAACATCATATTCGTTATCGAGCATCGCCGACCTCTTTGAGTTTTAAAGCCCCGACGGGGCAGGCGCGCGTGCAGAGACCGCAACGTTTGCACTTTTCTGCATCGATTTGCAAATCCAGTCCAAACATGTCGAGCGCGCCAAACGGACATACTCCGACACAGCCCGCACATTCGAGGCACTTTTCGCGATCATGGACAAGCTTCTTCATATAATTCACAATATAGCTTTTTGTCGACCGCGGATCCAATCCGACGCGCTACTTTATACGCACTCGTAGTAGATAGTCGCCCTGACGTACCAAATACACGCCCGAATTTTCGAATTTTTCCCGCAGAACGCTTCCGATTTTCCGCTATCCGCGGAGTCTCACTTCCTAAGAAGCGCCCCTGCACGTTAAAGACTGGGACAGGTCCGTTCCAATTCACCTTGTGGAACTGCATTTCCGTTATTACAGTCGTCTCTTTCGCAGAAGAGGAAGATTGCCTCGCTTCACTCGCAATGATACTGGACGAAGAACTGTCATTGCGAGGATTCGAATTCCCAAAGAGCCCACGTCGCAGACATAAAGTTTTTTAGAAACAGAAGACCCCGAGCCAAGGAGCTTCTTTCCATTTTTAGAACGAATCGTTCCGCTTTTACGAATGTTCCAAATTCGCCGATTTAAATCCGCTGCGGGCTAGCAGAATCAAAGCCGGCGTGTAAAAATACCACACAAAATTATTCGCAATGGTCGCCACATGCTCCTGAACACTGTAATCCGGGCCTGTCGCCAGGGAAATTCCCACGCACGCATCACAGCAAAAGAACAGGATCATGCCGCGTTTAATGAGCGTCGCATTGTGCACGGGAAAATACCCGACTTTCGGAGCCTTGCAAGCCACGATCAACGAACAAATTAAAAAAGTTCCGTAAGTCGCAATGATCGGCACAAGCGCAGGATTCGAGGTCAATGGTTCTGCATTTACAGAATTTCCCAGCGTAAAAATCAACGCGGCATTCGACACGAACATCACCCCGAACGGAACAAAGAGAATCCAAGGGAAATGGTAGTCTTCATCGGACGTTCGACTATGACGATAAATGAACAAAGCTTGCACAACCATAAAGAAGCAGATTCCGAGAAGCGTATAATCCGAGCTGTGCTTAAAAAGTGCGCTTACGTTGTGCAAAATCTTAAGGCAAAAATCTGCACAGAGCGCCATCACGAATCCAGCCTGCAAAAACTTACGATCCTGCGGCGAAACTTGATTTTTTCCAATGGAAAAAGTCACGATCGTTACAATCAGCGTCACGGCAAACTTTGCATAATTCTGGTAATGGCTCGAATCTTGCAAGCACTGTTCCACGGCTCCGCAGCCCACCAGATAAACATACCAGTCCCGAACAAAGAAAGTTACCATCAATACAGTCAAAACGATGTATACAATCTTCATTTTTATAGATGCATTCATCTTCCCTCCTTACATCCATTTTTTGAATCTAAACCTAAATATCCTTGCCGCTTCTAGCAAGAAACGCTAGCACAAGAAAGGCTCCGGCAATGATCCCGATTAACGGCAAGTCCGGTTGAACACGTAAAAAAGTTTTCAAATACTTCACCATCTGGGACGTCAAAAACGCATAGCCCGCGCTGCACAAAACCACAAACAAGGCAAAGCGCGCCACAAACGGGATGCTCTTTGTAATCTTCTTAAAATACCCGTTGATTTTTCCACCGTAAATAATCAAAAAAGTGGCCACAAGACCCACCGAAATGGAATCCATGTGCAAACGCAAAAAATTGGCAAACTGGTGAATGTAGGGCTGCATGGCTAGGAATATAAATATTCGAGGGGAGAGCGGGGGGACATGGGTAATACAGGATGTTCTTCTATCTGAAAAAACTATTTTGCATTTTTCTTCAAAATTCACTTAAAAATTCACTAAAAAAAAACAGAGTTAAAAGTGATTTTTTCACTTTCGTATCTGCTTTTTGTTTGCGATTTTGTTAAATTAAATGATATAAAAGAGAAATTTTCACAACTAAACGCGGACGGAAGATATGCTGATACGTTTTAATGTTAAGAATTTCCTCTCTTTCGATTCAGAAGATCGTGCAACCCACGATACTTCTAGCCAGGAATTTTCGATGATTCCCGGGAAAGTCCGTAGCAAAGAAGACCACATTCTCAAGACCGATAAGCAGAACCTTCTTAAGTTTGCCGCTATTTACGGCGCTAACGCGGCAGGGAAATCCAACCTGATTAAGGCGATGGCTTTTTATAGGGACTGCGCCTTGATTGGCGCCTTCCCAATGCAAGCGTCCGATATGTACTGCAAAAACGATTCCAGCAACAAAGATAAGCCTAGCTACTTTGAAGCTGAATTTACCATCGATGACGAAGTTTTTGCGTATGGTTTTGAAGTCATTTTAAGCACCGGAGTTTTTGTTTCGGAATGGCTTTGCAAACTAAGCCCCACTAAGGAAGAGTATCTCTTCAAAAAAGAGGACGCTCAGCACAAATACATATTTGGCGGACCGCTCGAAAAGAACGAAATGCTAAAAGTCTTGGTTTCTAGCTTTGCCGGAAGCAATGGCCTGTTTTTGAATTTCATCAACCGCACCATGGCTGGTTTTTACAAGACCAACCCCAAGGCAGAAGTTCTGCGTTCAGCATTCAACTGGATCGTGCGCAACTTGGACATCAACTTCCCAGCAAACCCGCTTTCGACTTCTTCATTCCTTGCAAACGAAGAGGCTCTTTGTCAAGCTTCGAAACTGCTAAAGGCATTCGGCACTGGAATCGAAGATGTCAAGTCCGTTCAGGTTCCCCTGGAAAAAGTCGCTCCGTTCATTCCGCCACATTGGCTCCAAGATATGGAAAAACAGATGGAGTTGAGTAATACTCCCAAGAACGACATTTTCATCAGGGATAGAAATGAAATCTTCGTCGTGAAAATGGAACGCGGGAAACGGGACAAGGCGTATTCCATCCAGTTCAAGCATAACTTCCAGAATGCAACCTTGTTCAAGATGGCCGAAGAATCCGACGGCACCGCGCGTCTTTTCGACCTCCTAGAAATATTGCTTTCCAAATCCAGCAAGACTTATGTTATCGATGAACTGGACCGTTGCCTGCATCCATGCCTTTCGTATCAGTTCGTGAAGGCGTTCTTTGAATATTCCAAGAACCGCAACGTCCAATTAATTGTAACCACCCATGAATCACGTCTGATGGACTTTGATTTGTTGCGTCGTGACGAAATCTGGTTTGTCGACAAAGACCAGAGCGGAGCAAGCAACATCTACTCGCTGGAAGAATACAACGAACGCTTTGACAAGAAAATAGACAAGGCGTATCTCGAAGGACGCTATGGCGGCGTGCCGCTGTTTAATTTTAAGTCGTAAAAACTTCTTGAATGAAACTTTCCACCTATACTTCCGGCACTTCGAAAGAATTTATCCCATACACTTTCTTCAGGTGTTCATCAATGAACTCTGAATCTTTCAATTTCTGCATCATGATGCACAGGTCGTAAGTGTTCAGGCGACCTTTCTTTTCGGCTTTCCTTGCAACAATCTTGCGGACTTTGAGCTCTTTAATTTCAAAACAGTCCAGCCAGCTGTCGTATTCCAAAAAATTGGCGTAGTTTTTTTGAGAAAGCAAATACTGTTCTTTTTGCCATTCGGGATCGCTGGAATAATCGTTTTCTGAATTTATCAGAACCGCAGCAATTTGTTTTCTATCCGACTTGGCACCAGATACGACCACATATTTCAGCCTAGTAGGATACCCTTGGGTGTTAATGCCATCGGCCTGATCCAATTCCACATAGATAATATCGCCAACAGACAAGTCTTCGGCAGACTTTACGATACAAACTTCTTCATGAAGTTTGGCGAGAACTCCGTCTTTATCTTCCACTATGCAAGCTCAGCGACAAGAAGTTCTTTTTCGCGAATATACTCGATCATCTTGTCGGAAGCGTGACCGGACATCGCAATGTCAATGTTCGTCATAATGTCTTGCTGAGGATCCTTTTTGGACCTTGCAACGACATTATGGTAAACATCATCGTGAGATTCCTCGGACAGGTCATAGGACCTTCTGTCTTTGCAGTAATCAAACCACTTGTCGAGGCACTCGCGTTCCTTCTTTGCGATAAAATCCAGATTCGGCTTTCTCAAGGCATAGACCTTTTGGTCGATAACCTTGATGGACTCCATGAACTCCTTCAAATCGGGAAAATCGTCACCCACCCCATCTTCAACATTCTTTATGACCTTGTCAGTCAATGTCGGAATCGGGCCATGCATCCTGGCCTTGAATGTTTCCGGGATGAGAGTCTTGCCAAAACGGCACAGGTAATCCCTCTGGGCAAAATAGATAATCTTGAAAAGCTTGATGTAGTCCACGCCGTCATCAAACTTCTGCAATACATACAGTATTACATTCTCTATTTTCTGTATTTGCTCTAGAGTCTTCATTTTACGCCACAAAGATAGAGTTAAAACGACGTTTGTCAAACCTTACAGCGTGACAAAAACGCATTTTCACCCCAAAAATACATAATTTCACATGTCACAAACTGACAAAATCGCATTTTTTTTGAAAAAAACTCAATAGCAACCTTCCAGTTTCTTTATTATCTCGCGCTGGGCCTTTTCGGAAAGGAGCTTTTTGCAGCGGATGGAATCCAGTTCAAAGGAAAGATCCTCGATTCGCCAGCACTTGGTTTCTTGGCTGTGCGGGTCCTGGGAATCCGCCGGCTTTTTGCGGTACACCTTTATTTCGGGGTTCGCCCACACGACAATCGGCTCGACGAACGCATGTTCCTTGTTCCGGTTGAAATCGGGGTCAAGGAATTCCTTCAAGGCCGCGGCATTGCGCCTCGCCTGCTTAATCGGGTTGGAATCGTCAGCGACTTTCTCGTATCCGCCTTTCCGCTTCTCGTAGAAATCGGAGCCGGAATATTCAAAAGTCCCAAAGCGGTTTTTCACCTCGATTGCAAACACGCCCCACGGCGAAACAAGAGCGATGTCGATATCTTCCTTGCGGCCGTTAAAATGCAGATTCCTGAAAATATGGCAACTGCCGTCCAGCGATTCCCTCAGGGCATCGACAACGTGGTCCTCGCCCTCGAACCCCTTCTTGAACGACGCAATCTTGGAATCGAGATAATTGATAATCTTGTCGAGGGGCCTTATGATTACAAAATAGCCTGCAACAAGCATGAGCACCGCACCAACGACGACAATCATCCAGGCAAGCCAATTCAAATCGGCAAGCGACGAATAATCATACACGAAAAACGCCTTGTATGCATACCACAACAAGTATGCAATGCAGAGCCCAAAGGCAGCGCCAATCACGAGACCTTCCCTTATAAGGTAACGTTCCGTTTTGCGCAGCAGATACGAACTCTTTGGAGAAGTCTCCAGCAGCGGGCCCTTGCCGTCCAGAATCTTCTGGCGTTCAACCTGATAATGGTAACCCAGCAGAATGACGCAAGCCGAGCGAATCTGGGCGCTCTGGGTTTCGCCCATGAGCGAATGCAGGCGGTTTCAATCCATGCAGCCGTTATGCCTATACCACAGTTCCCTAATAGTCGCCCAGCCGCCGTTATCCGCAACCTTGACAGCGACAGCCTCGTCAATATTCCTGGGGAGATTGCCGCCGTCGATATATTCGCGGATTTTGCGTTCCCTATCGACAAGGAGAACCTCGGCCGCCTTGCGGACCTGCTCGTTTTCCGCCTTGGCAGACGCCTGGCGTAGCATTTTGCAAGTCAGCTTGTCTTGGTCCAAAAGCTCGCCCATGGTCTGCTGGGAACCAGGCCAAATCATGCTTCGCGCGCGAGGAATTGTAAGGAACGGGGAGGACATGGGGGAAGATAAGTGCTAATTTTTTCCTTGCATTAGGGGCATCAGATTCAACATACCAATGATGTATGATTTGACTTCACTTTTTTCTTTTTCAGTAAGTATTGTTGTTTCTATAGAATTTATCGCATTCTCACCAGTCTTACGATTATACCGGTCTGTCTTTCTAAGCAATACAAGCAATTCCTTCCTTATATCATCCGTATATTCTGCAACAAGCGATTTTGTTATAGTTGATTGCATTTGATTCACAATCTTTTCTGCTATTTCTTCTTTGTCAAAGTCTGCGGATCTAATACCTTCAAAATATTCCGTCAGTAAGTCCAAGAGACTCTTAAGATTATTCTTGCCTCTCAAATGGAATGCATCTATTGGCAAAACCGTAGCTAGTTTTTCCAACATAGATAAATAGCCCTCATTCATTTCCTCTAACTTTTCAAAGGTTTGCTTTTGAGACAGAGGAACTATCACCTTTTTCAGTTGCGGATAGAATTGAGCTTTAGCTGTTTCAATAGATTTTTCATCTATTGCAGGAATGAGTTTTCTTACTTCCGAAAAATAGCAATCCAAATAGGCGTCAAGCATTTTCTCACTATTCAATCGATTCACCAAGAAAAAAAGTTCAGTCAAATAATGTATAGACTCATTTATGATTTTTCGTTCTTCGGATTTGCGATTTACATAATGAAGAAAATGTGTAGAAAGCACACCAATTAAAACACCAATAATGGCTGCCGAAGCCGAGATAATTGCACCTAGCATAAATTTATATTAGTGTCCGGAGAAAATTTTCAAAACGTCTAAACCCCAGAATTTACGCGGTCTAGACTTTTATTTTGCCGTTGCAAGCCCCCTCCCTAGAAATTTGGACGCTACGATGGGCAAGGAGGATGCTGCAGCATGCGTTCCCAGTCCCTTGTGGGATGTTCAAAAAAGTCAAACATGTCAATGTAGAGCATCAGGATTATTCGCATCATTGTCGCAAGTCCGGAAAAGCTCCAGCGCCGTTCAAGGCTGCGCTGCACAAGGGTCAGGAGAAGGTTCGCGATGAGGGTTACCCAGATCTGGGTCTTGATGGCGTTCTCGCTCACCCCATAGAAGTAGCGCAGGGGAAAGTTCTGCTTAAGTTGCTTGAAAAGCGATTCGATCTGCCAGCGCCTTTGATAGATGGCGATAACTTCATCCACGCCGAGGTCGTGGCTGTTTGTCAGCAGCTGGACCTCCTGCTCCTTGCTCCCTCTCCTCGAAGTCTTGGTCTCGGCGTACGAGATAATCCGGGCCCTATGCGTTGTAGCGCCCTTGTGGAACACGACGTCCCTGACCGACCTGTTCCGGTACCTGCCATCGTCGAGCAGGACGCTCTCCGAGATCGTCTCGTAGGTCAGGTTTCTTTTCATCTTGGTCACGTAGGTAACGCCATGCTGCGTCAGATCCTCCAGCTTTTCATAGTCGATGTAGGCGCGGTCCATGGCGAGCACGTCGCCGTCGTCAAAGTCGCATGGCTTGAGCATGAAGCTGTCGTGGGTGGCCGCGGAAGTAAACTTGATGTCGCCGGGAACCCCCTCGTTCGCGCTGATGACTGTATGGACCTTTATGCCGCCTTTCTTCTTTCCAATTTTCGGGTCCCTGCCGACACCCCTGAAAACCAGGTTGGAGAACAGCGTCACCGTTGTGGAATCGATGATTTTGAGCCGTCCCAGCCATCCGGGCAGCCCGTTGAGGCGGCTGTCCGGTAAAAGTCGGCTTCTGTGCGCCCTTAGCAGGCTGAAATAGGTGTCCCCGAAGATGGACTCGCTTCTCTTCGCGTTGGCGTCCCCCAGTGATTATTCCGGAGCGGCGGAGCCGCCAGTCCGGAGAAGTGAGGGCCACTAGTCCGGCCTGACGGAGCCACCTGTTTTTTGCCCTACTGGGCTTCCGACGGGTTCAGCCCATACACTTCCCTCATGGACTTGTCAACCGACTTGTCGATGTACTCGATGTTTATCTTGTACGAGTCGAACGATATCCGGTCCATGATGGCGTCAGCAAGGGTGCTTTCGCCGTCGCATATCTGGTTGTACCAGTCCTTTTCCTCGTACTGGGAACAGAATATGGTCGACGATTTCTTGCGTCTCTTGTGGATTACCTCCAGCAGCAACCTGGCCTCGTTCTCGCGGAGCTTGAACAGCAGCCATTCGTCGATGATGAGGAGCGTCGGCTTGGTGTACTTCTGCAACGCGTTTTCGAGGGCGTGCCTGTCTTCCGCGGCGGACAGGTCCATCAGCAGGTCGGGCAGCCTGGTGAACCTTACCGAGTAGAACCGCTTGCAGGCCTCCATCCCGAACGCGCAGGCCAGATACGTCTTGCCGCTTCCGGTAGCGCCCGTGATGAAGATGTTGCGGCACTGCGATATGTACTCGCAGCTGGCGAGTTTCTGGATCAGCGCCTTGTTCAGCTTGCGTCCCGAGTGGTAGTCGATCGTAGCGACTCCCGCGTCGTTCTGCTCGAGCTCGGCCTTCTTGACGAGCCGTTCGAAGGCGTGGCTCTTGCGGCTGGCGTGTTCGGCGTCCACGAGCATGGCGAACCTCTCCTCGAAGGGGACGTCCTTCATTTTCGGGTCGTTCTGCTGGTTCCTGAACATCTCCGACATGGTCGTCATGCGCATCTCCACCAGCTTGTCGATTGTCGTGCTGACGCTCATCTTTCGCCTCCGTAGTTCCTGGCTCCGCGAGTGATTCCGCGGGCGGGCCGCCGTGCTTCGGTAGGCGGCGGGCTTGCGGACTTCCCCTTCCCGTACTGGAGTATGTCGCGGATGTTCTTGTAGCTGGGCCGGCTCGTGAACCCGAGCGCCTTGCCGCAGGCCCATTCCAGCATCGCCTCGCCGTGGCGCTTGCCGAGCTTGAGCACTCCCATGCACGCCCTGTACGACTGCTGTTCCACGCTCCCCGCCCTGAGCAGGGCGTCTATCACGGCGGCGGTCTTTTCGCCTATCCCGGAAGCCCAGCGGCGGAACCGGTCGCCGTCCCACTCGAGGTATTCCCGGTGGCCCTCGGGCATGTGCGCCTTCACCGTGGAGTACTGGCCGGGCCTTCCGCGCAGCCGCGCGTGGCTCGCGATGCGTTCGTGCCCGTAGAAGACCTCCACGGCGGTGTCGGTCAGGCGCGATTCCACCTGTTTTTTTATATACTGGTAGGGTACGGAGTAGTACATCCCGTCCAGGGCGATGTGGTAGTTGAACTGGACCGTCGACGTTTTCCACTCCGCCACTTCGAAGGGTGTGGCGGGAAGGGGCTTCAGCAGGGGGCGTTCCTCGCTCTCGAAGATTTCCCGCCTGCTGCATTCCTTCTTCTGGAACTGGCGCGCGTTGAACGTCTCCAGCCGTTCCCTTATGGCTTCGTTCAGTTCCGCGAGCGAGAAGAACTCCTCGTCGCGCAGCGCGGCCGTTATCCACGAGGATATCTTGCCGACGTTGCCCTCGACGCTCGCCTTGTCCTTGGGGTGGCGCACCCTTGCAGGGACGACGGCCGTCCCGTAGTGTTCCGCCATCTCGCCGTAGGTCCGGTTCAGCTGCGCCGTGTACCAGTCGCTGCGGGAGTGGTTTACCGCCGTCGTGCAGTTGTCGGGCACGAGCATCGTGGTCACCCCGCCGAAGTAGTCGTACATGTGCACGTGCGCCCTGATCCAGTTCCTCGTCTTCTCGTCGGTGAACGCCTCCACGTAGGTGTACTGGCTGTACGGCAGAGTCGCGACGAACAGGTGGGCGTCCATGAGTTCACCCGTGTCCGGGTCGATGACGTGCGCCGGGTCCCCGGCCCAGTCCACCTCCACGGTTTCCGCGGGGCGGCGGGGGATGCGCATTGTCGCCCTGCGTTTCTGTTCCTCCTGCTGGATGTAGTGGCAGAACTGCGAGTACATGAGCGGCTCGCGGTTGCAGAGCCGGCAGCTCTCGCAGTATTCGGTCCAAAGCAGTTTCTTCGTCACGCCGTTCCGGAGCAGCTCCTTGCGGATGTACTCGAAGTCTATCGAGTGGCTCGGCTGTGCCGGTTTCCTGTCGGGGAAGAGCGCCTTCTCGATTGTCGCGTCGTCCATGCTTTCGGCATGCGTCCAGTCGATCCTGGCCGCGTTCGCCGCCTCCACGGCACGTTTCACCGTGTTGCGGGATACGCCCGCCGTCCTTGCGATGTTCCTCTCGCTGAAGCCGAGATGCTTCAGCCGGAGGATTTCGCGGTATTTGGTCATGTGACCTCCATTGGAAAACCCGTCGCGACATTGCGACGGGCTATCCCATTATAGAGTTTTTCTTGACCGTTTGTGGGGTGGCTCTGTTCGACCGGAACGGTGGCTCCGCATTTTCCGGAAGGGTGGCTCTCTAGCACCGGACTGGTGGCTCAAAGTACGCCGGAATAATCACCCCAGCGTACTCCGCTTGGGCACGCAGCTCATCTGCAGGTGCGGCATTCTGCTCACGAATGTCAGCGCAGACGCCTCTATCTCCCGCAGGGAATCGAACCGCATCACGACCGCATAGAGCATCGAAAGCAGGTGAGTCCATGCGTCGAAGGACTTCCTGTAGCGTTCTCCGCCGGATTCCGTGCTGATTCTGAGGATTTCGTCCCTGTCGAGATACTTGCAGAGTTGCGCGAAGACCGGCTGTCCGGTAAAAAATGTACTTTTGGCCATAGCGTTTTGTTTCCCTTTGTTTTGTGGTAATTACAAGGTAAAAACAAAACGGGCAGGTTCTTCGTCTGAGGAGCCTGCCATTTTTATTTTTGGCTATATTTTTTACCGGACACTAATAATAAATTTATTTTCCTTTGATGATGTTTAAACAATCTTACGAAGATCTACTACAAAACTCGCCAAAATTCTACTATCAGCCTTATATACATCATTGTCACTATCAAATACAAAATGTTCGTGATCAGGATAATCAGAAGGTTTTGCAAATAGAGCCTTTATACAATCGGCCTCTTTATTAAGTTCTATATGAAAACAGTTTCCATCTTCAGGTTTTCTATATGGAGAAGACAATAGCCGCGCTACACTTTCGACAAAACTTTTATATTTCCAATCATCATCTTTTTTGTAGTTCACAACAATCATTGTATAAAAATAATTGCCAGTTTCGTAATGTTCATCGACCTCTTCGTTATAATCCATTTCTGGATACCATTCGAAATTCCATATATACTCTTTTTTATAATATAACCTATTTAAAAATTCCATTAGCTCTGCACAAAGTAAAGCCAATGATATTTTCACATCATCACCAATAACATTTACAATTCTATTGTGCAATAAGCAGACCTTATCTATAATTCGTTTCCATTCCCTAATAGGAATTTGTGATAAAACTGAATGACAGAATACTTGAGCAAATTGTTTTGAAACAACCGCTTCATCTATATTTCCTGCAAGTTTTTCCCAAGGTTCTATCAAATTAGATGCAATAAAACCATTATCAATTTTATATGTACTCGTAACAAAACGATCAAGATATTTTTCTGCAAAAAATGATTCATCATTCTTTGAACGACCAAAAGCATCACAGATATTTCCATACAATTCTTTTTTATTCATCGCCAGCAATTGAATTATGGGAGCATCCGCACAGATATGATGCAATCTGTTCAAAACTTTCAGTGCGTAATTAGGAAGGCAACGATCTAATTCATCTACAACAAAAAGTATGTATTTATGTTCATATGCCATATACGAACAAAGCATATCATTAACACGATCGATTGTTTCTCGCACACCCAAAAAAGAATTAAACGCCTTTAAATCAATATAAGGCTCTCCATAAATAGTCTTAACATCTCCTATTGCAGAATTGATTGCATTAATATCAATGGATGTGTACTTTTTTACAAGTCCCTTTGCTACCAAAGAAAAAACTTTTCGCATTGCTTTATAATATTTTTTTCTTTGCACATCAGGATTGTCACGCTCCTTTTTATTCAAAGAATTTGCAAAAACCGTTAAAATTCCAACTAAAGGCTCCTCGTAAAAATCATTTTCCCAAGAATCATAATGAAATATCAGGAATTCATTCTTTAATTTTTCTTCGATTTGCCGTAAAATAAAGGTTTTTCCACAACCCCATTCACCATCCAAAGCTATGGCAGCACCTAAACGGGATGCTCTGCGTTCGCGTATAATATCGCAAATATCATTAACGACCACATCTCTTTTTAGTAAATCTTTTGATTTTACGGAATCCCCATTTTTGGATTTCACATATTCTTTTAGCATTTCATCAAATTCATCTACCATATAAACCTTCCTATACAATCACATTTAGTGTTCGTCTGCCATATTAATAGGTATCGGTCCCATTCCTTTCTTATCAAACTTATAGCGAATTAATGAAGAATATTGTTCTTCATGTGTTGAGAGCAACAAAAAGAGGTCGCTAAAAGAATGACGTAATGTTTCAGTAAATCCCCAAACATTGATATCATCAATAGTTTGGATTGGATCATCAATTGCTAACAAATTGACTTTACTATACAATTGATTTAGTGACAAAATAAATGAAAAAATAACAGCAACCAGCTGACCCGAACTCAAATTATAAAGCGCGTCTACATCAGATTTGTATTCGGTAACAAACAGAACCCTCTTTTGATCAGGACTATATTTCATGAACAAACCTCTGCCATAAAAGTTATCTTGCATGATTCGTCCTGTATATATATAGTCGTCCCTTAAAATCCCGCCCAGCCCGCATAACTATTGGGAAAAACTGATTTCTACCCTGTGAAAATATTGCAAGGTTTTCTAAAATATGATTGAAAACCTTGCAATTTTTTATGTACAGACCGCCAAAATCCCACGCACAGACAAGCCTTTTCTGTTCCCTTGAGGAGCAGTTGAACCACAAGCATTCCCTCTACGTTCTCGCGAACAAGATTGACTGGAACAAGTTCGAGACCGAGTTTTCGAAACGGTTTGACGACAAAATGGGTGCGCCGAACAAGCCGATCCGTCTCATGACCGGGCTCATCATCCTGAAGCACATCCGCAACGTATCGGACGAGTCCGTCGTGGAGCAGTTTCAGGAAAACGCCTATTACCAGTATTTTTGCGGAGAACGGTTCTTCTCGACGGAGCAACCCTGCGACCCGAGCGAACTTGTTCACTTCCGGCACATGATTGGCGAAGCGGGCATGGACATGATCCTCAAGGAAAGTATCCTCGTCAACGATGACCACGATAAACAAGGACCGACAGGATGCGGCACGGTCTTTCTTGACACGACCGTGCAGGAAAAGAACATCACGTTCCCTACAGACGCCAAACTTGCGAACAAGATAATAGAACAGGTACAGAGGATCGTGGAAGAGCATGATCTTCCGCAAAGACAGTCCTACAAGAGAACCTTGAAGAAGGTCCATCGTGACCAGCGTTTCCGCAATCACCCGAAGAACGGCAAGAAGGCTCACAAGGCAGATCGCAGGCTGAAGACAATCGCGGGACGGCTCGTCCGTGAATTAGAGCGAAATCTCGCCAGCAAGAACTTGTTGAACACGTACAAAGAAAAAATCGAGCTTTTCAAAAAAGTTCTGGCACAGAAGAAATGCGACAAGGACAAGGTCTATTCGCTTCACGAACCCGAAGTAAAATGCATCGGCAAGGGCAAGGAACACAAGAAATACGAGTTCGGCAACAAGGTGTCAATCGCCCGGAGCTACAGCGGCATCATTGTCGGCGCGGTCTCGTTCCGGGACGAGTATGACGGACATACGATAGACGATACGCTTGACCATGTTGAACAAATGCTTGGATTCAGGCCGAGCCAGGCCGCATGCGACCGAGGCTACCGCGGACAAAAGGAATCCGGAACGACAAAGATCGTGATACCGGACGTCCCGAAGAAAAACGCGACTTACTACCAGAAGGAAAAGGCTCACAAGCTTTTTTGCAAGAGGGCAGGCATCGAGCCTATCAACGGCCACCTGAAAAGCGACCACCGTATGGGTAGAAATTTCTACAAGGGAATCTTTGGCGACATGCTCAATGCAAAGCTTGCAGCAGCGGCGTTCAACTTCAAGAGGGCCATGAGGCGCTTTTTTGTCCTGTTGGAATGGCTATACTGTTGCTTCCTTTGCCGGGAAGGGGTGAATAAAAACGGCGAACCTCCTTATCCTGCGCTCGCGAAGTGACTTTTTAAGGGTCAACTATATAGAATAAAATTTCTATTTCACTCACAACCTTTTTCAAATGTTCTTTTCTTTTTTCATTTAAATTATTTTTTATTACTTTTAGATGCTGAATTTGACTTTTACAATACTCACATTTTTTTTGAGCGAGTTTTATTCGAGATGATAATTTTTGATATCGCTCAGATTCAGATTTATTCCAACAATAAGCAAGATAATTTCGTTTCTTTTCAATTGTATCCAAATTAAGCTTTATGTCTTCAATATATTTTACATAAGTATCATATATTTTATTTATACTTGCAAAGTTTATATTTTCAGGAACATCCTTTATTTTAGCTTCAAGTGGAGCTATAATTAAATTTTGTAATGACTCTTCATTAAAAACGACATTTTCATCTAATTTGAGGATTTTTTTTATTCTTTTCAAAAGAGTCGCTGTATCATCTAAATTTTTACTCTTACAACTCTCGTACATATCAAAGGAGTTGTCCTTATTAAAAAAGAACTCTATTGGTTTTACAATTTTTTCTTCAAGTAGAATTTGGATTTTGTCCGCTATTTTTTTTGCATTGTCGTAAAGAAGGCCCTGTGATGTTTTAAATTCAGGTTTATATTTGTCCACATGTTCTATAAGTAATTCTGGACTTTTGAAATTCGTACCACAAATCGGGCATTCATTAAGAGCAATTAAAACGACATCGCCTTTTATAATTTCATTTATTTCTTCTCTTGCATTTTGCAGCCTTACAATGATTTTTTGCAACTCATTTCCAGATTCGACTGTTGATCGAAGAATCTCAAAAGCATTTTGAATTTCTTCCATATCATCATTGCGGACAATATCTGTGAAAAAATTTTTTATTGATTCAAGAAAATCTATATTGCTTTGGGAAACGGAAAAAGATCTTATTGAGGGCTTGATTAAATCTTTATACTCTTTTATACGAGGAATATTCGCCTTATTTCGCTGAGCCCAGGAATAAAAGACAATATTGTTTAAATCATGATGATTTAATATCTCTCGAATTTCTGTATTCAATTTCCATTGATTAAACAAATCCCGATTTTTTATGAATTCCTGAATTTTATCTAAAACACCGTCTTTGCGTAAAAAAGCATCATACTCTTCGTATGACAGCGCAGTATTTTCAATATCCCAGAGCTGATCTGATTTACATAGTTTAATGTATTCGCAAGAGGATTGACTTTCAGATTTTTTTAATGTCGCTTGTTCTTTTTGCAATCCATCTATTTCTTTCTCGAACTGTTTTTCCTTCACACTAAATATTTTTTGAGCTTTTTCGGCTTTTTCAATATATTCATCCATCCAATCTGTATTGAAAAAAGAGTCAATAATCCTTGTTTTTTCAGCATCTTTACATTTTAAAAACGCTGTTGCATCCTCTTGACTTACATAATTCAACAAATTATAATTTGACAAGATTTTTCTTATGCTCTGCTCTTTTTCTTTTGCAATGCAGCTTCCATCTTCTAAACAAATTTTCTGAATAAAAGAAGAAAAATTAAGAGGATTCTTTATTTCACTTGTTTTTGATTCACTGGAAAATAAAACTATTTCTCCATTTAACAGAGTTTTTACACATACCTTCACAATAGGCAGCGCGCTATTCCACGCCAAAGGAACCGTATCATGGTTATAATTGTATTTTTTATTATTAGTGTCCGATAAAAAATATAGCCAAAAATAAAAATGGCAGGCTCCTCAGACGAAGAACCTGCCCGTTTTGTTTTTACCTTGTAATTACCACAAAACAAAGGGAAACAAAACGCTATGGCCAAAAGTACATTTTTTACCGGACAGCCGGTCTTCGCGCAACTCTGCAAGTATCTCGACAGGGACGAAATCCTCAGAATCAGCACGGAATCCGGCGGAGAACGCTACAGAAAGTCCTTTGACGCATGGACTCACCTGCTTTCGATGCTCTATGCGGTCGTGATGCGGTTCGATTCCCTGCGGGAGATAGAGGCGTCTGCGCTGACATTCGTGAGCAGAATGCCGCACCTGCAGATGAGCTGCGTGCCCAAGCGGAGTACGCTGGGGGACGCCAACGCGAAGAGAAGCGAGTCCATCTTCGGGGACACCTATTTCAGCCTGCTAAGAGCGCACAGAAGCCGACTTTTACCGGACAGCCGCCTCAACGGGCTGCCCGGATGGCTGGGACGGCTCAAAATCATCGATTCCACAACGGTGACGCTGTTCTCCAACCTGGTTTTCAGGGGTGTCGGCAGGGACCCGAAAATTGGAAAGAAGAAAGGCGGCATAAAGGTCCATACAGTCATCAGCGCGAACGAGGGGGTTCCCGGCGACATCAAGTTTACTTCCGCGGCCACCCACGACAGCTTCATGCTCAAGCCATGCGACTTTGACGACGGCGACGTGCTCGCCATGGACCGCGCCTACATCGACTATGAAAAGCTGGAGGATCTGACGCAGCATGGCGTTACCTACGTGACCAAGATGAAAAGAAACCTGACCTACGAGACGATCTCGGAGAGCGTCCTGCTCGACGATGGCAGGTACCGGAACAGGTCGGTCAGGGACGTCGTGTTCCACAAGGGCGCTACAACGCATAGGGCCCGGATTATCTCGTACACCGAGACCAAGACTTCGAGGAGAGGGAGCAAGGAGCAGGAGGTCCAGCTGCTGACAAACAGCCACGACCTCGGCGTGGATGAAGTTATCGCCATCTATCAAAGGCGCTGGCAGATCGAATCGCTTTTCAAGCAACTTAAGCAGAACTTTCCCCTGCGCTACTTCTATGGGGTAAGCGAGAACGCCATCAAGACCCAGATCTGGGTAACCCTCATCGCGAACCTTCTCCTGACCCTTGTGCAGCGCAGCCTTGAACGGCGCTGGAGCTTTTCCGGACTTGCGACAATGATGCGAATAATCCTGATGCTCTACATTGACATGTTTGACTTTTTTGAACATCCCACAAGGGACTGGGAACGCATGCTGCAGCATCCACCTTGCCCATCGTAGCGTCCAAATTTCTAGGGAGGGGGCTTGCAACGGCAAAATCAAAGTCTAGACCGCGTAAATTCTGGGGTCTAGACGCTTTGAAAATTTTCTCCGGACACTAATAATTTTTTATCATGCAGCCCTTCGTAATTTGACAGGCGCTTTATTTGATTAGTAAAAGCGAGTTCCACGGCATCAAAAATGGTAGTCTTCCCAAATCCATTTTTTCCGCCTAAAATCACACTATTCGCATTGTTAAAAAAAATAGTTTTATTTTCAAATCCCTTAAAATTAATCATTTCTATAGACAGGATTTTAATATTAATCATTGGAAATTGCCTCCAATTCTTTTTCAATGCAATGTTCAATTGTGTCTTTGTCGTTTTTTAACGAAGTCAACCATTTATACGTATCATTTATTTGTTCGTTGCTTGTGGAAAAATTCTTTTCCACCTCAATATTTTCAGAACTTTCGACTTGTATTTTAAAAAAAGGAAGTTTATGAGCTATTTCATATAGCAGAGAAAATGGGCTGCAATTATCTGTTTTCAATTCATCAAAATATAGGGGATTTAAAAGACAGGTGTTTATATCATCTGATATCTTTGTAGCCAAATCATCCCAAGCACTTTTTTCATAAAGTAAAACATATTTTTTGAAATAAAAGGGATTATTTTCTATTTTTACAGATTCATTCCGAATTTCTGTTGTAATTGAATCAACCTCATTTAAATATAATAGTGATACATTTTTTTCAAAAGCTTCATAACGTTTTTCTTCGATTTCTTTTTCACAAATCTTAAAAAAAAGATCCTGATTGTTGACATCAAAAGAATGTGTTACAATCCAAAAATCATTATTATTTAGGCCTGATAATATTAAATACTCATCCTTAGCTATCAGAGTTTTATATCCATATCTCTTGAATATTTTTTCAATGTACGATTTAATAGTTTCCATTAATTTTATCCTCGATGCTTAAAAGACCAACCTTTTTCTGATGAAAAATATTGCTTTCATTTTTTTGCACATAATTAAAAATGCTATACTGATTACATACATCTTGAACTGTTTTTTGGATGTCTCCAACAAGCCAATCATATTCATATAAGACGTTTAAATTTGGCGCATTTTCATAGATTTTACTGCAAATGAGTTCTGGGCGCATTGATCGCGAAAATGCTGCAGGAGTTTCTTTTTTTGGAGAAATCCAGTTTAATTCATCATTTAATTTTGGAGTTTTGGAAACAACTTCATAAACACTCGAATTTGTATCCTCATTAATGATATTTGCTAACAAGCGAACATCTCGTTGATTAAAATTCTGTCTAGGATGAAGTCGAGTTAAAAAATCAAAAAAAGAATCATCATCAAAGCGTTGAATATTAGTGACAGTCTCATTGATTTTCTTTTCTAAAATATCATCTTCTTCAAATTGCAAGAATTCAAGCAAATCGTTAATCAACCAAATTCTCGCATATTGAACAATACTACTTTTATCAAGTAAAATTATTTTTTCTTCTCTGTGCACAATTTCATAAATATCTTGCAAAGGAATCCGATCTCTTCTTGCAACATCTCTCAATGGATAATCAAGTCCAAATGACATTTGATGTATTTGCAGAACCCTATCATCAATCAACTTGTACAAAGATGCTGATTTTTTTTGACATGTAGCTTCATCGCAACAAGCTAACTTTTTTACTAAAGCCTCTATTAATTGAATTAAATCTTTTGACGTACAAAAAGTTGCTGTCGACGTAAACTGATATGCAATAATTGGACTATTTACGTTAACATTTTTATTTGTATGAAAATATAAGATTGCATGAATTGCTTTAGGGGATGCATTTTTCTTATCCACCATTTTATTGAATTCATCAGTATAATTCTTTATTTTTTTTTCATTTTTACATTGATGCATACTGACAATATCATCATTTGCATCAAGTATGGAAAAATCCTCAAATGAATCAAGGTTCAAAAAATAATCAGGGCATATTCCGCCTGAAGTTGACTCTATAAGTCTTAAGCAATGATATAATGCACATAAACCTTGATATACGAAGCCTGACCAGCTTCCAATGGCAGTATTATCAATAATCGACATTTTATTACTTTGCTAATAATTTTCTTAAAGTGAGACCTTTACAAAAATATAATTTATCTTACTCTACCACAACTTGGCCGTTCATGAGGAGCGGAAGGAGTTTGTCGCGGAGGGCGGTGAGTTTTTGATTTTCTTTGATAATCTTAGATTTTTTCTTTTCAATATCCAAAGAAATTTTTGCAAATTTTTCTAACAAGTCATCTGAAGGAATTTCGCACATGTAATCTTCAACACCAGAGAATATTAGTCCCAAGATATTAGTGCCGTTGGCGAACTTGGAAATATACGCATGATAGAACTTTGTATTGAAAAGTCTATTCAAATAAAATTTTAAATTTTCTTTTTCAAGTTTGATTGTATTGACGTGGTGTGAAGATACAATGTCGCCATCAAAGATATCAGGCACAAGCATAGACCTACCGATAATATCCTTTTGCGGATCTATTGCCGTTTGCTGGGTATTACACATGACAAAATCAAATGGTTTCAGCACCTTTTCATCGGTATATTCGCCTTTATAGTATTTGATCCCCTTTTCATTATAGGATTCATTAGGAGAAAACGATGCCAAATTTATCATGGGAACGCCGTCGCCTTCAGCACCTAATGTCGGAGTGCTATAAGAAACGCCACGATTAGTCTTAAACAAATCTCCCAAGCGAACCACTTCCCAACCCACAGGGATTTCGCGTTTGAGGGTTGGGTTGTAGGTCATGGGTCCGCCGGTGGTTTTGTAGGGGAGGCCGTTTTTGTCGGGGAAGTCGTATTGGACGAACCAGTAGTCGTATAGGCGTTTTGCCATTGCTTCAAGTTTCTGGTTCATTTTTTTGTTCAGGGCGATTTTGTCGTCTAATGCGGAAAGAACAGCAGCGATTTTCTTTTGCTCTGATAATGGAGGAACAAATACTTTGCATGCCTTTATCGCATCTGGAGATGTATGACGAATTTTTGTTTGCTGAGCGGCAGCACTAAGTTGTTCCTTTACGCATTTAGAAGGAATTAAATAATACGCAAAATCATGGTCAATCATTCCTTTTTTGCAAGTAACCTTTGCCACATCCTGGCTCTGAATATACTTACCGCTTTCAGGGATAATCGCCGTAGATCCAAGCAATCCAATAGCCTGTTCGGTCAACGGAGTAATAATATCACCCTTTTCCATTATAAATTCAGGCTTTATCTTTCCAACATAATATAAATCGTCTTTTGATTTATTTTCCTTAAAGGAATTATTCACATAGTCGAAGTTTCCACATGTCAAGCGAATGTATTCGCCTTCTGTAGAATAGAACTCCCCAGGCAAACTCATGCCACGAGTCACTTCAATCAAATCACCTAATTTATACTCTTTCAATTCCATATTCAAGTTCACCAAGATTCTTTTTTATTGCCACACGGATTCGAAATTGCTAACGCAATTTCTTGGTTAATTTTCCTTTTTGAAATTCGTTATACGTTCCCATTTTAACGAGGTTTCCCCAAAGTTCACCAACAATCCAACATCTTTTTTTGCAGCGTTCAAATAATTCAATACTTGAGCTTTGTGCGGTTTCGACAATACACTCACTGATTTTAGTTCAACGATTATTTTGTCATAACAGATGAAATCCGCATAGTATTCTTTCTTCAGCGGTTTTCCCTTATAAAATACAGGGAGCAGTTTTTCTCTCTCATACGGGATACCTTGCATTTTAAACTCTTCTTCCAAGGCTTCTTGATACACGGCTTCAAGGAATCCATGACCTAATTCATTATGGACTTCAAAACAAGCCTTTATTATATTTCCCGTTTCGTTTTCGTTAATTATCATACATATTCCTTGATTTTCCGTTAGGAAAATCGAATCCGTGTGGCTATAGCGTTCTGATCAACACTGTCATCTATTTTCCTTGATTGAGAATTTTCCAAAAGCCTATTTTCTTGCTTCCTTCTCGTTCAATAATTCCTTTTTCCTGCAAAGTTTTGAGTGCCCTGGCAACGGTACTATCAGAAAGGTTTGTATTTGCAACCAATTGTTCACGTGTAATTTCATTATTTTTTTCAATCTGCTTTAAAACCTTTGATTCCGATTTGGTCGTTTTTATTGTGTCATTTATTGTATCATTTATTGTGTCATTTATTGTGTCATTTATTGTGTCATTATTAGGGTCACTCATTTTTGCCCTATAAAAGTTGACCCTAAGCAAATCACCGATTTCAAGGAATTCGGGCGGTCGGATCTTGAGTTCCTTGCAAGTATCAATAATCTTTTTGAGTCCAGTTCCCCAACCTTCGACCACGCCCAGTTTTTCGCAGACCGATGCCAGGAGTTTATTCCGAATAGAAGACCGTCCAGAAAGAGCCTCTTCCAGAGTCAGCGTTCCATACAAGGCCCCAGGTGACGAAATCTCCACGCGGTCATCGTAAACCGCGACTTGCACGCAGGAACTCATCATGTAATTGCGGTGGATAACCGCATTTAAGATTAGTTCACGCAAAGCCTTCTCCGGCAATTCGCAAGATTCCCGACGGTAAAGTCCTTCAAACTTGACAATCGTCTTGAGATAAGTTTGTACAAACTTAAACGCTCCGTCAACTTGATCCAGCAAGGGGCCTTCAAAGTCCTTCTTGTCTAAAAATTCAACCCGGTCCTTTCCGCGGAAACGAGCACATTGAATCTTGCAAAAGAAATCAGGGATTCCTGCAAAAATCGCATAGGCATTAGTGGCAACCAAAGACCCGCCGTCTTCACGGAGTAGGCCCGTATTGAAAAGAAAATCCTTGGGAATCCTTTTTCCGCTATGACTTTCAAAATTCCGGCACAGTCGCTGCACATCCCTTCTGGATACTTTCAGTTCTGCACGAGGGAGTTCATCATAATAGCGGCGCTGTTTCTTTAAATTCAGTTCAAACAGCGTGTTGGCATCGGCCAATCGGGTCGTGGCTCCAAGGCGAATAAATGTCCCGCTTTCAATACCAAGTTTTTTGAGATAATAAGGCGTGCTATTACCAGGAAAAACTTCCGCTACCAAGACAACGCGGTCATTTACCGATTCCTGATAGATGTCGAATACAATTTGCGGGTTGCAGGCCTGAGCAATGGCATCTGCGATTGAGTCCTTGAGTTTAAAAATGTCCGCATGGGCGGGCAGGCCGACAACCTGTCGTTCATCATTGACGCCTACAACAAACCTGCCACCGGCACCATTTGCAAAGGCGACGATTGTCTTCAGCCACTTGTGGGATTCCCTAGGGAGTTCCTGTTTGAACTCCAAGGTCCGGCTTTCACCCAGTTTGATTTCTTTTTCCAAACTCATATTTATTCCCATCTTTAATTAAACATTCACTTAGATTGCTTCGTCCCCTTACAGGGTCCTCGCAATGACGTTGTTATCAATTCTCCTTGATTTTCCGTTAGGGAAATCGCATCCGTGTGGCATCAATAACTTCAATTTCCTCTTTATGTAAATAAATCCTGTTCTCGCCAGTTCTCTGGGAATCCCAATGAAGGCAGCTGATCACGACGAACTTTTTTCATCAGTTCTTTCAATTTTTCCTTGAACTGATAATTTGGCGCACAACTATCCAACAACTTTGTAATGATACACAAAGAAAAATAAATCCGGTCCTGTCGTGGAATGCTATCAACCCATTTTGTAGGCCTGTGAGTCGGTATCATCGGTCGCACGATAAAACTTCTAGTGAAAAGTCGCGAATAATGGGCACAAATGTTACGGACAAGGTTTAAATGCTGAAACCAGCTTACCAGGACACGCATGGTATTGCGGCTGAATCCAAAATATTGGGCCACGGCGGTTTTGGCGGGAATGTTGTTTTTGAGGTTAGAGAAGGTCTTTGATACAGTACCAAAAGTGGTCGTTTCAAAAATCATCCATGCAGGCGGCGAAACAGAGGAATCATATTTGTTTAGATAATGCTCCTTAAAAACCTCCCGCGAACGGTTCCAGTGCTTACGCAGTTCGTCCAAGTTGTCCCGGAAAATATTCTGGCTATTGCACAGGGCCGAATCTTCATACCAGCGCGAACCATGGGATAACGAAAGATGATATTCCATCTGTGTGCGAACAGCTATTTCAATGTAAGATAAAGCCTCCGAAACAATGGTCCTTAGACCCGCATCAAACTCGTAATCGTTCTTGATATAAGCCCAACAGACCCCAGTAAGGAATGGGCTCCCCGGCACGGCATTATTCTGATATGGATATGTATATCCACGCAGGCGGTAATAACTGATATTTGAAAGGACCTGTACAAGTTCCGACTCCGTAATTCCTTGAAGTCCTCTGGAAATCAAAAGTCTCGCCTGATCCTGCAACGACAAGGGAGGTTTGTTGTAAGCAATTAGCGACACCTAACCCTCCCCTAAAAAAAAGAACCCCGCTGGTTGCGCATTGCAAAGAGGCGTGCAGGGTTTTCTTGTTCATAAATATACATAATAAAAGGCCTAATATCAAGATTTTACTTTACAAATTTCAGGTTGCTCAACTGTTTCTGGATTTCCTTTTCGAGTTTGTGGCTTTCGGCGAACATGGCGGCGAGTTCTTCGGTGTCGGCTTTCATCTGGGCGTTGAATTCGTCCTCGGTGATATCCACGTAGTCTATCTTGATGTCGAAATACTGGCCGGCGCTCAGGCTGTAGCCTTTTTCCTTGACTTCGCTGTAGGTCACGACTACGCTGAAGTCTTCGACGGCTTTGGCCCTGCGGAAGGTGGTCACGATTTTCTCGATTTCGTCATCTTCGAGGCGGACTTTCTTGAGGCCGTTCGCGTCCTTGTATTCCTTGCCGAGTTTGCTTGCGTCAACGAGTGTGACTTTGTCGTTGTCGGTCTTTTTGCGGGTCTTGTCGAAGAAGAGCACGCTCACGTTGGTGCCGGTGTTCGCGAATACGTTGCTCGGCATGCTGACCACGCCATAGACGATGTGTTCGTCAACGATGCGTTCGAGGATTTTGTGCTCGATGCCGGATTTCGCGGTGATGAACCCGGTGGGGATTACGATGGCGCCCTTGCCGCCTGCCTTGATGCTGTTTACCACGTGCTGGATAAAGCAGGTGTAGATAGCCATGCTCTCCTTTTTCTTGTTCGGGACTTTAGGCACGCCAGCCCAAAAACGGGCATTCCATTTCTTTTCGATGTCGTCGCGTGTGTCGCTGAAATCCATCTTGAAGGGCGGATTGCTCACCACGTAATCGAACTGCTTGAGGCTCTTGCCGTCGTCGCTCTTGTGGTAGGGTTCCAGGAGGGTGTCGCCCTGCACGGCGTGATCGAGGCTCGAAACGAGTCCGTTCAGCAGCAGGTTCAGCTTGAGCATCTTGTTACTGCGCTGCGAGATGTCTTGCGCAAAGATGGTGCAGCGGTCTTCGCCAATCTGATGGCTGAGCGCCATGAGCAAGGTGCCGGTGCCTGCGCTGGGGTCGTAGCATTCTACGTTGTGCAGGTCGGCGCCATCGCCCACCAAGAGGCGGGCCATGATTTTCGCGATGGCCTTGGGGGTGTAATATTCGGCGTACTTGCCGCCGCCTGCGGTGTTGTAGTCCTTGAGCAGGTATTCAAAGATGTCCGAGAAAAAGTCGTAATGTTCGGCAAAGGCGTCTTCGAAGCTGAAGTTCACGAGTTTATCGACAAGGGCGCGGGCGAAGTTTGCACGCTGGGCGTCGTCGGTCACAAAGATGGTGAGCTTTTCGAAGATGGGAATTTTCGTTTCTTGCGCGGTCTTGGTGTAGAATACGTCCAGGTTGTCCTTCGCGATGGCGACCATGGTCTCGTCAAAGATGACGTCGAAATCGCCCTTGGCCTGCTTGTTCCAGAGGTTTGCAATCAGGTAGTCGGGCTTGAACACCGGGACTTCGGGCGGCAAGAAGAGGCTCACCTTTTCGCGGTCGGCCTTGGAGAGTTTCGCGTATTCCTCTTCCCACTTGTCAGATTTTTTGAGGGCCTTCAAACAAGGGTCATTGATTTTCTTGAGTTCGTAGCCGAACTTGTCGGCCATAAACTTATACAAAAACACCTGGGTGATAATCTTGTATTCGTTGCCGTCATTGCCCATGCCATACGTTTGGCAAGTGGCCTTGAGGGAGTCGATAAGGGCAATGGTCTTGTCTTTGATGTTCATGGTATTATTTACCATCCTTTATAATCCAGTGGCCGCCCTTCTGGCTGCCAACATACTCAATTAAGCCGTGTTCCTTAAGAATCGCGAAATGTTTCTTCACGGCCCTTGAAGTAAGGCCAATAATTTTGCCGATTTCTGTAGAAGACGCACTGGGATTCTTTTTTAATTCCTTAAATGTTTTCACAGCCCCTTCGGATAGTGTTTCGGGGAGTTCTGGGGAACTTTTTGGGTGAATTCTTTCGGGGAACTTTCGGGGAACTTTCGGGGAACTTTTGGGGAACTTTTTGCGTCTGCGAATTACAACGGTAAAGAAGTCTTCATCCGCAGAATATTCAACATCGGCCAAGCCATTTTCCTTGCAGAGTTCCCTGACTCGCTTTACTCCAGTCCCCCATTTTTCAACGATTCCCATCTTCAAGAAAATATCGGCAATCAGTTCGTTTCGGATGCTCGAAATTCCCGACAGCATCTTTTCAAGGGTCAATCCGCCATAAAGACCGCCCGGATTCGTAATTTCGATACGATCGTCAAAAATGCAAACCTGAATATTCGAATGAGCCAGATAATTTCTGTGCATCACAGCATTTACGATGAGTTCACGAATTACTTCAGTGGGAATTTCCGGGACATCTTTGCGATACAAACCCTTAATTTCGGCACCGATGTTTATATGCTGCAAAATAAAGTTGTAAGCGTTATCGATTTGTTCGTTAAGCGGGCCGTCAAATTCCTTGCGGTCGAGAAAATATACTTTGTCAGTTCCCTTGAAAAGTCCGCACTGGATACGGGCAAAATGCAGGTCGTTTTCAGCCAACAGCCTAAAGGCAATAGAGGGAAATAATTTGCCACTTTCCTCTTTAAGGAGTCCCCATCCAAGCATGTTTTCAAGCCGAACAAAGCGTTTATGGCTATACTGCTCGATGACTTTGCAAAGATTCTTTATAGCCTGTTCACTCGCGGGGGCATGCCTTTCGAAAAGCTTGTCGTATGATTTCCCTTCGCCTAAAAGAACCAGTTCCCTTATTTTCTCCCGTTCTGCTTTTCTTGTGGTAGCGGCCACGCGGATATATACACCATCAAGGCTACCTTCGGCTTTAAGGCAATACGGCTGGTTTTGACCGGGCAAAATATCAGCGATTACAATGGTCTTGTCATCTATGGTTTCAAACGTGATACGCGGATTAACCTGCGGATAAATTGCATCGCTAATCATGTTCGCAAGACCGTCCATAAACTTAAAAACTTTGCTGGCTTCAATTCCAACAATGTCAAGCGTTCTGTTGTCAACACCAAATACAATCCGACCGCCCCTGCCGTTAGAAAAGGCGACAATAGTTTTCAAAAGCTTCGAGTCTTTCGAAGGCATCTCTCTTTTGAATTCAAGGGTGTCGGATTCCCCCTGCTTGATTTCATCTATCGTCATCTTTAAATCCTTTCTTTTGGCCACACGGATTTGGAAAATCTAACGATTTTCCTGATTAATTTTCCTTTTTAAAATTCGTTATCCTTTCCCATTTTAACGATGTTTCACCAAAATTTACCAACAATCCGATATCCTTTTTTGCTGCATTCAAATAATTTAGCACCTGAGCCTTATGTGGCTTAGACAAAACACTCACAGATTTTAATTCAACAATTATTTTATCATAGCAGATGAAATCCGCATAATACTCTTTCTTAAGAGCTTTTCCTTTGTAAAATACAGGGAGCAGTTTTTCTCTCTCATACGGGATGCCTTGCAATTTAAATTCTTCTTCCAACGCTTCTTGATATACGGCTTCAAGAAATCCATGACCTAATTCATTATGGACTTCAAAACAAGCCTTTATTATATTTCCCGTTTCTTTCTCGTTAATTATCATACATTTTCCTTGATTTTCCGTTAGGAAAATCGAATCCGTGTGGCTCCTTATTTTATAGCATTCTAATTTCCATAATAGGCGTTATACTGGTTTATATACTGCTTGGCGATGCGCTGCTGGATAAACAGGTAATCGGGCATTTCGGGCTTGATTTGCGGGAATTGCGCGAGCCCATCTGCAATTTCTTTCATCACGGTTTTGCCGAAGTAGGCGTCCTGCTTCAGAATGTCGTTGCGGTCGAAAACCTTCGCGTCAATCGTTCCCTTGATGGTCAAGAGCGCCTGCACGATTTCTTCGTCAAACTTCGAGATAATCGGTGCCTGGTGCTTGGGTTCGCGGGCCTTGTTCTCTTCGCGGATGCGCTTGTGAACGTAGGCAAATTTCGTGTCGCCGTTGTACTTGCGCAAAAGGGCGTCGTTTGATTTGCGAAGATCTTCGAGGCGTTTCAGGATGTCGTTCATCGCCTGGTTCTGCTCGTTATAAACGGCAAGATTTTCCGGGGTAAAGCCATGCTTGTCAAAGATGCGCTTGAACTCCTGTTCTAGTTCAACAAATACAGGGTCTTCGTGATCGAAGTTATCCAGGAATCCGCGAAGTGCGCGCTTGTATTTTTCTCGCAGTTCCGTACCATTGTCGATGATTTTCAGTTCTTCCGTGCCAATGCAGCTAAAGTTGAACTCGATGTTCATCATGGCTTCGTTCACTGCAAACTGAGTCACTTCGCTATTGGTCCATGCCTCTTTCTGGTTAATCATCGCAATGCGGTGGTTCACTTCCGAAAGCATAAGCGGCAACTTTTCGATGTTCAGCTTTTCAAAGTCCTTTTTAAGGGCGTCGTCACCGAAAGTACGCACAAGGTTCAACGCGTCCTTGGCGAGTTCCAACGCCTTGCGCAGTTCAATCAAAACCTTCTTGTCTTCAAGGCTAGAAATCTCCGTAGAGAAAACTTCCGCGTTGTCGGTGGTGTAACTGAACAGAGCCTGACGTGCCACCTTCATGTGATTGATAAGGGCTTCCTTGTCTTCCATGACTTGATTGTACATGTCGGGCAAGTTATCGTCTGAGTCAGTATCGGCATCGTTGTAGCGGTTCAATTCCTGCAAATACGCGGCATTGGTCTCGTCGAAATTTTTCTTGATGTCGGCAAAGTCAATCAGGAATCCGCGTTTCATATTCTTGTACGGGCGATTCACGCGTGTAATTGCCTGCAACAAATTATGATCTTCGATTTTGCGACCGAAATACAAACGCTTAAGGCGCGGTGCGTCAAAGCCCGTCAGCAACATGTTGAAGACAATCAGAACATCAATCGTGTAATTCTTCTTGAAATCGTTGATAATCTGCTTGCGGGTTTCCTTGTCGTCGCTATCGAAGAGAATCAATCCCGCTTTCAAGTTAATTTTCTGGATGCGGTTTTCATTGAGTTCGTCCTGAATCTCGTTGAAGAACTTGTACAAGTTTCGCGCCTGTTCCGAAGATTCTGCAATAATCATGCCGCCAAGGTCGTTGTCGCCCTGCATGGCACGGAACTTCGCCAAATCATTGATGATGTAGCGGAGCAGCGCCTTCACGTATGTGGGGTGCCGAATAATCATGTCCTTCGAGACAGAACCCTTCTCCACCAGTTTCTGCACGCTTTCGTAAGCATCGTTCAGCTTTTTGCGGTAACTGGTTTCGATATCTTCGCGGATAATCTTTAACGTGTAGCCGTCTTGAATGGAACGGTCGTAATAATACGTGTGGAAGTAATCGCCAAAGACCTTGCAGCTCGCCTTTTCACTCCCGATGAGCGGTGTGCCGGTAAGTGCAATCTTGATGGCATTCTTGTCGGCATTGAAAAGGTTCGAAAGGAAGCATCCGCCCGGCTTGTAACCACGATGCGCTTCGTCCATAATGAACACGCGTTGCAAATTCGTGGCGTAATTCGGGATTTCCACTTTCTCGGTGTCATTTTCAAACTTCTGGATATTCACCACAGTAATTTCATCGACACCGGCGTTGCCCTGCAAGGCCTGCTGCGTGCGGAACTGCTCCATGAGTTCCGTGCGGGAATTTGCCGTTGTCACCTTGAGGCCGCGATTGCTCAATTCTTCGGTCGCCTGCTCCAGCAAATCCAGACGGTCCACAATAAAGTAGAATTTCGCGACTTTGTTCTGCTTGGCGTAATAGTCCTTGAGGACTTTGCTCAAGTGGAAAGAAAGCGCCGTCTTGCCCGAACCCTGCGTATGCCATACAATGCCGGATGTCGCCCCCGCTGCCAGTTTTTCACGGATAATCATGGCCGCAAAAAATTGCTGGTAACGCATGATGTGTTTTTCGTGGCGGCTCTCGATTTGGCCGTCCTTCTCCTTTTCAACATGCAAGTAAGCGATGCCATACTTGAGCAAAAAGAGCAAACGCTCCGGGCTCACCATCGAAGTAAGCACGCGGTTCGTGGGCGTGTTGATGTCTAGATTCGTTTTGTATTCCGGATTCTCTTTCAAGACCGGAACATTGAAATCCATCAGGACTCTCTTTTCGAGATCCGCAGGAATCGGCAAATAAGGATAATTGGCGTGGAACGGCGCGATTGCCGCACGCTTGGGGTTCTCTTCCCTGAAGCAGTTGAAACGCGCTTCGTTTTTCGCTGCCGTGCAATAGAACACGCCTTCAATCGGAACAACACCGCCCTTGGCATCGTACTCCATGTTGTTGGAGAAAATCATCAACTGCGTGATGTTGATAAAGCGGCGGAACTTTTTCTTCGGGAACCGCTCATCGTTCATCCGCTTGCTTTCGGCCACCATGCCGCCTACGTTATTCGGCTTCTTAACCTCGATAAACACGAGCGGGAGCCCGTTGATGAACAACGTAATGTCGGGGCGGAAGCTTTCATCGCCGTTCTTGCAAGTGAATTCCGCCGTGCAATGGTACGTGTTGTTTTCCGGGTGTTCAAAATCGACCAGGCGAAGTGGAGAATAGCTAGTCAAGCGCTTGTAGAACTGCTGGCCCAAATCGTCGTCATCCAGTTCCTTCTGAATGTCCGAAAGTACGCTCTGCGCAGAAACAGTCGCAGCCGGATTCAGCTTCTTGAACTGCTCCGCAAAAATGTCCACAAGGATGTTCGTCTCTGGGTCGTAGGGAATCGCCGGCGTTGCGTCAGACTCCGGAATTTTTCCCAAATACGTATAGCCGATGCGAGCCAAATGTTGAATCGCAGTCAGTTGAACGCGTGTCGCTTCCGTAAAAAGACCTGGCATAAAAACAATATCGCTTGTGTGTATAAAACGCTCTTACATGAATATAATTTTTTATCCGTCGCAAAAAATGACAATTAAAAAGTTGGAAGCCCATTGACTTGCAGAGTAGAAATGTGTTATATTAATGACACATATCAACCAAAATATCTGCGTTATTCACAAATAACCAATTCGCATGTACGCAGAAAGGAGCAAGCATGTACTACGTCGAGAACAAAATTATCTCCGATGAAAAAGCTGAACAAATTAAATCCAAAAACCATCAAATATGGAATCATTTTTGGAGCATCCCTAGCGATCAAAGGACTCGCACCGATTGGGAAAAATTACTAGACATTCAAATTCTAGTCAAAATCTCTGACCAATCTAGCTAACACCCCAATCAAAAAACGTCCGAGCCAAACAGGCCCGGACACATTCATTTTCACATTTGACGATCGTTAAAGAACCATTGCAAATTTAAAATCCCCTCCTATTTTATGTAAATTCACTGCTGTCCACTAAAAAATGAAGCAACTTTCCAATCGCGATGGGCTGCGCGCCCTGATTGTCGCTTTTGATGCGCACCGCTCAAAATGCTACCATCTCGGTGTCGCTCGTCATGTAACCAGAAGCAACCTGGCGAAGGCTAACGAGAACAGGGATTTCCGTATCTTCGAGGATTTCGCCTATTACATGATTGAACTCGCCCGCAAAAAACGGGCAAAGAAAATTTTCGGGTTCGGGGGACATGTCTATGCGTTTGACTCGACGACTATAGACCTCTGTCTGGAACTGTTTGAGTGGGCGAAGTTTCGCTTGACAAAGGGCGGCGTCACAGTCCATACGCTTCTTGATGTCGAAACTCAAGTTCCCTCGTTCCTGTTGATTACGGAGGCCAAGGTGAACGACGTAAACGGTAGTGGACTTCATCCCCTACGAGACAAGTTCCTATTACGTATTTGACAGGGCCTACAATGATTTCGGGCGTCATGCGCTGATTGATTCCTTGGGCTGTTTCTTTATCATTAGGGCCAGAAGAAACTCTATGACAAGCCGCGTGGCCGAACTCTACAAGAATCGCTGGCTGGTGGAGCTGTTCTTCAAGTGGCTAAAACAGCACCTGAAAATCAAGAAGTTCTGGGGCACGTCGGAAAATTCCGTGAAGATTCAGATCCATGTAGCGCCATCATCACCTATTGCCTCGTCGCGATTGTCCACCACGACATGAAATTGCCCCCCCCTGTACGAAATTCTCCAGATTCTGGGAATTTCTCTTTTTATGTTAAATTCTTAGAGGACACTAGTGTCTCTAGGTGTTATATTGAAATACATGAAGTCTAGATTATTTCTAAAATCCATTCAAATTCTCGCTCTATTGTCGGTAAGTGCGTTTTGGGTCTGCTGCAGCGACGACAATTCTAGCAATGCCAACGAAAACAAGTATGTGGAATCCAGTTCCAGCGATTCGGCGAGTGTTGTGATTCCCGAATCCTCGTCTAGCACCTCTTTTGCTGAAGATACATTGTGGAATCGTGCAAAGCTGACGTGGTATGAATCCTATCCGGCTCCGGAGAGCGAAGAATGTATTGAATACAACGGTTGCACTTGGGCTGGCTGGTTTGCCGGCCTCGAAGAGCAGCAAACGGAAGAATGGGTTCGAGAACACAATATTATCGCCGTCCATGAAAAGGATTGGGACATTTACAAATTGAAAACATTCCGCCTTCGCCGAAACGGTTACACGGTCGACGCCGTCGTTTACGATATGTGCTCCGACAGCGATTGCGATGGTTGTTGCACCAAGAACGCGGGCACGGTCGGCTTTTTAATCGATATCGAAAAATACACCCGGGAACGATTCAATAATTACGGTTCGGGAATTGTGGAGTGGATTTGCCTCGACTGCGATTAGTGCCGATTACCGCTTTTTCCATTCGGCAAAGCGCGGGTGCCCGAAATAAATTGATCTATCATGGGAAGGCCGTCGTTGAATTTCGCTTCGCCGCCGCCACCGATAATGAAAAAGCCGCCGGAAATCGCGAATTGCTTGTGGTGCCAGTTCACCAGGAAGCTGGGCATGAAAGGCACGAAGGATTCTCCCTCGTAATCTCCCAGTGCATCCGTTTCGATTTCGCGAGTCTGCCAAACGGTCTGGCTGTGCGCGGAAACATAGAGACCGTCTTCGGCAAAAGCGGCTACCGAGAAAAAGGGATTATTTTGGTAAGGTGCATAAATTAACCGATGTTCAAAAAGTGGAGATACACTAGTTAATGGAAAAGTATTTTTAAAGGATGTCTCTGACTTGCAAGCAATTTATTATATATAAATGAATTTTGATTTATTTATAAATGAATTTTAGTTAAAAAAGTTGGCCGAGGCGGTTTTTACATGGGTTTATTGGACGGAAATGCAATAACGTCGTTGAATTCCTGGGCGTGCCAGCCATCGGCTGTCGGCGTGCTACAGGCTACCCTCCGGTCGGTGCTGCGCACTTTCGCAGAATCTGCGAAACCTTTCGCGTGCCTCACGCTGTTTTAAAAGGGGGATTTTTCCCGCTAGCCACGAACCTCTCATCACGCATATCCCGGATTTCCGTCTATTTTTATATTTTTTAAACCGATACATTTTCGTTGTTTTAGCGTTTGGAAAAGGCCATTTATGGAAAATATCGTCGCATTGGATATGGCGGCCAAAGAGGAACTTGCGCAACTCGCCCGGCTCCCTGAAGTGACCGTGAAAGAAAAGAGAACGATTTCTCCGCAGGAAGCTGCGGAGCTGGATCCGATTTCCCGCCGGACTTCCATGGACGAATCCTCGTTGGGGTTTACCGAAGCCCAGGCCCGCTTGGAAGCGAACCGTTGTTTGAAATGCAAGAAGCCGACTTGCACTCCGGCTTGCCCGATAGGAATGCCGATTCCGGAATACCTGGAACGGGTGGCGGCGGGCGATTTTCAGGGTGCCATCGATATTATCCGGCGGACTTCGCTTATCCCGTCGATTTGCAGCCGCGTCTGTCCGCATGAACGCCAGTGCCAGTCCAATTGCACGTTGGGAAAACTCTTGAAAGATCCCGCAAAGGGCGTACATCTTGGGAATATGGAACGTTTTTGCGCGGATTACGAGCGCGAGCATTTGGGAGGCAAAAAACCGATTCCGGTCGGAGAAAGCTCCGGCAAGAAAATCGCAATTGTCGGTTCGGGGCCTGCGGGAATCGGAGCGGCAATTGATTTGCGGGCTTACGGGCATCAGGTGGAAATTTTTGAGGAATACGATTTGCTCGGCGGAGTCCTGCGCTACGGTATCCCGGAATTCCGACTTCCCAAGAAAATTCTGGATTATGAAATTGCGACGCTTCAACAGATGGGCGTTGTTTGCCATACCAAAGTCCATGTGGGCAAGGATGTTTCGATAGACGAGCTTTTGCTGCAAGGATTCGATGCGATTTTTGTCGCAAACGGGGCGAGCGTCCCCTCGGTTCCCAAAATTCCGGGAATCGATTTAAAAGGCGTATTCAACGCCAAGGATTATTTGGAACGGGCGAATCGCGGGGCGGAGCTCTCTTCCGGCAAGAACGTCATTGTCGTCGGTGGCGGCAATGTGGCGATGGATGCGACCCGCATGGCGTATCGTCTGGGAGCGGAAACGGTTCGTTTGGTCTATCGCCGCACCCGGAATGAAATGCCGGCCTGCCGTGCGGAGGTTCTCGATGCGACAAGCGAGGGGGTGCAAATTGTGGAACTCCGCAACCCCTGCGAATTGATTGCCGATGAAGAAGGGCGAGTGAAGGGCGCCAGACTGGACGTGTTCACTTTGGGCGAGCCGGATGAAAAAGGCCGCCCGACTCCGGTTAAAGTAGAAGGCGCGTCGGAGGTCATCGACTGCGATACGGTCGTGATGGCGATTGGCAGCAAAACGGCACCGGATGTGCTGGAATCCGCCAGCGAAGAATCCAAAAAGAAAGTTTATGTCGGCGGAGACGCCCTGTATGGCCCTAAAACGGTCGTGCTTGCCATTCGCACCGGGCGTGAAACCGCAGCGAAAATCCACCGGGATTTGATGGAATAATCAATCGCTTTCCGCTTGGAATCGGATTATCCAGAATTCGGTATCGCTGCCGATGCGCACGGGCGGCCCCCAGGAACCCAAACCCGAGGAAACTAGCCACGGGATGCCGTCGAGTTTTCCCGGCCCGTAAGCATGTTCCCACACGAGGTGGATAATCGCCGTTCCCGGGAAAAATTGCCCGTTGTGGGTGTGTCCGGAAAGCGCCAAGTCCGGAAGCGCTCCGGAATAATCTTTTTCAATCCCTCTGGGTTGATGGTCTAGCAAAATCCAGGGAAGGCTCGTATCCGTGGGGAGCATCTCCTCCAGATTTTTCCGGGGAATGTCGCGGGCGCGCGCCATTTGAAAATCCGTCCTGCCCGTTATGCAGGCGAGAGGCGTGCAAACCGTTTCGTCGTTTAGAACGGCCATGCCGTTTTTTTGCATCCATTGCACGGGATTCGAACCGTTTCTTTCCATAAAGGCTTCGTGATTTCCCACGACGGCGAATGCCCCCGCTTTAGCTGCGGAAGTCAACCGGCGAAACAGCGAATCGTAACCGGCGGCATCCAGCGCCGAATCGGAAATGTCCGCCAAGTCGCCCCCAAAAAGAATCAAATCGGGGCGCAAACCGATTCCCTGGTATTCCGGGCTTTTAGGCGACTTCCAAAACGGAAAGGGCTTCCATCACATCCATCCGTGTCGGGTTGCCTTCGAATTCCAAACGGAAATGTCCCGAATTTTCAATGCCCAGCTCTTGATTTTCGCGGATCAGCTGTCTGGATTTTTGCAGGAGGAATTTTCGGCGCATTTCCATTGTCTGACATCCATACATTCCTGTGCATTTTTCACGCGTTGGTTGTGGATTTCAATTTTCTTGTTTTCGTCCAAGCTTTTCTTGAACTGGATTCCGAAAGGCAAGAGAAGAAAAAGGCAAATCGCCATCAGGAGGATTTTTTCATAGGCGTTTATCTTAAGGCCACCCCTAAAAATAGCATAGAACGCCGTCATTCCGGCATTTTAATGTCGATTGATTCGTAACTTAGCCGTTCGACGGGTCTTTTCGACCCCGGTTCCCGGGCGTTTCCGCCCGGTGTTTGCCCCGGAGGGCCGCCGCTACGCGGGCTGGGCACACTTCATTTCGTTCTTGTCGCCCTTGGCGAGCTTGCCGTATACGTTGCTGTCGTGCACGCTGGCGCGGGGCCTCCACGATGGAGGCGTCAACGACGGATACGATGAGGCATTGGAATCGGCAATAGCACTTAATTTTATCAAGTTCTTTTAGCTCGGCTAGGACACTCAGCAATGGACTCGTATCTTTGCACAGATTTTAAAGCATTTTCAGTCAAACTGCTAGTGTCTAAATACTGAATAAAATCATAGGAAGATTTGGCTGTTAATGAATATTTTCTAGCTAACACCCCAATCAAAAAATGTCCGAGCCAAACAGGCCCGGACGCATTCATTTTCACATTTGACGATCGTTAAAGAATCGTTCCGGTATCGTTGCAAGTACCATACTTTCCAATTCTATAAATCTGGATGGAATTGGAATACGAATTGAAGTAATAGCGGCATTCACTTGCCGAATAATAGGTTCTGTCACATTCCACCTTTGTTTCGTCATTTGTATACTTGATGTGCAAAGCTGTGGCATTCTTAAGCGCACTGGACCTAGAGAAGCTCGTCGTCGCATATTTAGAACGCGTTAAACTGGAGAACGGGATATCGATCGTCTTGGGCGACGAACTGTAAGTGACTGGATAGTAATAAGAGAAGTCTCCATCGCCCACAGCCGGAATCGCGACTTCAAAAGATTTAGTCGATTCATACGTCAGGCAAATGCCCGTCCAATCCGAAAGATCCACACTTTCATTTTCACCATCGGTAGACCAATTAAATCCAAAGCCCGCATACGGATACGGATCCGGAGCGTTGTAATAATACGAGCCATCATAAGCGACATACCAGTTAATATATTCCAGCGTAATCGAAAGGTCGAGCGCCGTAGATCCAAAAATTCCTACCGCAGTCGAAATTCCGCCATCTGCCGCATCCAAATATTTGAACCACCAGCCCGAACTATCGCCAGTTGCAGAGTTGCTGTCCAAGAAGTTGTATTCATCAACCGTATTAAAGAACGTTCTCGCGCGAGACTGATAAGACGGTTCCCAAATGATACCATCCTTAAAAGTCACCACCTTTTCCTTTGTCGCAGAAGAGGAAGAAACTACAGCCACCGAACTCGACGAAACCTCACTCGAATTTTTAGAAGAAGACGAGACCGCCGATGAGCTGCTCGAAACATCTAATGAGCCATATTTTTTCCAGACATATTCTGCGTCGTCATAATTGTAAGGATCCGTAATATCCAAGACGCAGGCATAAACGGCATTGTCCTTTTCCGAGTAATAGGTCGCATCATCGTCACCAAGAATCAGTTCCGCAGTACACGTCGGAGCTTTCTTGATGTCATCAATCGTGGGAAGCCAAAGCGTAAAGGACATGCCCGAGCTTACATAACTTGCGCAGATATAATCCTTCTCTTTAGACTTCACAAAAACCTTGTTGCCAAGCACATTGTCAGCGCACTCGATTTCCATCAATGCGTCCAAATCATCGACTTCGGTCAAAGTCGTTTCTTCTGCAGAAGAACTACTTTTTCCTAAAAGACCGCCGATAGAACTGCTAGACGATTTCGCCACTTCATTTGCCGCCTCGCAAGCAGAGTTCTGCGCTTCATAAATATCTTCAAGCGAACCAGAAAGGCCCACCTTCTGAACCACCGTGCACAGGCCATTTTCAAAAGTCGCCGTAAAGCCTTCCACGGAACCGTTCGCTTCACAAACAGCCTTAGCAGTTGTCTCGTCACCCATGGCGGAATAATCCGAAACGGTCGTTTGAGACGCCATATTGCCTTCCGTGTCAAACACGTAGACGGTAGTGACCGATGCTCCATCGACAGATGTTTTTACGGTAACCGAATTTGTCGTCTTGGTTACAGAACACACATCATTTTGAGCAGCGCTAGGACCGCTGCCGGAATCCCCTCCGCAGCCGAATACGGCAAGCCCCGCCGCGCAAGCAAGAGAAACTAAAGGGAAGGCAATTCGAGTGTCACGCATCATCGGCATGTTTATTTTCCTCATCGCTGATTTTTGTGGATAAGTACGTTTCCTCAATGAATGTAAATTTAATAATACCCCCCATTTTGGGTAAATTTAAGTTTACAAATGAAGAATTTGTGATGAAACGCATCGTCTTCGGCACAAAGAACAACCCGCGAACGGCACAACCTCGCGACTGCCAGGTACTGCATGCACATGGTCGACCTCGCATCGAGCTACCTCGTGTTCTGGGCGCTGGAAGGCAGCCGAATGCCCGGACCCATTCACGCCCTCGCCCGCGGCAAGTGGGTGGAATGTTTTTGAGGAGTGGGGGGTAAAACGCCTGATCAAATGCCGCAAAAACACTCAGTAAATAGTTTTTTGTAAAAATGTGCAATTTTCTTGAAAATTGGGCAGGAAAACGTGTATGTTTATAAAAAAATTGGGCAGGAAAACGTGTTTAAGAGAAAAATTGACCAAATTCTGGAAAACTGGCTGGACGAACCGAAGCACAAGCCCCTTGTGGTAAAAGGGGTTCGCCAGTGTGGCAAAACCAGCAGCATTAGGGCTTTTGCGGAAAGTCATTTCAAGCACGTGGTGTACCTGGATTTTCGGGAGCACCCGGATTACAAGAAATTCTTCGAACCCAATGTTTCCGTAGCGTCTATCATCATGCGCATTTCTGCAGCGCTCCCTGCGGCAGAAATCGTGCCCCATGAAACGTGCTTTGTGTTTGACGAAATTCAGGATTGCCCGCTGGCCCGCAGTTCCCTCAAGTATTTTTTTCTGGACGGTCAATACGAGGTGATGTGTACGGGCTCGCTACTTGGAGTGCATGGCTACAAGACAAAAGACGAGAAGGGGGGTGAACAGGAGTCATCTATCCCGGTGGGTTTCGAACACATTGTCGAAATGTTCCCGATGGATTTTGAGGAATGGCTCTGGGCTAACGGAATCAAGCCGATGCATTTCGATTACCTCAAGGAATGTCTGCAAAGTGAAACGCCTGTTGATGTAGCGATTCACGATCGATTCAGGGAACTGCTCAACCAGTATGTGATTGTCGGCGGCATGCCGGAAGTGGTGACAACATTTTTAGAAAGCGGGCTAGTTGGCAAGGCACTAGCCATACAAAAGCGGATTGTTGACGAATACAAGGCCGACATGGTCAAGTATGCCGCGAAAGAGGACAAGGCGCGTATTCGCGAATGCTTTGAATCAATCCCCTCGCAACTTGCGCGTGAATACAAAAAATTTTCGTATAGCGTTGTAAAGAAGGGCGGTCGTGGGCGTGATTACGCCGGAAGCCTGCAATGGATCGAGGACGCGGGAATCATCCGGCGTTGCTATAATATTGAAAAGACAGAACTGCCTTTAGACGGCAGCAAGATTCCAAGCGAGTTCAAGGTTTATATGGCTGATATCGGGCTGCTGATTTCTATGCTCGAAGATGGAACGCAGTCGAGCATTCTGAGCGGCGACTTGCTTGGTTACAAGGGAGCCATTTTTGAAAACCTGATTGCCGACATATTTGGCAAGATGGGACGCAAGCTTTATTACTATCATAAGGACAGCGGAGTCGAACTTGATTTTGTCATGCGCTACCGCGGCAAATGTACGCCGGTAGAATGCAAGGCTCGAAACGGGAATGCCAAATCCATGCGGACCGTGCTCAAGAACAAAGAAAAATACCATGTGGAACAAGCCCTGAAACTGGGCGACTACAATGTCGGTCGCAACGGTGAAACGCTCACGCTGCCCATGTACATGGGATTTTTGTTGACAGAGGTTTGAGAGGATTATTCGAATTAACAAATATAGCAAGAGGGTGAAATGAGTACAAAAGAATCAGTTGAATTAGAACAGTTATCATTAAAACAGGTACTAGTTGATAAAACATTGAAAATACCTGCTTATCAGAGAATTTATTGCTGGAAAGAAAAAACGGCAATTCAATGATTGAATGACTTGATAAACATTAATTTTTGAGATGACAATTGAATGACTTCAGGGCGATAAAATGACATTTTGTCGATTCTTCGCCCTAAAAAAACTCCCCGCGCATTTTAATTGCACGGGGAAATTTTTTAAAGGTGATTCCGGCACTGGGGCCGGGATGACAATCGCGCGGTTGGCAGTTATTCCTAACCACTAACCACCAACCACTAATCACTAATATCTGTAGTGATCTGCCTTGTACGGACCTTCCACAGGCACGCCGATGTAGTCGGCCTGGGCCTGAGAAAGCTTCGTCAGGTGAACACCGAGTTTTTCAAGGTGCAGGCGTGCGACCTTCTCGTCGAGGATCTTCGGGAGCGTGTACACGACACCGGTTTCATACTTGAGACCGGAAACCGTCTGCTTGCCCGTTGCGGAAAGCCAGAGGTCCACCTGCGCAATCGTCTGGTTCGTGAAGCTTGCACTCATCACAAAGCTCGGGTGACCGGTAGCGCAGCCGAGGTTCAGCAAGCGACCTTCCGCGAGAACGAGAATGCTGTGGCCATCCGGGAAAATCCATTCATCATACTGCGGCTTGATTTCGTTGCGAACAATGCCTGGAACCTTCTTGAGGCCAGCCATGTCGATTTCGTTGTCGAAGTGGCCGATGTTACCGACGATGGCGCGGTGCTTCATCTTGCTCATCTGTGATGCGCTGATGATGCCGGTGTTACCGGTGGTGGTCACAAAGATGTCGGCCATGCTCACGACTTCGTCGAGGGTCTTCACTTCATAGCCTTCCATGGCAGCCTGGAGAGCGCAGATCGGGTCGATTTCGGTGATGATCACGCGGGCGCCCTGACCGCGGAGGGACTGCGCGCAGCCCTTACCCACATCGCCGTAACCGCAGACGACAGCTATCTTGCCAGCCATCATCACGTCCGTTGCACGGTTGATTCCATCGATCAAGGAATGACGGCAGCCGTAGAGGTTATCGAACTTGGACTTAGTGACGGAATCGTTCACGTTAATCGCCGGGAACTTGAGACGTTTGGCCTGAGCCATCTGATAAAGACGGTGAACACCGGTTGTCGTTTCTTCGGAAACTCCCTTCAAAGCTTCTCGCGCGCGGGTCCACTGCTTCGGATCCTTGTCGAACACCTTCTTGCAGGTAGCGAGGAAGGCACCCCATTCTTCGGAATCCTTTTCCGGGTTGAATTCCGGCACTTTGCCTGCATCTTCAAATTCGGCGCCACAGGTCACGAGCATCGTAGCATCGCCTCCGTCGTCCACGATCAAGTCGGCGGTCTTGCCGTCCGGCCACACGAGAGCGCGCGCGGTATTTTCCCAATAGTCTTCAAGGGATTCACCTTTCCAAGCGAACACCGGAACACCCTGCGGATTTTCAACCGAGCCCTTCTTACCGACGACGACTGCAGCAGCAGCGTTATCCTGCGTACTGAAAATGTTGCAGCTCACCCAGCGAACATCTGCGCCAAGGTCAACGAGAGTTTCGATAAGGATAGCGGTCTGCACCGTCATGTGGAGGCTGCCCATGATGCGAGCTCCAGCGAGCGGTTTTTTCCCTTCATATTCCTTGCGGAGAGCCATGAGGCCCGGCATTTCGGTTTCGGCGAGATCGAGTTCCTTACGGCCTTCGATAGCCAGGTTGATATCCTTAATCTTGTATTCCATATTATCCTCTTGGATGATCTGAGTTTTATTTTTATGCGTAAATATAAAAAAACGCATAAGATTTTTTCAATGATTTTGTCCCAGAACCTTTTTAAAAAAACGGCCCTGTGGTCGAGAATCCGCCACTTTCCATACTTTTGCTAGCCTTTTGTAACAAATCCACATTTTTAACAATTTATCCACAAGGAATCCACCCCGTTGTGTAGGAGAGAGCCGCTCCTTTCCCTTGTGAAATTTCGAAATATTGTTATTTTTGGGACTCCAAAAAGTTTTTTCAATGGTAACCTATTGTTACCTAAAGGTTTAGAACTATGAAAAGAACATTCCAGCCGCACAACCGCAAGCGTCACAATACTCATGGCTTCCGCGCTCGTATGGAAGATCGTTGGGGCCGCGCAGTTCTCAGCCGTCGCCGCGCTAAGGGCCGTAAGCGTCTCACGGTCAGTGATACCATCTATAAGAAGTAAGGCTAGGTATTCCCAGTCTCCGCTCTTTTAGACTCGAATCCGAGTCCGATTATCGACAAATCGCCCACCACGGAAAACGAGTTCATTCACCATCCTTGATGATGCAATGGATCGAAAGCCCGGATGGGGTTTGTCGTTTTTGTTTTTTAGCACGCAAAAAAAATGGCAGTGCCGTATACAGGAACCGTTGTCGTCGTATTTTACGCCCGATCTTCTTCGAGAAGGCTCCAAACGTTCTTGCTCCCGTTTGGGCTATGATTATCGTCAAAGACAAAGAAGGGGAAATGACTTCCAAGCGTATGCACCGCAGTGCCGAGAAGCTATTTGAAAAAATGGGCTGGCTATGAGCATCCAGCACGTCCTGGAAGAGGCCCTGATCTTCCCCATTCGTATTTACCGAAAAGTTCATCCGTTTTTTTTCCACGGTGTCTGCAGATTCACACCGACGTGTTCTGAGTATGCAATCGAAGCGATCCGCGTACACGGAATCTTCAAAGGTTTCTATCTTGCAGTTTTTCGAGTGTTACGTTGCAATCCCTTCTGCCGGGGAGGTTACGACCCGGTACCGCCTAAGAAAGAAAAACTATGAAAATGAAACCCTCCACTCTCATCGGTCTCATCCTCCTCGTCGGTCTTTTCGTCTGGTCGATGACAATGTCCACCAGTCGCGCCGAAGAACAGGCTGCGGCCCAAAGAGCCAAGGCAGAAGTCGCCCAAACGGCAAAGGCTCGCTCCGGCTCCCTCCAGGTTCCTGAACTTACCTCTTTCGATTCGACAAAGCTCGTCCCGGCAACACTCGCACCGGCCGCAAGCAAGCCAGCTGAAGTCGCGGTCACCGATTCCGCCAAGGATTCGACCAAGGTCGCCGAAGCTCCGAAGCCGATCGAACGCAAAAAGGTGACCGTCGAAACCGATCACTTCACCGCCACTTTCGATAACCTCGGCGCAAAGATTTCGAGCATCATCGTCAAGGCTCTCCCGGATTCGACCGGCGCCTATCCGGAAATTATCGCCGACACAGCGAAAGGCGCTCTCGGTCTCAAGATCGACGGCGTGGACCTTTCGAACCAGCTTTTTGCCCTGCCGGAAAATACTCCGGAAAAGATTCTCGTCGATAGCGACCAGTCTTTGACCTTTACCTTTAGCGATCCAAACGGCAACAAGGTCATTCGTATTTACAGCTTCACCCAAAAAGGCGTTTCGATTCAGCAGTCGGTGAAGTTCGAAGGATTCCGCCCGAACGACTATGAAATCATCTGGGACGGCGGTATGAAAGAAACCGAAGAGTTCCCGAAGGGCAAAAGCTTTGGCGGTGGCGCATACTTCTTCAGCGAAGTGATCTTCAACGACATGGTGAACGTGGAACGCGAAACGGTCCGCGAAAAAGAAAAGTTCAACGAAAAGGATGGCAAGATTCTTTGGGCAGGTATGCGCCGCAAGTACGTCGCCGCCGTGATCAAGTATCCGGAAGCTTCCGAAGCCACTTTGACGGCTGAACATTTCGATACGAACAAAGAAAACTCGAAGGATCCGGGAACTTATCGTATCAAGCTTTCCGATTACATGAACGACAACGAAACGATCGACTTCGACTTTATGATTCTTCCGCTGAGTTGGAGCGAAATCAAGAGCTTCGATCTCGGATTTGAAAAGATAATCGTGAGCGGCTGGACCTGGTGCGGTGCAGACGTCTGGTTCGTCGCCATCTGCGGCTTCCTGCTCTGGCTTCTCAAGTTCTTCTACTCGATCATTCCGAATTACGGCGTGGGCATCATCCTTTTGACGATCGTCGTGCGTTCCATTACGACGCCGCTCACCTTGAAGCAGCTCCGTTCGACCCGTAGCATGAGCAAGCTCAAACCGCAGATCGATGAAATCAATGTGAAGTACCGCAGCGATCCGCAAAAGAAGCAGGCTGCGATCATGGAACTCTATGCGAAGAACGGCGTAAACCCGATGGCATCCTGCACGGGCGGCTGCCTCCCGATGCTCATTCAGATGCCGGTATTCTTCGGTCTCTTCATGGTCTTCGGTCGTGCGATTGAACTCCGCGGTCAGCCGTTCATGGGCTGGATTACCGACCTTTCCCGTTCCGACGTAATCTGGAACGGCATTACGATTCCGTTCGTGATGCCGGATGGTATCGCAATCCTTCCGATTATCATGGTGTTTACGACTTACTTCCAGACGAAGCAGTCCATGGCTTCGATGACGGACCCGGCCCAGCAGAAGATGATGGTCTGGATGATGCCGATCATGATGTTCCTCTTCAGCGCCGTGATGCCGTCGGGCCTTGTGCTCTACTGGATCGTCTCGAACCTCTGGGGCATTGGACAGTACGCTCTCGTGAACCGTTCCCGCCGTCTTGAAGAAGAACAGGGATCGACAAAGCTCAAGGGCAAAAAGGTCCAAGACGCCGTCATTGTGAAGAAAAAGTAATTCACACGGTCTTTTGGAAATCGGACTGGCAATTCGCCAGTCCTTTTTTTATTTATAAGGCTCTGTCACAACAAATGGTTGATTTTTGACGAGAAATAGCGTATAATAATAGTAAGAAACAGTACCACCGAAGGAGGTAATTGGATATGCCTACTATCAAAGACGCATTAGATATTATCGGTAAGTTGACTGTCGCAGAGCAGGAAAGCCTTAAAACAATGCTTTTAAGTCCTGCCTTTGTAAAGTCTTTGAATATTGAAGATTTCGTAGCAAAGGAACGCTTTGCAAATGGTCGTGTATGCCCTCTTTGTGGCTGTATCCATGTGGTTCGCAATGGTCATCGTAAAGATGGCACACAGCGATATGTATGTAAGGATTGTGGCAAGTCCTTCGTGATTGCTACGAACTCCATTGTGTCTGGTACAAGAAAAGACTTGTCCGTGTGGGAGCAGTACATTGATTGTATGATGAATGGCTTATCCATTCGTAAGACTGCTGTTGCTTGTGGGATTCACAGAAACACCGCATTCCTTTGGAGACACAAGATTTTGGATGCACTTCAGAATATGGCAGACGATGTTACCCTTGACGGCATTATTGAGGCTGACGAAACTTTTTTCGCCATCTCGTACAAGGGCAATCATAGCAAGAGTAAGACATTTGCTATGCCACGCAAGGCTCATAAGCGTGGTCATTCTACACATATCAGAGGCTTGTCCCAAGAAAAGGTATGTGTTCCTTGTGCGGTTAATAGGAATGGCTTGTCTATCTCCAAGATTACGAATACTGGTAGAGTTTCTACAAGAGATTTACATCATATTTATGATGGTAGGATTAAGACCAATTCCACTCTTGTTACGGACAAGATGAACTCCTATGTGAGATTTACAAATGCCAATGGTATTGACCTTGTGCAGTTAAAGACTGGCAAAGCCAAGAAAGGCATTTATAATATCCAACATATCAATAGCTACCATAGCCAGCTAAAGAGGTTTATGCGTGGCTTTAACGGTGTTTCTACCAAGTATCTGAACAACTATCTTGTGTGGAATAACCTTGTAAATTACGCCAAAGAAAGCGACATGGAGAAAAGGAACATCTTCTTAACTTTTGTTTTGGCAACATTGAAAACTGCTAAATGCAGAGATTTATCAAACAGACCAGCAGTTCCTCTGGTCGCCTAATTAGAATTTGTGGAGATGATAAGATGGTCAATATAACAGATGTAAAACAGATTCTTCAATTTGCAATAGATGCGGAGATTAAAGTCTTTCTTGATGGTGGCTGGGGTGTAGATGCTCTTCTTGGATATCAGTCAAGAGCCCATAATGATATTGACATTCTTGTAGAAAAGAACGATTATCAGAACTTTATAGAAATAATGAAAGCTAATGGCTTTTATGAGATTAAGATGGAATATACAACATTGAACCATACTGTATGGGAAGATTTGAAAAACAGAATTATTGATTTGCATTGTTTTGAATATACGGACGAAGGTGAAATTCTTTATGATGGGGATTGTTTTCCGGTAGAAACTTTTTCGGGTAAAGGAAGAATTGAGGAAATAGAGGTTTCCTGTATTGAACCATATAGTCAAGTAATGTTCCATCTGGGATACGAGTTTGATGAAAATGATGCACATGATGTGAAGTTATTGTGTGAGACATTTCATATCGAAATTCCAAATGAGTATAGATAACTGCAAATAACAGTTTGTAGGGGAGTTCTGATACTCCCCTATAAAAATGGCTATTTATCAACTGTTTGTTGTGACATAGCCATTTATAAAAGGAACATCCACCGGCGAGCCTTTGCGGGCCCGCCTGCGGAATGAAACGTCCGAAATAATCGAAGCTGGAAGCTGCCTTAAAGTTCCTTGCAGCGCCACCGTGCACGGAAACGCTTCGCCCTGTGGAAAATCGGAGCGAGGAGATCATCCCGTTTGGCGTGTATCAGCGCAAGGGACAGATAGAACACGGAAAGCTGAAAAAGCTTGATCAGGTTCGGGGCGACTTCGTGGAAGTTCGCACCCAGATTCTGAATACTGAGCCACGTCGGAATCGCATACGTCGAAGGAATGAACGACGCAATCATCTGAATCCAGCGCGGCATATTCCCCGAAGGCCAGCTAAAGCCCGAAGCGAACACGACAAAAATCGGAACGCTTGCGAATACGAACAACGCCGTTTCACGGTGCTTAAAGAACTGCGCCATCCACATACCCATATTCACCGTCGCTCCAAAGAAGAAAAGGCCGAACAAAAGCACAAGTCCGTCATCGCCACGGTCCGGGAACTCGAAGACGTGATAAATCACATACTTAAAGAAGAAAAGAGCAAGCATGTAGTGCAGAATGTACGCAAGCGAACGCCCAAAGTAGCGGATCAAAAGCGGAGCGCTCTCCGTTTCTTCGGCGCCCTTCAAAACTTTGAAATGACGGTTTTTGCGCGGGCCGCCCATCACACCGACACCTACGAGTAATGTCTGCTGTAAAATAATCATCAGCACGGCACTCACCGCATAAATCCCGTAGCCGCCCGAAGCGTTGAACATTCTAAAGAAACGCGTCGACACCGGATCGCGGATCGCCATCGCTTCGTTCAGGGAATGTCCCTGCATCACAATGCGCTTCACCTGTGTCGTCGCCCCGACCGTCATGGCGGCAGTCGTAAAAGCCGTCGCCACGTTTCCGTACAAAAGAATGAATCCCCCGTGGCAGTAAACGCCCACAGACACATTCTGACCGTTCCGCAGATCCCTTTCAAGACCTTTTGGAATCTTCATGTAGCCGTAAATCTTTTCGTCGGCAAGAGCCTTTTGCGCTTCGAGTTCGTTTTCATAAATGGCGACAATCGTATCTTCTTGCATCGCGGAAGCCGCACGAATGATTTGCCGAGACATCACGGAATGATCCAAATCCACAATCGCCGCCGGAGCCTTGTCCGCAATCTGGTTCTTGTACGGATACGGATAATAGAACGAATAGAAGATCACGCCGAAGACGACAACGAGCATCACAGCAGGATCCTTTAAGAGAGCTTTCCATTCGGTGAGCGCCACTTTAAAAAGAAGGTTGATCATGCGGAACATAATTCAGCCTCCTCTTTACGCAAGGCCCTCGGCAAACGAATTCCCAACGTAAGCATCGCCACAAGCGACCAAAATACAAAAAACACCGCGAGAACTTCAAACGACCAGAACGCGCGTTCTATCCCCAAGTGCCCAAAGAAGAATGCCGACTGGAGCTTCATCATCTGCGTAATCGGCAGGATAAACGTCCAGCAACGAATCACAAATGGCATTGCAAATACCGGGAACGTTTGACCGCAAAACGCAAAAGCAGGCCCGCCAACAACCGCCGCCGCACTCAACGCAACGCGCATTTCGCCGACAATTCCCACAAAGGAAGCTCCAAGCGCCATGCACGTCGCCACCATCAAATAGCCACCGCCAAAAAGCACCGCACGGTCTATCGGTTCTAGCGCAGGCATTCCCATGCGCACAAGCAAAAGAACGCTCATCATTTCCGTTCCAAGCACAAATACGGCGGGCAAGAGCCTTCCCAAATAGGCGGCAATCATCGAATTTCCCGCTGCCGAAAGCCAGGTTCCCACTTCCCTTTCGCGAATCGGAAACGCAAAGAAGTAAGCGCCAAAGAGCATCGCAATCACATGGAAAAGAGCGATTACAAGACCGATGCCCAAAAAATGTTCATAATTTCCCGTCGGATTTCCCACAATGTGAACTTCTACGCCGATCGGGTTCTGAATCGTATTTTGAACAAGGACCGCACCCTGCGTCGCCACGGCCATACGGATGTCGTTCGTTATCACCTTGCTCGTGAGCAAGGACTGTCCATTCGTATAAACGGTAACCGCGGGCGTCTCGTAACGGATCGCCTTTTCTTCCAAGTCATGCGGCACATAGACGAACGCAAGAATTTCCCCACTGCGCATTGCCGAGGAACATTCCGAAATGTCCTTGCAGCGCACGGTAATCGTTGCAGCCTTAGTGGTTTCAATCGCGCGTAAAATTCTTCCCTGAAGTTCTCCCCCGCCTTCCGCGACAATGCCCACCGGGAGGTTGTACGGAGCCTCTGCCGAAAACATGGAAACCATCATCGTGCAGAGCGCAATCGGGAATACAAACAGCAAAAGGACCGTCGGAAGGTCCTTCCGTGCGTACGCATTCCAAGCAACTGCCCAAATATTGCGGAGCAACTTACTTCTCCAGATTGCGTTTCCAAAGAACAGTCATACCCGGGCGAAGTCCTTCCACCGGAGTCTGCGGACGCAAGCGCACTTCGAAGGTTTTCAGGTCAAAGCCTCCGCTTTCCTTGCTGCTCTTCCAAACCGCATAGTTGCCAGCGCTTGCAATGTAATAGACTTCCATCGGAACCACCTTGTCGAGAGCCGGAACCTGGAGTTCAAAAGCCTTGCCTTTTTGAATGTCCTTCAGTTCATCTTCACGCACATTGAAGACCGCCCAAGCGTCCTTCAAATCGGTAATCGCCACAACCGGCATACCTGCACCCACGACTTCCCCTTCTTCTGAAATCTTAAGGGTAACTTCACCCGTAATCGGAGCGATGATGCGGGTTTCATCGAGGTAAGCCTTGACTTCTGCCTTCGCACCGTCCGCCTGCAAAACGAGAGCGTTTGCAGCGGCCTTATCTTCTTCACGGGCACCGTTCACCGCCTGCGTGTACTGAGCCTTGGCCGCTTCCACCTGAGCGTTAGCGGCGTTCATCTGGGTTTCCGCTTCGTCGCGTTTCTGCACCGGAATCACGCCTTCATCATAGAGCTTTTGCACACGTTCGTAAGTCGTCTTTGCGAGACTAGCGGCTTGTTCAGCACGGGTAAGCACTGCCTTCGCGGCATCGATCTGCTCCGAGCGGGCACCGTTTTTAGCCTTCTTCGCCTGGGCCTTTGCCGCCTTGTAAGCGCCTTCCGCCTGAATCTTCTTCGCTTCGACTTCCGGGCTTGAAATTTCGGCGATGATATCGCCCTTCTTCACGGCGTCTCCTTCATGCACCGCAATCGAACTGATGCGGCCCGGGAGCTTTCCTGCCACCATCACACGGCGGGCTTCGATCTGACCTTGCAGATATTCCTGCTGCGGAGTCAATGCAAAATTTCGAATCGTGAGGAATGCAGCCACAAGCAGCATGACAATCATCACCAAAGTCAAAACAGCGGGAATCTTTTTCATTTTCCACTCTCCAGATAATCTTGAATCTTTTCTACCTGACCGCTGGTTTCCAACAGTCCAGCCAAAGCCATCGTCGCATCGTAATTCGCCTTGAGCATCGCAATGCGAAGGCGTTCCAAGGAAAGCTGGGCATCCACCACGTCCAAGCTTGTTCCCATGCCCGCATTAAAAACCTTCTGCTGATCTTCCAAGGATTCCTTGGCCAGCTCTTCCGTTTTCTTCAACGACTCAAGACGTCCCTTTGCATGTTGATATTCGCGGTAACGCTTTTCGACGAGCAACGAAATGTTTTGCACCGCCTGATTCTGCAAGCTCAAGACTTCGCGCTGAGTCGCCTTCGCTTCGGCGACTTTACCTGCGGTTTCTCCCCCATGGAAAATGTTCCATTCGGCGACAACGCCCACGGCCCATTCCGGTTCAAGAATCGTCAGATCCTTTGTGTAAAGCTCCTTTTTGCCGAAGAGCGCTATCGTCGGGAAGTAGTCGCCACGGGCTGCGGTCACGGCTCGTTCGCTGCGCTTTTTCGCCTGTTCAAGCTGTTTCATGCCGGGGTAATTTTCAATCGCGCGCTTCTTGTATTCTTCAAGGCTTTCCGAAAGTTCCTTCGGCACGATCGAAGTGGTCGTTGTGAGAGCGGTATCACTTTCACCGAGCGTATTCGCCAAGGCGAGACGGGCAAGCGAAAGGTCGCGTTCCGCATTGTCCTTTTCCGTTTCCGCTTCGACAAAAGCGACTTCAGCGCGCAAACGCTCGGCTCGAGAGATCTGACCGCCTTCTTCAAGCTTCTTCGCCTGATCGACGTGCGCCTGAATCGTATTGTAGGCTTCCGTGCGAAGCGAAACCATTTCTTCGGCGAGGCGCACGGTAAAGTACCGCGTGCAGACTTCCATCATCACGGTGTTTTCGACGAGATTGTATGCCGCCTTTTCCGCTTCTACGTTTTCCGTCGAAGCCTTGTAGGCGGAATAAATCTTGCCACCGGTGAAGATCGGCCATACAAGAGTCGCCGTCGCATTGAAGAAGAGGTCATCCTGAACTTTTAACTTGAACTTGTCTTCGGGCATCTGTGCCGCCAAAGTCTGCTGTCCCTGAGTAGCTGCAGTTCCAGCTGCCTTCTGAGCCATCGCCTTCCCCTCGTCTCCATAAGCGGCATATTGCTGACTGGCGAGCGCGTAAACGCTCGTGTAAGTCGAAGCGTAATTCGACCCGAGAATCGCCGTGCGCATATCGCGAAGGTCGATCGTGATATCGTCATCGATCTTTGTCACCTTACCGGTAATCGAAAGCTTTGGCATAAAAAGAGAACGTGCAGAAGTCTTTTGCGCTTCTGCCTTGTCGAGGTGCGTTTTACTCGCCACCAACTGGGGATTCTTCTGCTTCGCTTTCTGCATCGCATCTTGTAAAGAAAGAGGCTCGGACAGCGCAAGGCTAGATCCCATCAAAATCAGAGTTAATAAATGCTTGTTCATTTTCTATAAAAATACTAACTATTTACAAATCAAGCGTCCCCGAATGATATTCCACACCCTTTTTGTTTCCAACTTTTTTCCCGCTCAAAACTTTGTTTTCTTTTTCTTACATAAAATACAAAAAAGATTCCTTGGGAACGATTAAAGAACACTTAATCACAGTGAAGAGAATTTTACAAGAAAAATAAGACGGCCGAAATTATTTTAAATCCGTCAAATTTGATCAAGTCCGACGGGACGAGGTTTCTATGAAATTTCCTTTTGCAAAAGCCGCTCTGCTTGTATGTGCAGCTGTCTTTACATGGAACTGTTCGAGTGATTCTTCGAGCGGTTTAGACCCCGCAGACGCTTCGTCTTCGAGCGCAGCGATTACCGCAGATCCGAGCGCCACTTTGGTCGCCACCGTGACAGTTGGCGAAATTTATTCCGATATGACCGTACGCGATGCAAGCGGCAACGTCATCGGTACATTTGATTCGGCCACTGGTACAATTACCTTGATCGACGGAAGCGTTGTCGATACGAACGGCACGGTGATTTCCGGCCCGACATCTTCTGCCGCGACAGGCGACATCACGTCTTCAGCAACAACGGGCGACGTAACGTCTTCGGCCAGCGGAGACATCGCTAGTTCGAGCAGCGAAGCTGTAGAAACCGTTTCTTCGAGCAGCACAGCCGGTTTTAGCGGTAGCGGTGTCATGGACCCGAGCGGTTACGAAGTTCCTGTTTTGAACTCCCTTTTGAACAATGGTGCCACCGGTTGGAGCTCCCGCTACTGGGATGCTTGCAAACCGCACTGCTCTTGGCCGGGTAACGTGGACACCACGAGCGAAGCGACCTACCAGGCAAGCTACACCACGGCCCGCAACTGCAACATTCACGACGTTGAAATTCCGACTTACACCTTGAGCTATAACGTTCAGCAGTATTGGATGGGCTATCAGGGCACAACCAGCGCCTGCTCGAGCGATCGTGGCGGTGGAAGTAGCGGCGCATTCGCCTGCACGGATATGGCTCCTGTCGCCGTGAACGATACGCTTTCTTATGGCTTTGTCGCCGCACCGGGTAGCGGAAATGCGGGTTGCGGTAAGTGCTACCACATTCAATTCAATGGTGGAAACCATGCAAACGATGTCAAGGCAACGCACAAGGCTCTTGCCGGCAAGCACATGATCGTGATGGCTTCGAACATCGGTTATGACGTGGAAGAAGGCCAGTTCGACATGATGGTCCCGGGTGGTGGCGTCGGTCTTTATGACGCTCTTTCTACCATGGTGAGCGGTTCCAACGTACAATGGGGCGCTCAGTACGGTGGCTTCCTGACTTACTGCCAGCAGTCTCTCGGTTACGATAATACGGTCGCCAAGTATCAGGAATGCGTGAAGGATATGTGCGCAGCGGCATTTACCGGCTACGACAACCTTCTCAAGGGCTGTAATTGGTTTGCCGACTGGTACATGGCCGCCGACAACCCGACTTACAACTGGGAAGAAATCGAATGCCCGCAATACCTGATCGACAAGTATAAAACAACCATCAACACCACCAAGGATACTCGCATTGCTTGGAAGGACGACTGGTCTACCTATACGGGCGGCGCCTTGGACACCCTCGAATGTCTTTCCGACAGTTATCCGCAGGGTTGCAATAAGTAATAGAACTTAACGGTGTGTGTGTTTGGATCCAAGCAGAGGAATCATGATGAAAAAACGTTACTTATCTATTATCACCCTCTCCGCAGCTCTCTTTACATGGAACTGCGGAGAAAGTTCGTCCAACGAATCTTCCGATAACGACACACCGAGGGTTTCGGAACTGCCATATTACGTCGGCGGTTACACCATTGACCCGGCGACAGGCATCGTTTACAACCTTGCCACGGGCGAAACTGCCGGTCAGTTGAACGCAGACGGAACCATTACCGATGCTGCCGGCAACACTTTCCTTGCTGCAGATACGACTCTGCTTCCGAACATCACCTCAATCGGCTACCTCATCGACAATAATGGCAACGTCACCGACTTGAGCGGAAGCATCATCGGCATTCTCAATGAAGACGGCAAGAGCATCACCCTCACCGACGGTTCCGTTCAGGATCTTTCCGGTAACGTGATTTCCGAAGCGACCAAAACTTCGAGTGCAACTGTCGCTAGCAGTTCTTCGATTTCTGTAGATTCAAGTGCGACTCTCGTCGCAAGTGTTGTGGTCGGCGATATCTATTCCGACATGACCGTCCGGGATGCAAATGGCAACATTATCGGAACTTTTGACTCCGATTCGGGCAACATTACTCTTACAGACGGAACTGTTGTGGATACCAACGGCACAATCATTTCCGAAAAGTCTTCCACTTCTACCGGAAAGTCTTCCACTTCTGTCGTTACCAACTCCTCCGCATCCGTTATCCTTTCTTCTGCAAGTCAGCAGCAAAGCGGGAGCATTACCGTAACCGGAAATCTGACCCAGACCGTTGCCAAGAACGCTTCGATTTCGACCATCGTCTTTAGCGGCGTTACAGCAGAACCGTCCCGCAACTGGACGCTCTATTGGCTCACGACAAAATTTGACGAAAACGCGAAGACCTATACCGTAACGGGTACAGTTCCTGATTACTTTGCCGATGGAACTTCTACAGAAACCTTCACATTCAGCGATGGAGCTTTCTCCCTAACGATAAATGTCGGCAACGCCACGTTTGTCAGCTCTTCGAGCGTTCAGCAGATTGTTAGCTCAAGCTCCGCTAGATCGTCTTCTTCGAGCGTGCGTTCCTCGAGCTCAGTCGCTTCTTCGAGTTCTGTCGCTTCTTCGAGTTCTGTCAGCATCTCTACCGGCTGCCCGACTATCGTCACAAAGAGCGGATCTAGCGGCTCCGGCTGGGCAACCCGCTATTGGGACGGCTGTAAGCCAAGCTGTTCTTGGTCCGCAAATGCGGGCAACGGAAACGAAGCAAAGCAGTGCAACGCCAACGGAAAAACCGAACTCAGCGACTTCAACGCCAAGAGCGTCTGTGATGGCGGTTCCGCTGCTACTTGCACAAGCCAAATTCCATTTACGATTAGCGGTTGCGACAACATCGGCTTCGCCTTTGCGGCTGTCCCCGCGTCCAATGGTGGCCAATGCGGAAAGTGCTTCCAACTGACCTTCACGGGTACGGGCAAATACGAAACCAAGGCCAACCACAAGGCTCTCGTCGGCAAAAAGCTGATTGTCATGGTGACAAATATCGGTTCAGATGTGAACCAAGGCCAGTTCGACATCATGATCCCAGGCGGCGGCGTCGGTATCTTCAACGGAACCGCCGGCTACGGCTGGGGTAGCCAGGGCGCCCAATACGGCGGTCTCCTTAGCGAATGCGAAAAAGAAGTGGGATACTCCGATGGTGTCAATTACCTCACCGATCGTAAGGCTTGTTTGGTGAAAAAGTGCAACGCCAGCTTCAGCAGCGACGCTCAGGCCAAGGAAGGTTGCCTCTTCCTCGCGAACTTCATGGAAGCCGCAGGCAACCCGAACCATACTTACACCGAAGTCGAATGCCCGAATGTACTCAAGGCGAAGTATTAATCCGAGTCTTCATGAACTCTGAAAAATCCCGCTCGGTGCGAGCGGGATTTTTTATTTGCAAATAGGAAATTTCTAAAGAGGCATTTTCAAAACAGAAATCTTATAAAAGATCTTTTTTCTCCAAATCCTTCACAAGCGATCCGGGCATCCACTTTTCGATCTTTTCATAATCCGGATCTAAAAGCTTATCCGCATAGAATTTGGACTTTTCCTTGTCGCCCGCATCCAAATAGATCCGCGAGAGGTTACCGATCGCGCAAAAATAGCGGACCGACTTTCCCGTGCGCTTCAAATACTCCGCAGCGCTTTTCTCGTAGATCTTCGCCGCTTCCGCGTACTTCTTCTGCTTGTACAGCATATCGGCCTTCATCTGCCAAAAAACAGGGTTTGCAGGCGCCTTCGAAATGGCCCGTTCCACCACCTTCAACGCCTTGCCGTATTCCTGCTTGTCGTAATACATCCAGGCGAGCGGCGTCGCGAACAGCGCCCAGAACAGCTCGGAATTCGCCGAACGCTCTTCCAAGATTTTCAAGTAAGCATCCCGATCGTCTGAAACGAACGGCAAAAAACTCAGGCCATCGTCTACATAGTAAGCGTAGATTGAATAAAAGGCTTTCGCATCCTTGTCCTCGGAATCTTCAAACTTCTTTGCCGCACTCCGCGTACCGAGAGCGCCTTTCAAAGAGCTTCCGAGCGCTGACTGCGCATAGCCTAGTTCAAAGGCGCGCAGCACATCCCAGGCGCCCTCTGCCGTGCACTCCGAAAGTTCTTTCGCCGCCTTTTCCAAGGCAAGCGTATCCCCGACGTCATCGAATTCACTTAGGCGCACCACATTCCGCAGCACACAGGCCGCGCCGGGATTCTTTGCCCGAATCTTTTCCGAAACCTGGTAAGAAGTTTTATAATCCGCATTCAGAGCGAGCTTCACGGAACGCTTGGCTTCGGACTGCAAATCACCGGGCAAAGCAAAGAGCGAAGAGCCCGCAAAAGCATGCGCCGCGCCGAAAAGCGTAGCGAAAGCGACAGTTTTTATTCCAACATGCAATAACATTTGATTTTAAATATACCAAAAAGCAGGAACGATTTCTAAAGGGCGAAAAAATTGTAAAGCATTCGGAATCAAAGACTTATCATTTTACGCTCTCCAAAAATTTTAGCGTGGAACCATCTGTCATGCGATTTTTGCCCCGTAACATTCAGTCCTATCCATCATTTTCTACATATAAATTAACAATCTGAAAGTTCAAAATAATAAATTTGTAATTTCACAGCTTTTTGCAATTTGTGTATATCCAAAATAGAGACGCTTGACAAATTCCGTCAAAGTCCCGAGCCCAAAGTCAAACAAAGAAGGCAACCTATGATGAAGATTCTTCACAAACCGGCCTCGCTTTCCCTGACCCTTTTAAGCTCCGGTTTTCAAACTTTCAAAAGACGCATCTCTCAAGAATTGATGCTCCGCAAGGGCGTCAATCTAGAAGATTGCACAGACGACGAAGACCTTTACACATTCTATTTACGAGGCGAACCCGAGAACTACGTCATGGACGCTCTCTGCGGGTGCGCTGTCGACGAATACTGATTACTTGGACGGGCAAACCGTCTTGTTCACAAAGGCGCTCGAATCCACGCTCATAATCTGGACGTTTGCGTTTGCGCCCTTTTCAAAGCGGATATCGCCATATACGCCGCGGAACACCTTCTGCGAATAGATTTTCTTCACCAGATCCGTTTCACCGGAAGCGATGAGCGAGAAGACAATACTTGCTGCGCTGTAGCTCAAACCACTGACCTTGTCTGCCTTCGGTTCTTCATTCCACTTTGCCTTGTAAGCGCTCTTGAAGTCTTTATAAGTTTGGTTCGTATCGGCATTTCCAAAGGAAACACTAAAGTAAGAACCTTCGACGAGCTTCTTACCTTCATCGATCAAGTCCTGACCATACCAACCCGAAGTACCGAGCAGCGTACCGTCCAGCTTGTGATAAGCGACCTGACGAGCGATCAAGCCTGCATCCGACGGGCTAGAGCTCGGAATAAAGATTCCCGGAACCTTAAAGACGGAATCCTTCATGAAGGAACGCTTTTCCTTCGCACCCATCGCATCCAAATTCTTCGCGCCGCGGGCAATATTCATCTTGTGCAAAATCTGATCAAAACGTTCCGCTCGGAGCTTGCGAAACTCCGTCGTATAATCCGGACGGCCTTCTTCAAATTCCTGCGTGGCAAGAATCACGCCACCACGGCTTTCCACAGCGCGGCTAAAGCTCTGCGTCATCGCCGTTCCAAAATCCCCGATCGGAGAAAGCACGGCGAATTCACGAATGCCGAGGCAGTCCACTGCATAGTTCGCAATGCCCGTCGCGAGGTTGTCCATGCTGACGTTCACCTGGAAAATATTCCAGCCCATGCGGGAAATGCCAGCATCCGTCGCTGTCGGGGTGAGCATCGGGATATTCGAATGTGTCGAAGAGAGCCAAGCGGCGACCGTTGCAGCCGGAGCGCTCATGATCGGACCGACAATCGCAATGACGCTGTCCTGCGCCACGACCTGTCTTGTGCGGCGAAGAGCTTCCACGGCATCTGCACGGGTATCGGCAACTCGAAGGTTCACCTTACCGTTCAGGTTCGCCTTTTCCAAAGCGAGGCGGACACCCTTCACAGCGTCCAAGCCGAATTCTGCAAAGTCCCCGGAAACCGGAGCGAGCACAAGAACCGTCGGAATCGAAGACTTGCCTTCGAGAGCTCCCATCGCATCCTTTGCTAGTTCCACCCATTCTTCATTTTCATTTGCAACAAGGACCTTCTTATACCAGTAACGGGCAGCCTTGTAATTTTTCTTTTCGGCAAGTTCCCTGCCCAAGCGGAGCCAGGTCACGTTCGACACTTTCTTGCTGACCACAGCCTTGTCCGCAAATGCGGTCAGCTGGCTAATCGTCAAACGCTTGTCCTTTGAAATTGTCTGAGCGAGGAGGTTCTGTGCCATTTCCTTGATTTCGCCGTTCTTGCTGTAGACGAGCACGTTCAAAAGCGTTTCCACGCCCTTCACCATCTGGGAATCCGAGTGGAGCATGCGTTCTGCGGCAATCACTTCCATGCGAGAACGCTTCGGGTTGCCTGCATAGTATTCCAGATAGCGACTCGTCAAACGATCCAAGTTCGCAGTGTCGTTTGTCTTTACGTAGCAGTGGGCCAAAAGTTCTGCAGCCTTGGCGCCGTCTTCCTTGTGAATCTTCTTTTCGGCGAGCGGCTGGAGCAGCGGCATCGCCGTAGCGCAGTCGCCGTTCTGAATCGCGGTTTCAGCCTTGGAAAGTTCTGCAGAAGCTGCACTTGCAACGACGGCAGAAAACAAAACTGCCGAAATCATGGGGAAGATGACGTTTTTTACCATAATCTATCGAGTTTCAGAGACATTCGCTTCCTGGATAACGATATGCTCTTTCTTAATGTTCTTTTGCATGTTCTCCGTGAGCTTGGCCCAGTCCACGATGTCAACGCGGAACGGAAGTCCACTATCGGCAAACGCCTTCTCGACGCTGACCATTTCTTCAAAGGAGATCGGCTTAGGAGAAAGCACTACAATATCCAGAGCGGAATCCGGAGTCAGTTCGACTCCCGTCACACGCGAACCATAGGCATCCACTTCCAAACCGGAGAAGTGGACTTTTAATATACGCTGAATCTTTTCCAGCTGATCTTTTTCCAAGCATAACTGCATTGTGCCCCAAATATAGAAAATCGAATCCGAATCACAAACAGTCGCTTTTAAGCGAATTCGAACCCGATGACCCTTTTTATCAATATTTCGCACTCTTTATCTTATAATAGCCTACAAAACTTTACAAAAAAGAGCATTTTTGTATATGCAATGAAAAAATTGATAGGCATCCTCTGTTTTACACTTCTTACAGCCCACGTTTTTGCAAACGAAGGCGCTGTTGCAGACTCCTTAAAGCAGGATTCTACCTCTTCCGCGATGCCGGAATTCACCCCTCGAAGCCCTACCGGCAGTCGCTTGCCGGTAATCGTTCCGTTTGGAGAAGTCACCTTCTTAAACCTGTTCGTCTGGGGCTGGGACCGCTACGTTCTGCAAAAAGACTATGCAAAGACCGGACCTTCTTACTGGGAACGCAACTTTAAGGAAGGCTGGAAGTGGGACGACAACCACTTCGCGATCAACTTCTTCGGTCACCCGTACCAAGGTTCCATGTACTACGCTGCGGCACGTTCCGCGGGCTACGACTTCTACGCGAGCTTCTTCTTTGCCCTGACAGGCTCATGGATGTGGGAAGAATTCTGCGAAACGGAATATCCAGCGCCGAACGACCTGATCGCGACGAGCGTCGGCGGTACGATCTACGGTGAAATGCTTTACCGCATTGCGACCCGGGCCGTTTCAAAACCCGGAGCAGGACTCCTAGAAAACCTCTTCGCCTTTGCAGCAAGCCCGGTCGCGACTTTCCAGGAATGGATCAACGGACCTAGCTTAACAAACCCAGGCTATGCCCCAATGGAATGGTCTATCTACACAGGCGTAGGGCACCGTTTCGGCGACGAATACCGCTACGACCAGGACGCCGACGACCGCTCCGACAACGACTGGGATTCCCCATCGGCCTTCTATGGACTTAACCTTGTCTATGGACGCCCTGACAGAAAGATCAAGGAACCTTTCGAATACTTCACCTTTAGCTTTGTCCAGGATCAGAGCGAAGACGGTATGTTGATGCGCGTTTCCTCGGTCGGAAAACTCAAGAACTTGAATATGCGGCACAACAACACGAACTGGATGGACCTCGCCGCTTACCTGCATTTCGATACCTTCTACGGTGACCTCGTCGAAATGTCCGCCCTTTCGATCGGCCTTGGCGCAGACGTAAGCGTGGATCTTTCGGACCGCTTCAACTTCCGCATGATCCACATGCCTTCTTACGTGCTCCTCGGATCTTCGGACTTCAACTACGACAATGTCCTTGCCTCCGCGGATTCCAACTACAAAGTAACCCGAAATTACCAATACAGCCTGGGTGGAAGCTACAAGGCGACGCTCCAGCTCGAATGGAAAAACATCGGACGCTTTTACAACTACGCCGCCGCTTACCTCTTCCGCAGCTGGCCGAATACCGAGCCTCACTACGGCACGAACGGCTATGACTTTGTTTTTCTCAACAATCTAGGCCTCGAAGTGAATCTGCCACTCGACTTCGCCGTGGGACTTCGCCTGAATTCCTACGCAAAGATCGCCGCCTACGAACGCGTCGAACCGATGTCGCGCTCCATGCACGCCATTGGCGCGTATGTGCGTTATACCCTCTAAAATTTTGAAAGTTTAAGCGAGACGCTTTAAGATCAAATCGCGAATCCGATCCTGGATTTTGTCCATGTCGCCGTTTGCATCCACAACATTCACGCAATCCGGAAAAACTTCCGCAATTTTCAAGTAACCGTTACGGACACGTTCAAAGAAGCTGACCGCTTCGCTTTCGAGCCGGTCCGCGACACGGTTTTCCCCCGCCTGACGGCGACGGCTTTCTTCGAGAGAAACGTCGAGAACAATCGTCAAAGCGGGGTTGAATTTTCCACATGTGATGTTTGAAAGATTCAAAACCATCTGCGGGTCAATTTCTCGACCGTAACCTTGATAAGCGAGAGTGCTCCAGGCAAAGCGATCGGCAAGGACAACTTTACCTGCGGCAAGAGCCGGAGCTATCTTTTCGGCAATGACCTGTGCACGAGCGGCATTGTACAACAAGAGTTCCGTTCTGGAATCCATCACGCCTTTATAGCGGATATCTAGCAGAAGGCTCCGGATGCTTTCCGAGATTTCGGAGCCACCCGGTTCGCGAATCGTGAGCACGTCATAGCCCTTGCCAGTCAAGAATTCGGCAAGGCGCTTCAGCTGCGTGCTCTTTCCGCAGCCATCAATGCCTTCAAGGCAAAAGAAACGCTCGGCAGTCTGCATCGAAATTAATCGAGATTCTTACCGTGGCACTTCTTGTACTTGAGACCCGAACCGCACCAGCAAAGATCGTTACGTCCAAGCTTTGGACCTGCGCTCTTCACCTGGGCAGCCGGGATCGTGCGACGGCGCAGAGCCTGCGGACGCGTGCCCGGAAGTGCGGAACTCGGAATCGCGCTCGAAGTCGGCGCTTCCGGCACCGGATCCACGGCCTTCGGAGCTTCTTCAGCCGGCTGTTCTGCGGTCGAAGCATCTTGGGAAGGAACCTTGGCGGCTTCGATCGGCTGAGCGGACAGTGCGTTTTCTGCGTTCTGCGGAGCCGGACGGTTTACCTTCTGGATCTGTTCCGGTGCAACGGAAATGCCGTTACCGAGCTGAATGCGAATGTTCAAGATGCGCTGAGCGGTAAGCGTTGCGATCGTTTCGAGACAGTTCTGGAACGTGGTGAACGCCTGGTTCTTGTACATCACCAGCGGATCCTTCTGGGCGTAACCCTGGTAGCGGATTGCGTCCTTCAGCTGGTCCATTGCGTAAAGGTTTTCCTTCCAATGCTGGTCGATCGTGTAGAGGAAGATGCGACGTTCGATATTGCGGAAATCATTTTCCGGAATGATTTCCACGAGCTTGTCGTACTTTTTTTGGCAAAGTTCGATGACGTCGTCGAGAACCTGGTCGGCAGACTTCTGAGCGCGTTCTTCTTCGCTCGGATTGTATTCGACAGCAAAGCTCAACTTGACAGCGGTCGAAAGACCTTCCCAGTTCCATTCATCGGCAAAGCGATCCTTGGAAACAAACTGGGAGACCTTGATATCGCAAGCGTCCTGAACGTTTGCCCAAATATCGCTGCGGATATCGTCGCCGTTCAGAATGCGACGACGCAAACCGTAAATCACCTTACGCTGTTCGTTCATCACATTATCGTAGTCGAGCAAATACTTACGGGTATCGAAGCTCTGGCTTTCCACGCGCTTCTGGGCGCCACGGATCGAACGGGAAACGATCGGGTGCGTAATCACTTCGTCATCGCCGACTCCAAAGCGGTCCATCAACTGCTTGACATTGCTACCGCCGAAGATGCGCATCAGGTCATCGTCGAGAGAAAGGAAGTACTGGGAAGAACCCGGGTCACCCTGACGGCCGGAACGACCGCGCAACTGGTTATCGATACGACGGCTTTCGTGACGTTCCGTACCGAGCACGTGCAAACCGCCAAGCTCACGAACGCCCGGTCCAAGAACGATGTCCGTACCACGACCAGCCATGTTCGTCGCCACCGTGACCTTGCCCTTGTAACCCGCGTACTGGATGATTTCCGCTTCGCGACTGTGATTTTTTGCGTTCAACACATCGTGCGGAATGCCTTCCTTCAAAAGCAACTGGTGCATCTTTTCGGAACGTTCCACCGAGGCGGTACCGACAAGAATCGGCTGACCGAGTTCATGACGCTTCTTGATTTCGGCGACGATCGCTTTCCACTTCGCGTCTTCGGTCTTGTAAACCATGTCCTGCATATCCTTACGGATGCAAGGCTTGTTCGTGGGAATGACCCACGTGTTCATATTATAAATCTTGATGAATTCCGTCGCTTCCGTTTCGGCAGTACCGGTCATACCGGAAAGCTTCTTGTACATGCGGAAGTAGTTCTGGAACGTGATCGTTGCGAGCGTCTGGTTTTCGCGACGAATCTGCACGCCTTCCTTCGCTTCGATGGACTGATGGATACCGTCGGAGTAGCGACGGCCTTCCATCAAGCGGCCCGTGTTTTCATCTACAATCACCACTTCGCCGTCGCGCACAATGTAGTCGCGGTCGCGGATAAAGAGGTTTTCCGCCTTCAAGGCCTGCTGAATGAAGTGAACCCATTCTGCATGTTCGCCGTAAAGGTTCGTGAAGCCCATGAGCTGCTCCACATGGTTCGTACCGCGTTCGGTCAGCTGAACGAGCTTGTCCTTTTCGTCAACCGTGTAATCCTTGCCGCGCACGAGCTGCGAAACGAGTTCACGAGCCTTCTGATACTTGTCCGTCGCATCTTCTGCAGGACCGCTGATGATGAGCGGCGTACGTGCTTCATCGATCAAAATGGAGTCCACTTCGTCAACAATGCAGAAGTTCGGTTCGCGCTGAACGACATCCTTCGGATCCACAGCCATGTTGTCACGGAGATAGTCGAAGCCGAATTCGTTGTTCGTACCGTACGTCACATCGGAGTTATAGCTGATGCGGCGCTGTTCCGAAGTCAGATCGTGAACAATCAAGCCCACGGTCAAACCGAGGAACTTGTAAACGTAGCCCATCTGTTCTGCGTCACGACCGGCGAGGTAATCGTTCACCGTCACCACGTGCACGCCCTTACCCGAAAGACCGTTCAGGTACACCGGGCAGACAGCTGCCAAGGTCTTACCTTCACCCGTCGCCATTTCAGCGATAGCGCCTTCATGCAAAACGAGACCGCCAATGAGCTGCACATCGAACGGAAGCATACGGAACGGCTTCACAGATTCCGGATAAAGTTCACGCACCTTGGCATAGAACTTTGCCGGCATAAAGATTTCCCATTCCGGCTTGCCCGCTGCGAGATCCGCCTTGGCCGCTTCCACAGCGGAAAGGATTTCCGGATCATTTCCGAGAGTGGCGAAATCAAATTCAAACTTCGGCTTGAAAATGTTGAAGATACCGAGACGGCGGTCGCAAGCTTCCTGGCAAACTGCAAAGGCTTCCACTTTGATGTCTTCCAGGGTCTTTCCGTTGTTCAACGCTTCGCGGAATTCTGCCGACTTTGCAGCGAGATCCTTATCGTCCAAAACTTCCAGTTTTTTGCGCGCTTCGTGAATCTGCGCGATAACCGGACGGAGCGACTTCACCTTGCGCTCGTGCGGAGTACCGAAAACCTTATGGAGGAGAGAATCCAAAATGCTCATAGATGTTCAAATCCTTTTTGAAATTACCGTTCAAATTTAACAAAAACGAAAAAGGCGACCTACCATTCACCGGTTTCAGCCACCTTTTCAAGCCGTTTTCAAAAATTAACCTTCATGCGGACTATAGAGACTTCATCAGATTCACAAAGCATTCCGTATCACCGGAAATTTCAAGATTGTAATCCTCAAAAGAAAACGCTTCACCGCCATTTCCCTGTTTATATTCCGCATAGGCGGCTTCGCAATCGGACTTGTTTACCGCAAAACGGGGAGAAAGCGAAAGGGCACAACGTTCTTTATCTTTCAAAACCAAAATATCGATTTCATTTTCTACGACATTTTCCACCTTTACCGCATAGCCGTGGGAAGAAATTGCCACCTCGCAATCTTCCGCTGTGAAATTCCCATCGCCAAAGAAGGTTTCAAAAAAGCGGAAGCTCTTCAAATTGGAAATCGCACAAGAGGTTTCAAAGAAACTCGAACGGGAAATCACGCCTGCATCGTCCAAGGCAAAGCCTTTCACGACACCGTCTGTCGAAGCGGTATCCTTCCACTTGCCGAACGGGAAAACATTTCCTTCGTAATGCAAGGAATGCTTTTCCTTGCCAAAGTCCAAACTCACTTTTTTCTGCTGGCTGTGGAACTTGTATGTCGCTATGCGCTTTTCACCCTTCAAAGACCAGTAAAGAGAATCCCCCTGCTCCCTGCAGACAGGTTCATACGTGACGAGCATCGACTTCTCCATGTCTATCTCGTACGCGCTCTTTGCGTGGTAAAAAAACTTTGAAGAGCTAAGCGCAGCAACCGGAGAATTTTCTTCCACCGTAATCGTTCTTTCGCCGCTCACCGCATTCTCGCCTGCACAAGAAATCACGGCCAGTGTCGTCAAAACGACTGCAAGTAAAAAACTAAATTCCCTCATTCAAACCTTCCCGAAGAGTCTTACTCTCCATGACCCGCGAAAAAAAATAGTTCACATATTCCCGTTTTCTCAAGTGAGGAAACTCACAGTTTGGAACTGTCAAATGTGGATAAACGGAGTACAGATTTTGCAAACAGTTTGAAATCAACAACTTGCAAAATTTCAAAATTTTGAAAATTTTTTGGATTTTTTTCTTATTTCTGCGGCGGAAGAGAATGCGCCTGCTTTTTCAAGCGATGCAGATGATCTTTATGCTTTTGGTACAAGGTGCTAATCGTATAGATAAAGACAAGGAATACGACCGTCGAAAGAGGCTTGTTCATGTTGCAGAACGACCAGGCGATCGTAATCAACGGAAGATGAATCAAATACGGATAGAAAGAAGCACGACCGACAGAACGGATGATCGGGACGCAGAAAATTTTGCAGAGCCAGCCTTTGGAAGTCGTGATGCTAATGATCAGTCCGCCGTAGATCATTACGGCCACCGTGTGATGACAAATGAAATTCCAGGCGACGGAATTCGATTTCATCGTAAAGAGGCTTACATACAAAATAACAAGAAGGAAAATCTGCAAAATGCCGGCGAGGTAATTCTTCTGCAAAAAGTCGAATGCACCCGAGCGGTACAACCGGAAGAGAATCATGCCAAAGAGGTATTCGAAAATGCGCACCAGCGGGAACATGTGAAAATACTGATAACGCAAATCGTAGTTCGCAAAATTTCCGAGCAGCGGAAGTTCCCCAAGGAATCCCGCACGTTCAAAGAAAATACCCCAAGCAATTCCCGGCAAAAATACAAGACCGCACAAAATCCAGAGCGTTTTCTTGTCAGAAATCTTCGCCAATTGACGCGCACAGAAAGGCGTAATCGCATAGCAAATGAAGAATGCGGTGAGCGACCAGCTCGGTTCATTCAGTTTCATTCCCTGCTGAGGAAAGAGCGACCACGTCAAAGTCAGGTGCATAACTAAAGAACGGATCGGATGGAACATGTTCCCAAGACCCGTCGAAATGCAATCCATCCATTCTCCCCAGGCGGGGATATGCGTCCAATGACTCAGCTTAAAAAGAGTGGCGGCAAACATCAAAAGCGTCATTACAAAGTGGCAACGGTAAAGCTTTGCAATGCGCGCAAACATGAACGGAATCACAGGCATCCGACGGTCCGGATCGTTGAACTTGGAAGCGAACAAAAATCCTGCGAGAATAAAGAAAAGGCCCGCCGCAAACGCAGGCGCCGTAATAATCGGAAAAACGTATCCCCAGTTCGACATATAGCCAAGAGCCGAAGACGACGCCAAGTGCAGCATCACAATATTGATCGATGCCAAAAGGCGCAGACCGTCAATCGCAGGGAAATAAGCTTTTTCGTTCACAGCGCAAAAGATAGAAAATGCCGGGCAGTGCTGCCCGGCATTTGGAAGTCAGTTATCCATAAAAGCTAAAAGGCTTAAATGTTGATTTCGTTCTGCATCATTTCGTAGAACTTGCGGTAGTTATCCTTTTCTGCACCCTTGCGGAATTCAATAGCGGACGACGGATGAAGATTCAAGGAACCGGTGATCATCTGCGGAATGATGTAGCCCCATTCGTATTTTTGACGGAGCGGAACGAAGAGTTCGGTAATCGCTTCGAGAATCGGGCGAACGTCGAACTTCGGATTCTTGAGGAAGGAGAGGAGAAGTTCCGTGGTACAGTTACCAGCGCCGCGGCCCATGCCGGTGACTGTACAGTCGAGGTAATCGACGTGGTCGATGACAGCCTGGATCGTGTTGCTGAAAGCGAGCTGCTGGTTGTTGTGACCATGGAAACCGAACTTCTTCGACTTCACATGCTGACGATAGCGATTGATGCACTGGTCGATATCTTCCTGGTAGAAGTGACCGAAGGAATCCACGAGGTAAAGGACGTCTGCCTTGCATTCGTTTTCCACCTGGTCGAGAGCTTCGTCGAGTTCCGGACCTCGGTCTCGGCTTACGGCCATGATGTTCAAAGTCGTTTCATAGCCCATATCGTGGAATGTATTGACAAGTTCGATACCCTTGTCGATGTTCTTCACGTAGCTTGCCACGCGGAACATCTGGTACGGGGATTCGGAAGCCGGCTTGATAGCGGCGAGATTCACACGGCCTACGTCAGCCATCACAGCCATCTTGAGGTTGCTATCGATTCCGTCACGCACCTTCCAAAGAAGATCGTCTTCGCAGAACTTCCACGGACCGTATTCCTTCGCGTCGAAGAGTTCCGGAGAGTTCTTATAACCCATTTCCATATAGTCGACGCCTGCAGCGGTGAGAAGCTGGAAAAGACGACGGACGAATTCCAAGCTAAAGTCGTGCTTGTTGACAAGGCCACCATCGCGGATGGTGCAGTCGAGAACTTTAATAGATGGGTAGTACATTTTGTATTCCTTTTTTCACTAAACGTTTTTTTCATAAGTTAGCATTCGTTTTTGGCGAATCCAACGGTAAAATCAAAACTTTCTTTAAAACCCTTATTTTATACGCATATTTTGCGTTATTTATATCTAAACCATTGATTTTTAATTAAATAAATAAAAAAAACAACAATGTTTAATGAGTCTAATTTGCTCAAAATCTTCCTCTCCTCTGTAAAGTTATTCAATTAAATCCACCTATCAATTACAGACGTCTTTTCCTTTTTTAATTTCTACGCAAATTATGCGTTAATTAGATGACATACGCAATTTCCTATTCTATATTACAGATATGCTTTTTATTCATCAATATCCCGACTGGACGAACTTCAGATATCTCCGTTCTAAGATTATTAATCCGCTTTGCCAAGTGAGATTTTTACAGGGCCTGCTCCAGGGAAAAGCTTCCTTTGCCGCTTCAAAAGAACTCGCCGAATCCTTGAGTCAAAAGGATTTCGAGGCACTCGTTCGAATCGATGGCCGCTTCGAAGTTCCCGGAGTTTTCAAATCCGCGGTGCGCAACTATTCCTTGCCGATGACCGAAAAGCGTTTGCTCGCCTTGCACGCTTCGCTCGTTCCGGGAGGCGGACATTTTCGAGAAAGCGGCGAACTTTATCATTCCCAGATTCTCCGCGGATTCAAAGGCGTTTCAAGCGAACGCATTCCGCGTGAAGTCGCAAAGTTTATCCAATACTTTAACGAAGATTCGACTGATTCTGTGTTAAAGGCGGCAATTGTCCATTTTCACTTTGTCACAATCCGTCCTTTTGATTCCGGGAATGGAGCCTTGGCGCGACTGCTTTCCGAAATGCTCCTTGCACAAAGTGAAAACACTTCTCGTTGCTATTACACTTTTAACGAAACTCTTCTCGAAAATAAGGATTCTTATTTTGAAGCCCTATACAAAGCACAGACTTCGAATGGGGAAATCACCAGTTGGATCCTTTGGTTCCTAGAAAAAATGCAGGAAGCGCTCGCCAAAACTTCTCAAAAAATGACAACGCAGTTTGAAGATACCAAACAGCAGCTTTCGATTAGCGGAATCGCTTTGAGCGAACGCGAACAGAAACTCGTCGGGCAGCTGCGCAAAAATCCGAAACATCCGATTTCTTCTTCGGAATGGGCAAGCCTTGCCGAAATTTCGCACGATTCCGCTTTGCGGGACTTAAACGGTCTCGTTCAAAAGAAGGTGCTTCTCAAGTCCAACGGACGCGGGCGCAGTACACGTTACCTCTTGAACAAATAACCCACACTTTGCTAGATTTTTAATAGAAAAGCCTCGCTAAATAGATAAATTCTATCTATAGCGTAAATTTACATCTATGCAAAAGGAAGTATCTGACATGCAGAATCTTGATGACCAAACCGTATGTGTTCAAGGTGGCTGGAAACCGAAGAAGGGTGAACCGCGTATTCTCCCGATTTACCAGAGCACCACTTTCAAGTACGACACAAGCGATCAGATGGCCGACCTGTTCGACCTCAAGGCGGATGGTTACTTCTACACTCGGCTCCAGAACCCGACAAACGATTTCGTCGCTGCAAAGATCACGGAACTCGAAGGCGGTGTCGCAGGCATGCTCACGAGCTCAGGTCAAGCTGCAAACTTTTTCGCCATTTTCAACATTTGCGAAAGTGGCGATCACTTCGTAAGCTCTTCCACTATCTACGGTGGTACTTACAACCTTTTTGCAGTGACCATGAAAAAACTCGGCATCGAAGTTACATTCGTCGATCCGAACGCTAGCGAAGAAGAAATCGGCAAAGCTTTCCGCCCGAACACCAAGGCTTTCTTCGGCGAAACGATTTCTAACCCGACCTGCCATATCACGGACATCAAGAAGTTTGCGGATATAGCTCATAAGCACGGCGTTCCGTTCATCATAGACAACACGTTCGCCACTCCGGTTCTCTGCAAGCCGTTCCAGTATGGCGCAGACATTGTAACGCACTCCACCACCAAGTATCTCGATGGTCACGCCATGACCGTCGGCGGCGCTATCATCGATAGCGGTAATTTTGACTGGGAAGCTCATCACGACAAGTTCCCGGGATTGACTGAACCGGATCCGTCTTACCACGGCCTCGCATACAGCAAGGCTTTCGGCAAGAAGGCTTACATTGTGAAGGCGACGGCTCAGCTCATGCGCGACTTCGGCAGCATCCAGTCTCCGCAGAACGCATTCCTTCTGAATATGGGTATCGAAACTCTCGCTCTCCGTATGCCAAAGCATTGCGAAAACGCTTTGAAGGTTGCCAAGTTCCTCGAAAACCATCCGAAGGTTGCCTGGGTGAACTTTGCCGGCCTCGAAAGCAATCCGGAACACGCTCTTGCCCAGAAGCAGTTCAAGGGAGGGATTCCTTGCGGCGTAATGGCCTTTGGCATCAAGGGTGGTCGTGAAGAATCCATCAAATTTATGGATTCTCTCAAGTTCATCGCCATCGTAACTCACGTAGCCGATGCGCGTAGCTGCGTGCTTCACCCTGCAAGCCACACCCACCGTCAGCTTTCTGATGAACAGCTCATGGAAGCAGGCATTCGTCCGGACCTGATCCGTCTTTCCGTCGGCATCGAAAATGCAGACGATATCATCGCGGATATTCAACAAGCTTTCGAACAGATTTAATTTGTTCACAGTTTTGAAAAATAGCTGGGCTTTTTTCCCGGCTATTTTTTGCTTTAAAAATGAGGCATCATCAATATGTGTGGTAGCATTTAGGCAGCCTTGCTAGATGATTCTCTCGATTCCGATTCCCATTCGTAGGCTATCTTTACATCGACATAGGAACAGCTCAACATTATCAGCGACAGCATGTTGTTCATGTTCCTGAAGCCATAGGCAGTCCGTATCAGTAGCTTTATCTTGTTGTTCGTCGCCTCGATCCTTGCGTTTGACACGCCCAGCCTGATTGTGTTGAGGATTCCGTCGTAGTTACGCTTGATCTTTGCGTACAGATCCTTTACTGAGCCGATGCGTGAGTGGCTTGCACGCCACAGCCACCTGTCCAGATTTTCCCTGGCATCGTCATAGCCCATCTTCAGGATGATGCGCAGTTCCTCCTTGAGCTGGTATGCCCTGTAGAGACGCGGATAGCGGCTTGCTATGAGTTCTATTTTTCTCTGCTGGCTTTCGTTAAGGTTCTCTGGAGCCTTGCCCAGAGCGTACCTGGAGTTCTTTATCCCCTCCGCGGTGCGGTCCTTCGGGACGCTATCCTTCGTGGGCCTGCCTCGGCCCCGTTTCTGATTGCGGTTTTCCTTGCGGGCCTCCTTCCAGGCTTCCACACGGACCTTGTCCAGGGCTTCTGTCGCCCACTGTACGACATGGAAGCTGTCCACGCACCGTTCGGCATTGGGCAGGAACTCCTCGATGCTTGACCTTATCCACTTGGCTCCGTCACAAGTCACAAGCTCCACGCCCTTGCGCTGCTCTTCGCTGAGTTCCCTCATGAAGAGGTCCAGCACCTCCTTCCCGTAGCCCTCGTGGACCCAGATCACGCAGCGCCTGTCGTGATCCACTACCACCGTTATGTACTTGTGCCCTTTCTTGTAGCTGGTCTCGTCGATGCCTATGCGCCTGAAGATGCAGCCTGCCTTGATCGGCCTTGTGTCCAGGCGATCCCATACGCGGTCGGCAATTTCCCCCACGGTATTCCAGGCGATGCGTAGCTGCTTTGCGACAGCCTTTTTCGACATGCTGCATACGGCCCATGCGACCTGCTGCTCGAAGGCGTCGGTGAAGCCTGACCTGTGGCTTGCCCACGGCACCTTCACCGTTTTTACGCCGCATTTCTTGCACTTCACCCTGTAGGTGTCCATCCTGATGAAGCCCATCTTCGTGCCGAGATCGAGCGTCCGCCATACCCTCTGTTCCCGGCCGTTGTCGTAGAGCTTCCCTTTTCGCCCACAACAGCCGCACCTGCTGGCGTTGCCCTTGGTGAGTCTTACCGTGATGGTGACCGTGGTGTCGGTTTGCTCCTGCTTGACGACTGAACAGCCGTTGACATTGAAGATGGATTTGTATAATTTTGACATGGGCTTTTTCTTCTGTTTTTTTTGGCGATTAAATTTTAGAAGGCTCTGTCACAACAAATGGTTGATTTTTGACGAGAAATAGCGTATAATAATAGTAAGAAACAGTACCACCGAAGGAGGTAATTGGATATGCCTACTATCAAAGACGCATTAGATATTATCGGTAAGTTGACTGTCGCAGAGCAGGAAAGCCTTAAAACAATGCTTTTAAGTCCTGCCTTTGTAAAGTCTTTGAATATTGAAGATTTCGTAGCAAAGGAACGCTTTGCAAATGGTCGTGTATGCCCTCTTTGTGGCTGTATCCATGTGGTTCGCAATGGTCATCGTAAAGATGGCACACAGCGATATGTATGTAAGGATTGTGGCAAGTCCTTCGTGATTGCTACGAACTCCATTGTGTCTGGTACAAGAAAAGACTTGTCCGTGTGGGAGCAGTACATTGATTGTATGATGAATGGCTTATCCATTCGTAAGACTGCTGTTGCTTGTGGGATTCACAGAAACACCGCATTCCTTTGGAGACACAAGATTTTGGATGCACTTCAGAATATGGCAGACGATGTTACCCTTGACGGCATTATTGAGGCTGACGAAACTTTTTTCGCCATCTCGTACAAGGGCAATCATAGCAAGAGTAAGACATTTGCTATGCCACGCAAGGCTCATAAGCGTGGTCATTCTACACATATCAGAGGCTTGTCCCAAGAAAAGGTATGTGTTCCTTGTGCGGTTAATAGGAATGGCTTGTCTATCTCCAAGATTACGAATACTGGTAGAGTTTCTACAAGAGATTTACATCATATTTATGATGGTAGGATTAAGACCAATTCCACTCTTGTTACGGACAAGATGAACTCCTATGTGAGATTTACAAATGCCAATGGTATTGACCTTGTGCAGTTAAAGACTGGCAAAGCCAAGAAAGGCATTTATAATATCCAACATATCAATAGCTACCATAGCCAGCTAAAGAGGTTTATGCGTGGCTTTAACGGTGTTTCTACCAAGTATCTGAACAACTATCTTGTGTGGAATAACCTTGTAAATTACGCCAAAGAAAGCGACATGGAGAAAAGGAACATCTTCTTAACTTTTGTTTTGGCAACATTGAAAACTGCTAAATGCAGAGATTTATCAAACAGACCAGCAGTTCCTCTGGTCGCCTAATTAGAATTTGTGGAGATGATAAGATGGTCAATATAACAGATGTAAAACAGATTCTTCAATTTGCAATAGATGCGGAGATTAAAGTCTTTCTTGATGGTGGCTGGGGTGTAGATGCTCTTCTTGGATATCAGTCAAGAGCCCATAATGATATTGACATTCTTGTAGAAAAGAACGATTATCAGAACTTTATAGAAATAATGAAAGCTAATGGCTTTTATGAGATTAAGATGGAATATACAACATTGAACCATACTGTATGGGAAGATTTGAAAAACAGAATTATTGATTTGCATTGTTTTGAATATACGGACGAAGGTGAAATTCTTTATGATGGGGATTGTTTTCCGGTAGAAACTTTTTCGGGTAAAGGAAGAATTGAGGAAATAGAGGTTTCCTGTATTGAACCATATAGTCAAGTAATGTTCCATCTGGGATACGAGTTTGATGAAAATGATGCACATGATGTGAAGTTATTGTGTGAGACATTTCATATCGAAATTCCAAATGAGTATAGATAACTGCAAATAACAGTTTGTAGGGGAGTTCTGATACTCCCCTATAAAAATGGCTATTTATCAACTGTTTGTTGTGACATAGCCTTTTAGAAAATAGCCCATTTTTTTTGTTTGATTTAGGCGAAAGTCAACAAAAAAAGGTGGCGAAGCCACCCACACATGTTGATGAAGAGCCTTAAAAATCACGTAAGCATAGCTCTTCATTTTGAATGCTTACAAAAAAAACACCCGTAGGGTAACGGATGCTCTTTTCCATTTTTTAGAAAACTTAAAGCTTCAAGCCTGCTTTTGCAAAGACGTCGGCGTTGCTCGAATCTTTGACGGCCACATTCGTAATCCAGTTGTATTCAGCGAGGCCTGCAAGACCGATGCGACTGCAAACCTGATCGCGAGCCTTTTCGTAGTTTTTAAGAATAACGAGCCTTTCTTCGCCTTTGGCCTTCTCAATTTTTTCGGACCATTCTTCACCGAGAAGGATAAGCGCTGCACTGGCATTCACATACTGCTTTGCCTTATTCTCGTTAATCGAAGAATTCTGCGGAGTCACAAAGTTTGGAACCGTAATCGGAGCGGTTACAATCGATGCGGTTTTAGCAGGAAGATCCGGAGTCAGTTCATCGGCTTTATCGCTGCCGCATCCAAAAATAAAAAGGGAAGAAGCCAGTAAGAACAAAAACGCAAAAAGCTTATTATTCATATTGAGCTCCTTCCACAAGGAAATAGTAGCGGTTTGTGGGGTCGAACCACAGACACACGGATTATGATTCCGTTGCTCTACCTACTGAGCTAAACCGCCGGGTGGGAATAATTTAGCTAAGTCTTGAAATAAAATCAAGGGTATTCCCTAAAATAATTAGAAATTTATAACAAATCAAAGATATCTTAATTCTGTGAAAAGTTTACCATTCCGATATTCAATGTAGCGCCAGCCTGGGACCGTACTCAAAATGTGAAAGTCCACAGAATCCGGATCAAGCTGCATCTGCGTCGAAGGAGTCAGGTAAACCGTCTGGCCATTTCCACGATCCACTTCCATCGCAGAATGGTAATGTCCCACAAAAATCGCATGCAAATTGGAAATACGGTCGAGAACAAACCCGACTTCCTTCAAATTCTTGAGCGCATAACGGGAATCCATGAACAGGTGTCCACAATGACAAGGCGGATGATGTACAAAAAGAAAAACTTCCTTCTTTTCTTTCGCCGCTTCCTGTTCGAGCCATTCGAGCTGTTGCTTCGAAACGATTCCCATAGAACTGTCCAAAAAGAAGATAGTGGAACCGTTTACATCCTTCTTGTAAAAATAATTCCCCTCTTTCAATACCATTGGCACCGGGGAAATTTTTGAAAGTTCTACCGAATTATCATGGTTTCCGGTGATAAAGCACCAGGGACGGTCATAACCCTGGATCATCCGAAAGAAAAGTTCGTATTCTTCCCTATAACTGTGTTCGCTTAAGTCACCGCTAAAGACAAGAAGATCCAAATTGAACTTCTTTGCGTCTTCTAAAGTTTTCTTAAAGCTTTCGACGGACTGTAAACTATCCTCCTGATCGTTTTTTACAATCAGATGGATATCCGTAATCTGCCCTATCCGAAAATATCCCACTCTCTTTTCCATACCCTTTAATCTAATTAAAGTTTAATCCCTAGAGCTATATAAACTCTAAGTCTTTGACTTTCAATGTGATGCAAAACAATTTAATAAATTTATCAACATGTGGATGGATAACCTATTGAAAACTCACTTTCAACGTCGGTTTGTGCCCATTCTGGGGATTGATATTGAAAATTTAACCTTTCCGAGTTTTCAACATTGAATTCTGTTGATAGATTCCCGAGTTTTCAAAAGAAAAAACTTATCCACTTCTTTTATATCTTTTTAAAAATCAATTACTTATATCCACAATTTTACATTTTGTCCACAAATCCACGTTATCAATACCTATACCTTTTATATATATAAGAAGAAAATTTAAAGACAGAGTGGATAAAAAAAAGAAGTCCGTTAAGACTTCTTGGTTTCAGTTTCGACGGAAACATCGCAGTTTCCTTTTAGCTTTGCTCCGCATTGGATGACTAAGAGTTTTGCTTTCAGATTTCCAATGGTTAAAGATTTTGCTTCCAGAACCACCTTTTCGCTGCATTCAATGTCACCGCTGACTTTTCCTGCAATCGTCGCATTTTTTGTTTTGATCGTTCCTTCGACATACCCTGATTCTTCGATCACGACATCACCTGTCGTTGCGATATTGCCTTTGATTTTACCGGCAATGCGCAAATCGCTCGAACCGGTAAGATCCCCGGTAATGAACATGGAAGGGCTAATCTGTGTAAACTGACTGTCGTTTTCTCTTGCCATAAAAGGTTCCTTATTCTTCAATAAAAAGTTCTGGATCGACGGGAACGTTATTCTTCAGGATTTCATAATGGATATGAGGGCCTGTTGTGTTTCCAGAAGAGCCTACCGTCCCGATTGCTTCTCCCTTCTTCACGAATTCACCTTTTTTTACATAGGTTTTTTGAAGATGGGAATAACTGGTGATGTAACCATTTCCGTGATTGATTTGCAAATGCAATCCGCGATCCTTTGTTTTTGCAGCGGAAATAACTTTTCCTTCTGCAGTCGCAAAGACCGGTTCATCGTTTTTCGCAGAAATGTCAATGCCTGTATGTTCCGAGGAAAACTGTTTACTGATGATGCCGATGGTCGGGTTGATGCTCGGCATTTTGGACCAGTTCTCTGATTTTCCGCCGTTGGTATAGCTTTGAAGTTCCGCATTGAAGCGGTTCTTGGAAAGCGGTGTAAAGTCAAATCGATTCTTGTCGATGACTTTGGAAAGTTTGGTAGAATCCGTTTCGAAGAAGGTGCCTAGAATATTCTTGATCTGTTTTTCCATGGTGGAAATGGAATCCAATTCCGAGAAAAACATTTCATATTCCTGCTGTTTTTTGAGCAGCATTTCGTTCTGGGCGTGAACCTGTCTTGAACTGATGATGATCGCGTTGATGGTGGAAAGTTTATAGATAAAGAAACCGCCCATCAAAAAGATGGCGATAATCAAAATTCCAAAAATCTTCCACTTCAGAGAGCTGATTTTAAAGGAAATAGTTTTTCCTGAATCCGAAGGGATGATCTGGATAATGTGATATCGGTTCTTCAATTCAATCCTTCCATTTTTTCCTGGATGCGGGTCAAATCTTCAAAGGAATAGTAATCGATGATGAGCTTTCCCTTGGAAGCGTTTTCACTTCCCTTCTGGAGTTTGACGGACGTGCCGAAAAATTCTTCCATTTTTTTGAGGAAAGAAACGATGTTCGGGTCGAGAGGAGTTTCGACTGCCGGATCCTTTGGAGCCTTTTCCTTTTTCTTGTCCTTGGAAATCTGTTCAATTTCTCGGACGTTCATTCCCTTTTCAATGATGTCACGGGCAACGGCTTCCGGGTCGGAAATTTCCGGGCTGAGTAAGGTACGGGCTGCGCTCTGGGAAATTTTTCCTTCGCTGATCCAGGCTTGGACCTGTTCCGGGAGCTTTAAAAGACGGAGTGCATTCGTGACTGCCGAACGGGACTTGCCCACGCTCTTTGCGAGATCGTCATGGGTGTAACCGTAATTTTCAATCAGCTTTTCATAGGACTTAGCGACTTCGATCGCATTCAAATCCACACGCTGGATATTTTCGATGAGAGACCATTCCGCCATTTTTTTGTCGGAAAGGAGTTCATGCACATAAGCGTCGATGGTCGTCCAACCGGCAAGACGTGCTGCACGGGTACGGCGTTCACCGCTTACGATTTGGTAACGTCCGTTGAATTTTCGAACCGTAATCGGCTGGATCAACCCTTGCTGTTCAATGGTTTCTGCGAGTTCAACGAGTTCTTCTTCGTTGAATTCGGTACGGGGCTGATACGGGTTTGGGTCAATCAAGTCAAGGTTGATTTTTTTCACCTGGATGGTATTTCCATTTTCATCCTGGTTGAGCTGATCGTTCAAAGTTTGAGCGTGGCTCTGCATGATTGTGCTCAGTCCCTGACCGAGCGCCATCGATTTTTTTCCCATAGTTACTTCACCCCATTGATGATTTCTTCAGCGAGTTTCATATAAGCCTGTGCACCGGCACTTTTGACATCATAAAGAATAACCGGTTTTCCGTGGGACGGAGCTTCGCTGAGTTTGACGTTGCGTGGAATCATGACTTTGAAAACACGTTCCGGAATGACGTTGCGAACTTCTTCTGCCACCTGGCGGGAAAGGCTCAAGCGGTTATCGTACATGGTGAGAAGTGCGCCTTCGATGTTCAAATGATTATTCAAGTTTTTCTGAACAAGACGGATTGTGTTGAAAAGTTCTGCAAGACCTTGCAAAGCGTAGTATTCGCACTGGACAGGGATCAAAACGCTGTCGGCTGCGGTCAAGACATTCAAGGTCAAAAGGTTCAAGCTAGGAGGAGCGTCTATAATGATATATTCAAACTCTTCCTTCAATACATTCGTGATACGGCTCAGACGGTGTTCACGACTCATTGCGTTCACCAATTCCAATTCCATTACGGAAAGGTCCGGACCAGAAGTAATGACGTTCAAATAGTCCAAGTCCGTTTTCAAAACGAACTTTTTCAGAGCTGTTTTTGTAATCGCATCTGGACTTTCTGCCAGTTCGAGTGCTTCGTGCACGTCTTCTTCCTGGCTTTCCAGATAACCCAAACCTTGAGAGGCGTTCCCCTGCGGGTCCATGTCGATCAGGAGGGTTTTCTTTTCTAAAGCGGCAAAATTGGCAGCAAGGTTGATTGCTGTAGTTGTTTTACCCACGCCACCTTTCTGGTTACAAATAGCGATAACTTTACCCATAGATTCCTTTGATCACTAATGAGTATTCTTGAGTTTCAAGAGGAAGATTGTAATCGATTAAATGAACATTCGGAATGTCCTTCAGTTCCTGAGCAATTTCACGACTTTTAAATGTCACAAATATTCCGTCTTTTTTAAGGCCCGGAAGAGCTCTTTCATAATCCGCTTCAAAACGGGAAAGCGCTCTGCAAGAAATGATGTCGCAATTTTGGATATTAGAAGTTTCAAAACGTTTGCCGACAACAGTCAGATTTTCGAGTTTTAAAGCGTTCTTGGTTTCTTCCAAAAAGAGAACTCTCTTGTGACGAGGTTCAGATGCATAGAATTGAATATACGGACAAACAATCGCAAGCGGATAAATAGGACAGCCACCACCGGCGCCCATATCGGTCCAGACCATTCCAGGTTTTAAATAATTTGCTTTAGACAGAACGATATACGGAAAAAGAGAATCCGCAATGTGGCGAGTCAAAAACTTGGGAATATCATTTTTGGAAATCAGATTTACTTTTTCATTTCCGATAATTACCAAATTTACGTAAGCGAAAAGTTTTTCAAGAATATTTTCAGATAAGGAAATTCCATTCGCTGAAAGAAATTCAACGAGCAATTTTTCTTGATTTGAATCTGAGTAATGTTTCACGTGAAAAAATTTAGAATTATATGAAAGGAAAAGAAGAGTGGGTAATTTAAATGTTTTACGATTTATGAATATAAGATGTGGATAAAGTGATTTTGAAAGGATTTTTTGAAATTATAAAATTTTGATTTTTGGATGATTGTTTAAAGTTTTATTTGAGGTAATGTTTCACGTGAAACATTTGAAGAAATACTTTACGGTAAAAGAAAAGTTTTCTTGATCGCATTGTAAAGCTCGTGCTTAGGTTTGAGTGTCTTTGTTGCAGTATCAACCAAGAATTGTTTCAATAATATAAAAAATAAAGGGAATTATATACAATATTCCATCTAGTCTAAACGAATAAATTTTTGAAATTATATAAAAGGTTCCACCTTACCTAACTATATAGTCGTCCCTTAAAATCCCGCCCAGCCCGCATAACTATTGGGAAAAACTGATTTCTACCCTGTGAAAATATTGCAAGGATTTCTAAAATATGATTGAAAACCTTGCAATTTTTTATGTACAGACCGCCAAAATCCCACGCACAGACAAGCCTTTTCTGTTCCCTTGAGGAGCAGTTGAACCACAAGCACCCCCTCTACGTTCTCGCGAACAAGATTGACTGGAACAAGTTCGAGACCGAGTTTTCGAAACGGTTTGACGACAAAATGGGTGCGCCGAACAAGCCGATCCGTCTCATGACCGGGCTCATCATCCTGAAGCACATCCGCAACGTATCGGACGAGTCCGTCGTGGAGCAGTTTCAGGAAAACGCCTATTACCAGTATTTTTGCGGAGAACGGTTCTTCTCGACGGAGCAACCCTGCGACCCGAGCGAACTTGTTCACTTCCGGCACATGATTGGCGAAGCGGGCATGGACATGATCCTCAAGGAAAGTATCCTCGTCAACGATGACCACGATAAACAAGGACCGACAGGATGCGGCACGGTCTTTCTTGACACGACCGTGCAGGAAAAGAACATCACGTTCCCTACAGACGCCAAACTTGCGAACAAGATAATAGAACAGGTACAGAGGATCGTGGAAGAGCATGATCTTCCGCAAAGACAGTCCTACAAGAGAACCTTGAAGAAGGCCCATCGTGACCAGCGTTTCCGCAATCACCCGAAGAACGGCAAGAAGGCTCACAAGGCAGATCGCAGGCTGAAGACAATCGGGGGACGGCTCGTCCGTGAATTAGAGCGAAATCTCGCCAGCAAGAACTTGTTGAACACGTACAAAGAAAAAATCGAGCTTTTCAAAAAAGTTCTGGCACAGAAGAAATGCGACAAGGACAAGGTCTATTCGCTTCACGAACCCGAAGTAAAATGCATCGGCAAGGGCAAGGAACACAAGAAATACGAGTTCGGCAACAAGGTGTCAATCGCCCGGAGCTACAGCGGCATCATTGTCGGCGCGGTCTCGTTCCGGGACGAGTATGACGGACATACGATAGACGATACGCTTGACCATGTTGAACAAATGCTTGGATTCAGGCCGAGCCAGGCCGCATGCGACCGAGGCTACCGCGGACAAAAGGAATCCGGAACGACAAAGATCGTGATACCGGACGTCCCGAAGAAAAACGCGACTTACTACCAGAAGGAAAAGGCTCACAAGCTTTTTTGCAAGAGGGCAGGCATCGAGCCTATCAACGGCCACCTGAAAAGCGACCACCGTATGGGTAGAAATTTCTACAAGGGAATCTTTGGCGACATGCTCAATGCAAAGCTTGCAGCAGCGGCGTTCAACTTCAAGAGGGCCATGAGGCGCTTTTTTGTCCTGTTGGAATGGCTATACTGTTGCTTCCTTTGCCGGGAAGGGGTGAATAAAAACGGCGAACCTCCTTATCCTGCGCTCGCGAAGTGACTTTTTAAGGGTCAACTATATAAACTTTTGAAAATAAAGTGTGGTTAGTTGAGAACGCCTAGTATGTATCTATATTGTAGCATGAATAGTATATGCTATATTGAACAAGATATATCCGAAATGGCTCGGGTCGGCTGTGTCGACAACCAAGTTTGTAAACGTTCTTTCGGTTTATAAATGATTCAAGTGAAAAATAAAAGGAAAGTTTCTATAAAGGAAAAATCCCCCGCTTCTGCGAAGGATTTCTTGTGTTTCTGTTTTCGATTGTATTTTGTTTTATCCCGGACAATTCGAGTTCGTAATGTTGTCCCGTTATTGGAATTTTGTTTAACCATAAAGGCCTCCTTAAAGAAAGAGTATAAAAAATGTTTCACGTGAAACAAAAAAATTTTATGGAGTAAAATGATGTGGATAATTCTGATGAAAATAGAATTTTTCTGTGAGGTTATCCACTCGTTCTTTGAATTCAACGGAAAAATGTGCGTACTCCAAATGTGAATTTAGTATTGAAAACTTTATAAAAATTCTATAAAATTTTAACCCATATCGCTACATGCTCAATTGTTATATCCGCCCTTCTCTTTAGATTAATGTATATACATAATTTGAGGTTTAACTTAATTTATAAGGTCATCGTTTATAACTTTACCGGTTGTTCAGCGATATTTTCCATTAGGCCTTTGAAAAAAAATCCTTTTTCAGAACGGGAGTTTTTCTATTATGAATATTCCGCCTCACGATTGCTTTCTTTTGAAATGATAAAATTGAAGAAGGAAATTGCTTAAAAATTAGTTTTTTTATTTTCTTACACTATATAATATACTTGTAACTTTCTTTATCAAAAGTCTTTGTTATATTTGCGATGCCTTCTAAATATGACGGATCCTGCGAATATTATTTTGCTTTGCCTGTTTTGCTTAGCTGGAAGTTTTATCCAGCGTGTGACAGGTTTTGGATTCGGAATATTCGTGATGACGATTTTTCCGTTCTTGCTTCCAAGTTATGGTGAAGCGACTGCACTTTCCGGACTGTTGGCAGGAACGAATTCGATTTTAATCGTTTTGCAGAAGTGGAAGTTCATCGTATGGAGGATGTTCCTCCCTTTGTTGATAACTTTTATGGTGGCTTCCGCTATCTGCATTTTTTATTTGACTCGCATTGAAGAACATTCGATTAGGCAGATTCTGGGTTTGGTCTTGTTTTTTGCGAGCTTTTACTTTTTATTTTTCAATAAAAAAATTCATTTGAAACCGACGCTTCCGACTCAGATTTCCATGGGAACTTTGAGCGGTGTAATGGGTGGACTTTTTGCAATGCAGGGTCCGCCGGCGGTTTTGTATTTTCTTGCTTCCTGTCCGAATAAAGATGTTTATATAGCATGTATGCAAGCTTACTTGTTTTCGGGAAATGTTATGATGACTGTAGTTCGCGGATATAACGGGTTTTTAACTCCAGCGGTAGGGCTGGCTTATGGATTTGGAATTTTATTTGTGCTGTTGGGTAATTTTATAGGTGGAAAAGTTTTCAATCGGATTTCGGATAAAGTTTTGCGACGCTGCGTGTATATTTATTTGTCCGTGAGCGGTCTCGTAGTTTTCAACATTTAATCCCAAAGTCCAATTCACTTTCATTCAACATTCCCTATTTTATCCTCCATTGTTTCACGTGAAACATTATTTTTTTTAAAAAATGAGATAAAATTTTGGGATTTATTGTGGATTAAATTCAATTTAAAATAAAGTAAAAATCAAAATATTGCTGTAAATAGATGAATTTCAATCATTTAAGGCAAATAAATAGTTAATTTAGCTTGTCTGAATTTCGGTGGATTTCTGAGTGGATAAATAACGGCGATGTATCCACCCATACCACTCTTCTGGGGATTTTTCTATCTGTTTTTCTAACCATAGATGATATTTATCAAAAATTTCTCCACCATCTGTAGCAGTTATTTCTTGTGCAGAGAGAATTCTTTTATCGTTTTGTGAATTCAGCCAACAGATATAAACAGGTGTCTGTGGACGGTGTTCGAGGATAAATTGTGGAATCGGATTGCAGTGAACTAGCTTTTTGAACAGTTTTCCAGGAATAAAACGAGGTTTTCTATAGTCTTGATCGGCGATTAGACAGAACAAGTTATTCGCATCTAGGGTTTTGATAATGTCTCTAGGATTGTTTATAAAAAGTGAATAATTATATTTATCCACAGACCTTATATGTGAATATACCCAATTATCGAGAATTTTTGGGTGCAAATGTGCATAACTTGCTACAAGCGGAATGCCTATACGGACAAGCCACGGGCCAATGATTTCGTAATTTCCGAAGTGAGCTGTCAACATCAGCCCACCCTTTTTCATTTTTTCAAGGACAGGAAGACTCGCCGGGTCTATTTCAAAACGAGGATCTTCCTTTGAATAGATACGGCTCTTGGTGATGAAATCCGCAGCGTCCCGGGTGATGTTTTTTAAGAGCTTTTGATAGAAAGCTTTTTTTTGAGTATTTAACAATCCCGGACGGACATGCTCCAAGTTTTCCCAGAGCACCTTCTTTTTCCAGCCCGAAACCTTCAGGACTGCGTACAGGATGGTTTGAAGAATTTTTGCGCGAATCGTCATAGACTGCTGAAATCATAATTAGAAAATTTTTTCTTCGCAGAGGTAGGTTGGAAGTTGCTTCAAAATAAATCAGCTAAAAATTTCGTTTTAAAACTCCTAGTTCGAATTTGAAATACTCCCCCGCTCCTCTTTTACCAAAATTCAAAAAATTTTCCGAACTCGGCACTTTGGCACGGCTTTTGCAATAAGCATGGGTGAGAAAAGAAAAAATAAACAAATAGGAGATAACACCATGTACAACACTCAAATGATTCCGACTCACTTCTTTGGACTCAACAAGTTCTTTGATGCGTTCGAAAATGAAGGTAAGGCTTGTGGCTCCTGCATGCCGCGTGCCGCTGTCGCCGAAAATAATGGCCAGTATACTCTCGAAGTCGATCTTCCGGGTGTCAAGAAAGAAGACATCGATCTGAACCTCGAAAACTTCATGCTTACCATCAAGGCTTCTCGTAAGTCCGCGACTGCCGATATGAAGTTCGAACGTTCTTTCAAGCTTTCCCAGGATCTCGATACGGAAGCTGCCGATGTGACTTTTGAAAACGGCTTGCTTTCGATTAAGCTTTCCAAGAAGGCTTCGGCGGCTCCGCACAAGCTCGTCATCAAATAAATTTTTCACTTTAGGCTTTTCGGAATTTTCGTTTCGGTAAAATTCAAAAAAAGGAGATACACTATGTATACAAATGAATTGCTTCCGGTTTTTGGATTTAGCGATCTGTTCGACACGTTGAATGACGATGTCAAGGCTTGCTCCTCTTGCACTCCGCGTGCAACCGTTTCGGAAAAAGGCGGTATTTACACGCTCGAAGTCGAATTGCCCGGTGTAAAAAAGAGCGATATCGATGTGCATGTGGAAGGCAATTCCTTGAGCATCAAGGCGACCCGTAAGAGCGCTTCTGCAGAAATGCATTATGAACGCTCTTTCAAGCTCGCTGATGAAATCAATCCGGAATCCGCCGAGGCGTTCCTCGAAAACGGTATTCTCACATTCAAGTTCACGAGAAAGCAGAGCGCCGCTCAGCACAAATTGACAATCAAATAATGTTTCATCCTAAACCCTAAGTAAAAACGACTCCCCTGCGGGAGCCGTTTTTTGATATAAGGATATTTTTTAGAGCGGTGTGAATTCCGATTAGACTAATCCTTGATGCAGCGTATCGTATGTTTATCCTTATTCTTTTTGATGCCTCCTGACGTGCTGACAAAATTTGCAAACAAGGATCCATCATCTGCGGAAACGCACATTTGGGAAGCGGTTTCTTCAGATTTTTCTGTGGAAGCCCAATAGCAAGAAGTCAATGCCTTGCTACCGTAATATTGGGTGGTATACTGGGTTGCAGTGTGTCTAAAATAGAGATTATTTATATCGTCTTTCCATTTTAGGGGTTTATCGCTCGCATGGGCCATCAAAGTCCAGAAATCTTTTGTGGTCGGTAAATGCCAACCCTTTGGACAAATGCCTCGAACTTTGCCGGATGTAGAACAGAACTTTCCATTGCCACAGCCTTTGCCGTCTGTTGAATAAATTCCTGCACTATCCATGGCAACGCTCCAAGGATATTCTTTATCATATTTGTTGTAAAGCGTGTCTGTCGTATCTTGAAGCCGTAGGTTATCCTGCATCCACCATTGGTCTCCAATTTTAACAGTTCGGTAAACTTTTCCGTCTCTCTCATCCACAATGGAATCACTGCATCCGGTGCCGCGGCAGGGATCTACGACGGGAATGGTTTCGTCAAAAGTCGGGAAGGAAATTTTTGTATCCGGTTCGGTCGGTTCGTAAGAATCGAAATGTCGAACGCATCTTACGGACATGTGGTTATTTTTCTCCTGATACTCCCAATCATGATCGAATAAATAACTATGTACTTGTATATAGGTGGCATATTTTTCTTCGACAGATGAACTTGTCCACATAAGGGCGCCATAGCCTTCGTACCAGTGTCCTCGTTTGATTCCCACAGGACGGATGTTTAACCCAAGTGAAAAAGCTCCGCCGGCACTGAATTCCGTTTTGGATTCGATATCCTTATTTTTGTATGCCATATATCTAAGATCCAACACTTCAGCACCAGACGGCAAATGCCAACCTTCTGGGCAGACTCCGCGGATAAATCCCGTGTCCGGATAGGGACAATATTTAATTCCGTAGCCGCAGCCTTTTCCATTGTCACTGAAAATTCCTGCGCTATCCACCGCCGCACTATACGAATACAGGCGTCCATCCTTTTTACAATTTTCCGGATCGTTTTCGTAGCAGGAACTCGTGGAATCTTCTGTAGCCGACGGTTGCAAATAGCGGTAATTCAAATTTTCCGCCATCCAGATCATATACCCGACTTGAACGGTCTTGTACTTTTGTCCATCTCTGGAATCGACGAGAGTTCCATATTTACAAGTATCGACTTCGTCTGTTTTACAGGCTACAGCGCGGTTAAGGTCATGTTGGATATCGGTGGAAATGGCATAAGTGGAATCTTCTTCTGTTTTAATACAGCGCAGGTAATTTTTGTGGGAAGATTCCAGAGAGCCATTATCGTAGATTGCGGCATATTGTGGACTGAGATAGAATATTTTGCTGTACTTGGAACTTCTTTGCACAGAAGTCCAAAAGACGGAAAAGATGGTTTTATAATACTCGGAATGAGTTGACATGATCGCAGAGAATCCGTAATCATCGGTTCCAGTCGTTTTTTTCCCGTTTGAACCTATTTCCGAGTAAAAGGCATTTGCATCATGAAGATAGTACCCCGTATTTATTCGTTGATAATGCGCTCCCGCATAATATAAAAGCTTTTGGTATTCGATTCCGTTCGGCACGTGAAAGCCTTCTGGGCAGATTCCCTGTACAGGATAAGACGGGGTGCATGTGACGCCGTTTCCGCATCCCTTTCCGTCGTCATTCAAAATTCCCGCACTGTCCATGACAGCACTCCAAAGATACATGCGTCCGAATTTTTTACAGTTTTCCGGATTGTCTTCATAGCAGAAACTTGAGGAGTCCAAAGAGGCTGTTTTTCCTTTGTATCGGTATCTCAAGTTTTCGGCAATCCATGTCTGGTCCCCGATTTTTACAGTCTTATAGACTTCGCCGTCGCGACTGTCCTTGATTTCTCCATAGGAAATTTCCGGATTTAAGAAGTCTGCTGTTTTTAAATTTTCGGGATTTATATCCGATGTATTTTTCTTGGATGAGCTGCTGGATGTTTTGTTCGAAGAGGAACTCGGTTTGGTCTTGTCGTTTGTTTTTTGCCAGGCTTTGCCGTCACATTCGTAATTCAGAGACTGTTCAGAGACATAGATTTTTTTCCCTGTTATTTCGTCATTACATTCGTAAGTATCCAGTTCAGCCAAGTCATAGACTTCTGCAGGAAGTGCATTGTTACTTGCCGATGACGAATTATCGCAAGCCGAAAGGGCAAACCCGAGCACCCCCGCAAGGGCTAAGACAGTGAACTTTTTCGCGAACGTGTTTTTATAAAAATATTCTTTCATAAACTTCATTCCCTAAAAATAACAAAGCATCCCCGTATAATTTGCCAAATGTAGGCTAATTTATATATAAATAAACGGATTACACAAGGCGTCCATAGTAATTGATTTTGAAATAATATTCCTCCAAATAGGATTTAACAAAAGATAGCTAACACGAGCTTCCTTTACCCCCCCCCGCTATAAATTTTTATAAACAAATTAACTTTTGATATTTTCCACCTTTTTTCAAAAGAATGGTTATCTTTTGCAAAAAGAGAATTAGAATGGGGTCACTCATGAGAAAAATGCAAATTGTAGCAATGATTGCCATGTTGTTCTTGGCAATGTTTCATCTTTCTGCTTGCGGAAATTCTACATCGGGCGATCCCTCGGACCTTTCTTACACCGATCCGGACGGGAACGATTCTACAATCGTCATCAAGTCAGGTTCTTTTACGGATAAGAGAGACGGTCAAAAATATTCCACTGTCACCGTGGGCGATTACACCTGGATGGCGGAAAACCTGAACTACAAGCTGGAAGGTTCCAAAAACAGCAGGGATTACGGCACTTCTAAAAATTATGGAGTGCTTTATTCCTTAAAACAGGCAAAGAAAGTTTGCCCTGAAGGTTGGCACCTGCCGACTTATGCGGAATGGAAAGAACTTTTTTCACTTTTGGAAGAAGCTCACGAGGATTCGGCCGGTTGGGTGCTCAAGACCACATCCGGATGGGAATCGGATGAAAATGGAACCAGCGGAAATGGCGGAAATCTGATTGGATTTTCGGTGAAGCCGACCGGATTTTATAATGGTTATTATGCCTTGGAAGGTCAGTATACTGCATTCTGGGTCGATGGCGATATGGATTGGGACGGCTATGCTACCGCAATCCGCTTTGATTATGACGATGCAGATTGGCATTCTCCGGAACTTTACGCATATCGTGCAGAAATCTATGTACGATGCTTGAACGATAAGAATACTCTAGTGGGAACGCTCGGTACTTGCAACGATTCCAAGGAAGATTCTATCGGCGTATGGAGAAACGAACATTATACCTGTACAGATTCGTCATGGCAAAAATCGACTATCGAAGAAAGTCTCAATTTTGAATTTGGGGAATGCAAAGCTTTGATGTTCGATTCTGTACGTATTTTAAGTGACACGGCATATATTTGCGATTCATTGACTTCTCAATGGCGAGTGGCAAAGCTTGGCGAAGCACTTGGAAAGTGCAGTGAAAAAAAACTTCGAGAAATGAAAACCTATCTGGGTGAAACCTATTCCTGTCATGCGATCGGTACGATTACTCCCATCTACAGATGGGAAGAACCCGATGCCAACGATATGCTGCCCAAGTGCACCGTGGAACGTAGGACCGAACTTCAAACGTTCAACGAAAATATTTACATCTGCGTAGATTCTGTTTGGGAGTATGCCAATGAAAAACAAATTGCCCGTGGTGAATGCTCAGAAAAAAATGTGGATGAAATTTCGATAGTAAACGATACGAGCTACATCTGTCTCAGTAATCGCTCGTGGAGAAGGGTCAATCATTACGACTCCCTCTATGGAATTTGCACATCCCGAAAAATCCAAAAGTTGACGTTGATTATCGATACTTCAGCGACAGCGATCGAAGATCTTTATCACTATGATTCTACATATTACATGTGCGATACGACTGGGTACCGCTTAGCGACAACGGTTGAAATCAATACCGACGGTAAGCCTTGTACCGCATCGGAAGTAGGAACCATGACGAATGGAAATCTAAACCCGGCTTTCCGTTTTTACTGTACGCCAAGTTACGGCTGGGTAAGTGTTACAGACGCGAGCCGCAAGGCAAATGAAGTTCCGAAGAGCGCTCGCTTGAATCCGGATATTCAATATGGAAAGATGACGGACAGCCGTGATGGACAGATTTACTATACGGTCAAAATCGGAAACCAGACATGGCTTGCGGAAAATTTGAATTATACAGACGAAAATTATGTGAAATATAAAAAGAGCGTTTGCCTTGAAGATGTATATAGTCGTCCCTTAAAATCCCGCCCAGCCCGCATAACTATTGGGAAAAACTGATTTCTACCCTGTGAAAATATTGCAAGGTTTTCTAAAATATGATTGAAAACCTTGCAATTTTTTATGTACAGACCGCCAAAATCCCACGCACAGACAAGCCTTTTCTGTTCCCTTGAGGAGCAGTTGAACCACAAGCATTCCCTCTACGTTCTCGCGAACAAGATTGACTGGAACAAGTTCGAGACCGAGTTTTCGAAACGGTTTGACGACAAAATGGGTGCGCCGAACAAGCCGATCCGTCTCATGACCGGGCTCATCATCCTGAAGCACATCCGCAACGTATCGGACGAGTCCGTCGTGGAGCAGTTTCAGGAAAACGCCTATTACCAGTATTTTTGCGGAGAACGGTTCTTCTCGACGGAGCAACCCTGCGACCCGAGCGAACTTGTTCACTTCCGGCACATGATTGGCGAAGCGGGCATGGACATGATCCTCAAGGAAAGTATCCTCGTCAACGATGACCACGATAAACAAGGACCGACAGGATGCGGCACGGTCTTTCTTGACACGACCGTGCAGGAAAAGAACATCACGTTCCCTACAGACGCCAAACTTGCGAACAAGATAATAGAACAGGTACAGAGGATCGTGGAAGAGCATGATCTTCCGCAAAGACAGTCCTACAAGAGAACCTTGAAGAAGGTCCATCGTGACCAGCGTTTCCGCAATCACCCGAAGAACGGCAAGAAGGCTCACAAGGCAGATCGCAGGCTGAAGACAATCGCGGGACGGCTCGTCCGTGAATTAGAGCGAAATCTCGCCAGCAAGAACTTGTTGAACACGTACAAAGAAAAAATCGAGCTTTTCAAAAAAGTTCTGGCACAGAAGAAATGCGACAAGGACAAGGTCTATTCGCTTCACGAACCCGAAGTAAAATGCATCGGCAAGGGCAAGGAACACAAGAAATACGAGTTCGGCAACAAGGTGTCAATCGCCCGGAGCTACAGCGGCATCATTGTCGGCGCGGTCTCGTTCCGGGACGAGTATGACGGACATACGATAGACGATACGCTTGACCATGTTGAACAAATGCTTGGATTCAGGCCGAGCCAGGCCGCATGCGACCGAGGCTACCGCGGACAAAAGGAATCCGGAACGACAAAGATCGTGATACCGGACGTCCCGAAGAAAAACGCGACTTACTACCAGAAGGAAAAGGCTCACAAGCTTTTTTGCAAGAGGGCAGGCATCGAGCCTATCAACGGCCACCTGAAAAGCGACCACCGTATGGGTAGAAATTTCTACAAGGGAATCTTTGGCGACATGCTCAATGCAAAGCTTGCAGCAGCGGCGTTCAACTTCAAGAGGGCCATGAGGCGCTTTTTTGTCCTGTTGGAATGGCTATACTGTTGCTTCCTTTGCCGGGAAGGGGTGAATAAAAACGGCGAACCTCCTTATCCTGCGCTCGCGAAGTGACTTTTTAAGGGTCAACTATATAATCCGACGGATGGTGGTGGATCCGCCGGTTGCGAAGTGACGGGTCGTGGCTATTTCTGGGTCGCAGCCATTGATTCGATCGCGCTAGCAAACGATAAGACAAATCCTATGGAATGCGGTTTTAACAAAACCTGCAATTTGACGGGTAAAATTCGCGGTGCCTGTGATTACGGCTGGCATATTCCGAGTAAAGCGGAATGGGAAGAATTGTTAAATTCCGTATATGCGACAGATGACTTTGCGTATCAGCATCCTGGAAACATTTTGCGAATTTTAGGGTCCGACGAAGGAATTCAAAGTGGTGGAATAAGTTCCAAGGCAAACGACATGCTTGGCTTTTCGGTTTATCCATTTTCATTTGGAAATGGATGGATCGGTGGCAGATTCTGGGCTATCGACGAAGTTTACAGTGACGATCGCGAGGTGGCAACATTCTACGTCTGTGCGTATGATGCAGGAGTGGGCGGCAACTGGAAGAACGATTACCGCTCCGTTCGCTGCATCAAAGATGAAGACTAGTTGTGAATTAAAGCAGCTGCTTTCCGTCGCTGAATGCCTTGCCGACCTTTTCACCGAGGACGCGGTAAGCCTTGGCGACGGAATCGTAAGAAATCGGTTGTACCTTGCCTAAATCCACCTTTCCGTCTTCTCCGAGAACGCTTTCGTCAGCGCTCACGTTTTCAACCTGTCCAATGATATAAGTGCTGCCGTCGCAGTCCGGGCTCATTTCAAGAATCGTGCATTCGAGAGTCAGCGGATATTCTTCGAACATCGGGGCGTCCACGTTTGCACTTTTCATAACGTGCAGTCCGGATTTTTCCACCTTGTTCGGCAACTTTTTGCCGCTGACGATACCGAAGAAGTCGGAGACGACTGCGGTTTGGCGAGTGCCGAAGCTCACGGTAAAAGCTTTGCGTTTTTTCAGGTTTTCCACGGTCTTGTGGCTTGTTCCGAGGCAAATCGTGATCTGGTCGTCTTCCCGTTGGCCGCCCCAGGCCGCATTCATGGCGTTTGCACTGCCGTCTTCGTTGTAAGTGGCGATAATCAAAACAGGAAGCGGTGTGATAATTGCCTTTTTGCCAAAATCCTTTCTCATAAAAACTCCTTTTTGAATAAAATTATCAAATTATAGGTTTGAATGTTCTAACTTGGACATTTGCCGGTGAGAATTTTTGAACCGATTTTTGAAAACTGCCGTTATATTGAATGAAGGAAGGGTTTAATCCAGGAAACTGGAGCAGTGATTAAAGTCTACGGCGTAGTTTTATGCCGTAGACTTTTTGTTTTAAAATAAAAATCGCCGATATGTAAATTTTAATATTATTTTAGAATCAGAAAAAAGGAGTTTTCATGAAGAAGGGAATTGTCGTCGGCGCTATCGTGACTGTTTTTGCCGCAGCTGTGGCTGTGATTACCCGCATTGCGATGATGCGCAACGTGGAAGCGGAGCAGGAAATCGAAGACGAGTGTGAAACCAAGAACGAAGCGAAGAACGAAAAGGCTGTCGAAGATAAAGTCGAAGCCTAAAGCGTTGTCCGAATCTCGGGGGTCGTCAATTCATCGACGAATTTTCCTTTAGTTTCGTCGATGAATTTTTTGGATTCCGCCCAATCCGCTTGCACAATGTAAATCAGATAGTGCATGGCGCGGAATAAAGGGTTTGCACTGTCCTTCAAAAATCTTTCGTAATTCCGACTTGTGTAAACGATATAGCTGTCGACTTCTTCGGAATAATCCTGCATGATCAGGTTTCCGAAAATACTTTTGCTCGTTTTATAGATCGTCGGCATGCCGTCACCGGGTTGTTCGCAACGGACATCTTTAATTTTATAACGTGTACTCATTTGCCTTTTAATATAAAAAGTTCCGTGCTGCCGAATTTTTGTGGAGCTTTTATTTTTACTTTTTTTTTGAAAAAAATGAATGGTGTATAAAATGAAGAATGTATTTCTTTTTCTCATCAGTTTTATGGCGTTTTCGTTTGCCGGCGTGAACGAGCTGGTTCAAGAAGGAACTGAATTTCACGACAAGGGAAAATACGATTACGCAATCGCAAAATATAAAGAAGCCGAAAAACTCGATCCGAAAAGTGCACTTGTCAAGTACGAGCTCGGTTATTCCTATTACGCAAAAGGCGATGTAAAACAGGCGCTTCAATTTGCGAAAGAGGCGGAACGCTTGAATCAGGATCCTCGCTTGGTAGAATCGATTGCAAGCATGGTCGGTACGATTTATGATGCGATGAAAATGCCGGATTCCTCTTTAGAAGCATACAAAGCGGGATTTGCGAAGGCTCCCCATTCTTACAATATTCCTTTCAATGCGGGTGTAACTTGCATGGGAGCAAAGCGGGATGTAGAGGCTGCTGAATGGTTTGTAAAAGCAACGCGGAATACAAAGCTTCATCCAAGTACATATTACTATTTGACTTTCGTTTCTGAAAATTTGGGCAATTGGACGGACGTTTTTTCTTATGGCATGTACTCGCTTTTGCTTACCCAGAAAAAAGATCAAATGCAGAATATGCTTCGTATTTTGTATCAGAATTCAAAGGGACTTGTGACGGTTCGGGCAAAGGATACCATTACGATGAATTTGCCGAAGAAGTCAAAAAAGGCGGATTTGCACGATGCTTTTATTTTAGCTTATGCGTTGGCGAACATGGATTCTTTAGGGAATCGAAAATTTTATGAAAAGGATACCACGTCAGAACAGATCGCAGAATACTTGGCCCACATGTTTAAGGATGCTGTCGAATTAATCGCGGGATTTGATGAAAGTCACTATTCGAATGTCTTGACTCCTTTTTACAAGGGACTTGTGAAAGAAAATCTAGTGGACGCTTTTGTTTACACGATTGTTGAAAATGCCGACAGGTCTGTTTATGCGAAATGGCGACTGATCCATGCGAATGATTCCAAACGTTTTTATGATTGGATTCATGCGGAATTTTTGAAAGTGAAAAAATGAGGACTTTACAAATGAACTTTTTCTTGGAATCGAAACCGCTCGGAACAGTAGAACGTTACGTGGTCCATGCGGATGACTGCGAACTGGAAATCCTTGCAGGATGGGGCGCAGGCTTAAACGCTTGGCGCGTCCCGGTGAACGGCAAAAAAATGGACTTGCTTTACGGTTACCGCGACGCGGAAACCTTCCGCAAAATTCAGGCGGATACAAACGCAGGCGTTTGCCTTTCTCCGTGGCCGGGCCGCACGGCAAACGCCAAGTGGTCTTGGAAGGGAAAGGATTACAAGTTGGTGAACAACGTAAGCTGGGCTCCGCATGCGCTTCACGGTTTTTTGCATGTTCTCCCGTGGAAGTTCGAATCCTTTGCGTCCAATGAAAAAGAAGCCGTGTTGACTCTTTCGCGAGACTTTTACGGTGACGCAAATGCTTATCCATTTACATACAAAGTAACAAACATTTATGCGTTCAACGGAAAATCCTTTACCGTAAAATCCATTGTGAAAAATACGTATCACGAAACGCTCCCCTATGCACAGGGATTCCACCCGTACTTTATGCTCGGCAAAAAGGTGAACGCTTTGACTCTTTCGATGCCGGCTTCTCACAAGGCGCTGCTCGATTCCGCGGATATTCCGACAGGGGAACTCGAAGCGGAAACGCGTTTCACAGGAAACACTCCGATCGCGGAAACTTTCATCAACGATTATTTCGCTTTTGACGCCGAAAGTTCGGACCGGGTTTCGGTCATTTTGAAGGATCCCGAAACGGGAAACCAGATTGACGTTTGGCAGAAGACGGGCAAGGATCTGTGGCGCGGTATTCAAATTTACACTCCCCCTGACCGTGAAAGCATTGCGCTTGAACCGATGAGTTCTGCGCCCGATGTGCTGAACCATCACCGTGAATTGATAGAAATCATTCCGAATGCGTCGATTGAACTCCTTTGGGGCGCGGAGTTTGGAATATCCGTTCGATAATCACGCCTTTGGCTCATTATGACACGGCAACAGGTGGCAATCATCGGTTTGCGATCATTCACCGGGATAGTTTTTGGTGTGGGACTTCGGAAATTTGAACAATTTTTATAAAAGCCCGCCCCTTTTCTAAAAAAAAGAATAGTTTATGCGGGCAATGGTACTCTCAATCCAGAGAGTAGTCCAAGAGAGGAATGGTTAAGATGGCAGAAAAGAAGCAAGAAAAAATGAGTCAGAAGGATTTGGATTACTTCAAGGCCCTTTTGCAAGAACGTCGCCGTCAACTGGTCGCTGCTCAAAGCGACGTCGCGAACAACGAAACGTTCCAAGGGCAGCGTGATCAGGGCGGTGAAACGGCCGGTTATGCCACTCACATGGCGGACGTCGCTTCCGACTACAATTCCCTCGAAACGAACTTTGACTTAGCCGCTCGCGATGGCAAGTACCTCGTATACTTGGAAGAAGCCCTTCAGCGTATCGAAGACGGCACGTTCGGCATTTGCAAGGTCTGCAAGAAGTTGATTCCGAAGGCTCGCCTCGAAGCGGTGCCGACGGCGACCAAGTGCGTGAGCTGCAAGTCCGAAACGAAGAAGCGTGAACGCGAAGAAAACCGTATGGAAATGGCTCGCCTTTACGCCCAGCAACAGCGCATGGCGCAGAGAGGCAATTCCTGATTTCTTCAGATCACTACCGTCGCGTTTTTCTCGTCGGCTCGGGCTTTAGTAAGTCCTATTGCCCCGAGATGCCGACGCTCAAGGATTTGAACGGTCGCATCCCCGACGGGATTTATCCGGAGTGCATGACGCTCCGGAATTATTGCTACTTTTTGCGGGAACTTTGCCGTGGTGAATCGGAATATTTAAAGATTGAATCGGTCGCGACGAACATTCTCGCGACGCAGATTTTTCCGAGCGAAGAAGAGCGTTTGCACAATGCGACGCTCCGTTTTGAATTGCTCCGGTTTATCGCTCTTTCGATGCACCGCTCGGTGCCGCTTTCGGCGGAGGCTTCCCGGAACCTTTCGCATTTTTTGAATGCGGTGGCAAATGACCGTGCCAATTCTAAGCGGGACAATCTGATTCTCTCTTTCAATTACGACACGCTGATTGAAGACCAGGTGCTGCAGGATCCGGAACTTTGCGCTTCGACTGCTGTGGATTACGGGGTGAACATCGAGCGCGCGGACCGTTCTGCGGAATGCGGCTCCCGTTCGCGGACGATTGACCTTTTGAAACTGCACGGGTCGCTCAACTGGTATCCGGTCAAGGGGACGGGCGAAGATTTTGATTTGAAAAGCGTTTGTCGTATAGAACCTGGCGACCGCAGTTTTCCGATGTATCAAAAGGACAATCCGATTTTTATTCCGATGGCGCATGCGAAGGATTCCTTTTTGCGGGGGAGCCTTTTTAACGTCATTTGGGCGAAGGCGGACTATTACCTTTCGAGAGCGGATGAAATCTATGTAATCGGCTACGGATTTCCGCAGACGGACGGAAACAGCTTCCCGTTTCTTTTGAAACATCGGACCCGTATTCGAAATGTCGTCGTTTTTGAACCTAAGAAGGACAATTCAATCGAACGCTTGCAACGCCTTTTCGACAAGGACGTTGTCGTCTGCGAAGACGCGCAGAAATTCTTGAATCGTTTATTTTAAGCCAAAGAAGAAAAGCCCGATGAGAATACCCACCATGGCGACGTATTTGAGTTTGGTGCGTTTTTCCTTAAAGAAAATCAGCCCACCGGCGAAACTGATCAGCACGTTCGAACGGCGGATGACCGTGACGACGGAAATCAGGGCGTCCGGTTCGTGGACGGCGAGGAAGTAAAAACGGTCTGCGATGACGAGCAGAACGCCCACCGCCAAAATGATCCAGCGGAATTCAAAGCGTTTTCGGTCCGGCTTGTTACGTTGCAAGAAACAGAGTAATAGAATGCTGAACGCTTGGATGCATGCCATGTAAATGTTAAAGTAGAACTGGATTGCGAGCGGGTCGAGCTTTGCCCTTTGCAATAGGAACTTGTCGTACACGCCGCTGCACGATCCGAGAAAGGTGCCGAAGAACATCGAAAGAATCCAGATGTTCGTAAAGAAGTGTCCCGTTTCCTTTCGGGATGCGATGCTGATGAGGAAATAGCTCACCATGGCAAAGCCGATGCCGATCCATTCAAAGGAGCTCGGACGTTCTCCCATGATGGCGACCGCCATCGCGATAGTAAAGATCGGCGCACTTGCGCGGATGGGAGCGGTGAGACTGAGCGGTAGACGGGAGACCGCGTTGAAGGTAAAGATCCAGCTTGCGGTCACGATCGCCGCTTTGACGAGGAGCATCAAATGCTCGGAAAGCGCAAGCGATGGAATTTTACCGAGGAAGTAAACCGGCAAAAGAACGGCGGTACAGGTTAAGCTGACAAAGAACAGGACGGGCAAAACGGCGTTGCCGGTGAGAGCCTTTTTCTTTGCAATGTCATAGAATCCTAAAAATAAGGCGGATCCAAGTGCGAGTGTGACCCAAAGCATGGGCCAAAGATAGTAATTATGCCAACTTGGAATAATTATTATATGGGCACCTCTAAATCGAGGTTGACAAGGACAAAACGGTAATAGAATTCCTCTGTCCCGAGAATGAAAATAAAACGGAAATCTGCACGGTCAATACCCGCGAACTACGAGCATTGATGGATGAATGGTTGCGGAAACGAGCCGAATTCTTGAATAAGAAGAAATAGCTTCTTCGCATTTGGGATAGCGGGGTGATTCGAGGAAAGGCCGTCAAACGGCTGGCGCTAGTTCGCTTACCGATAAGACCCCGCTCCAGGAACTTTTGACTGCTAGAAGTGTTGAAAAACACGAAAAGTCGAGGAAGGAATACTTGATCTTTTCAACGGCCTGTTTTTATTTTAAATTTTTGAGGACACTAGTGATTCAACTTATCCATTAAAAAGGAGTCCATGTATGGACATTAAAAATAAGGCTACAGGCCTTCTTGCTGAATTTAAGGCGTTCGCGTTTAAGGGCAACATCGTCGACATGGCGATAGGTGTCATTATCGGTGGTGCTTTCGGTAAAATTGTCACTTCTTTCGTGAACGACATCGTGATGCCGTGCGTGACAGCAATCATCGCAGCTGTTTCGGGTACAAAGAATGCTGCCGAAGGTTTGAAGACGCTTTCCTACACGACGGAATCTGGTGTCGCGATTCCTTACGGTAACTTCATCGGTGGCGTTTTGGACTTTCTCATTGTCGCTCTTGTCGTCTTCATCGTGATGAAGAAGTTCCTCGGCTTTATGCAGAACATGCGCAAGCAGGAAGAAGCAAAGCCGGCCGAGCCGCCAGCACCGCCGGCACCGTCCAAGGAAGAAGTTCTCTTGACGGAAATCCGCGATTTGCTCAAGAAGTAATTCGGTTAAGATTCAAAAAAATCCCCATGCACTCGCACGGGGATTTTTTGCTGTTGATCTGACAACAAGCTTTAATAGTTTTCTTTCTTGATTTCGAAGTAGCTCTGCGGATGGTTGCAGACCGGGCAAACGGCCGGAGCCTTTTTGCCGATGATGATGTGACCGCAGTTGGAGCACTGCCAAATCGTGTCACCGTCACGCGAGAAGACAAGCCCTTCTTCTACGTTCTTCAGCAACTTACGATAGCGTTCTTCGTGTTCCTTTTCAATCTTGGCGACCATTTCGAACTTTCTCGCGATTTCGTTGAAGCCTTCTTCACGAGCTTCCTTCGCCATCTGAGCGTACATGTCGGTCCATTCATAGTTTTCGCCATCAGCGGCATCCTTCAAGTTTGCGATGGTATCGGGAATTTCACCACCCTTCAGATACTTGAACCAAAGTTTAGCGTGCTCCTTTTCATTGCCCGCTGTTTCTTCAAAGATGTTTGCGATTTGAACGTAGCCATCTTTGCGCGCCTTAGACGCATAGTAAGTGTATTTATTACGAGCCTGAGATTCTCCAGCAAAAGCGGTCCACAAGTTCTTCTCTGTTTTAGAGCCTTTTAATTCCATAGATTATCTCCTTGAACGCGAAAGTGTTCTGCATTAATTTACAAATTTTTTTTTGTAATGCGCGACTTACGGAGAATTTTTCCGAGAAGTTCATTTAAAATATCGCCTGCGTCATCGGAACCAATTGCTTTTTGTAGTCCAAGGCACGTAGGGAAAAGAAGAATGCCGATAAAGCCTGAATAAACGATCAGAGCGAACAGCGAGCAACTGCGGACAAAGTCGTATGAAATATTCTCGATAGCAATAGCGATGACGATCATTGCGGCGAAACTGGCGAGAGCTCTTCCCATATTCCAAAGAGCATGTTCCATGCCCTCCGTACCCGTTTGACGCGCCCAGAGGAACACCATCGTTGCCACTTGGAGTATGGCGCCTGAGGCTCCGATGATTGGGACTACATAAATACCGAAGTCCTCGGCGAAGAAGAGGTAGGCGGGAATCGTCAGCAGGAAAATGCCCGTGTTGATGAGCGTTGGCGTCCACATCTTTTCTTTTGCATAGAAGGAACGCACGAGCACCGCTTGCAGGCAAAGACCAAGGCTTGCCGGCAAATACCAGTGCAAAAGTTTTGCCACGTATTCCGTCGTATCGCGTAAAAAGGCGCCACGTTCAAAAAGAATTCTTACAGCGGGGAAGGAAAGTGCCCAGATTGTGATGACCGCTGGAACGAGAATGCAGAACATTCTCGAAAGGCTCGACCAGATCTTGTTATTCAGCTCGCTGAACTTGTTTTCTTTGACAAGGCGCGCCATATCCGGGTAGCCGGAAACGCCAACGGAAAATCCGAAGACCGCGACGAGAGTGTACATCACACGGTAGGCGTAATTCAAACTAGAAATTCCGCTCGAACCGAAAATGCCGCCGAAGCTTCGAATGATAAATTCAAATGCGAACATGCTTCCGACGCCAAAGGACATCGGGAACATCATCTTCACATACCGTATTATGTCGGGATGCTTCGGGTTCAAATAGAAGCGGTAATGTATCCCGCTACGGTAGGCTCCAAAAATCTGCAGAACAAAGAAACCGATGAACGCACCGATGGGAACGCCCCACGCAAATCCTTCGAGACCGTGATCGCTTCCGATGATACCGCCGCCGATAACCGCAAGGTTGTAGATGACGCCCGTCAACGAAGGAATCGTGAACTGCTTGCGGGTATGTTGTACGGCGACGAGGAAGCTGCCGGCAAAGATAAAGAGCTGTCCCGGCAAAATGATTCTGCCGAAGTATGTTGCGCAGTCTAGGATTTCTTCGGGCAAATCCGCCGCCGAAGTGAAGAGGCTGATCAGTTCCTTCATCCAAATGAAGGACGGGATGATTAAAGCTAGGAAAAGAATGCCAATCGTGTTCAGCACATTGCTGAAGAATTTCCAGGCACCCTCTTCGTCGTCTTTTGTCTTGTAGCCAAAAAAGATCGGGATGAAGACAATCGAAAGAAAGCCTGTGCTCACTACGTGATTCAGAATATCCGGGATGAGGAAGGCGAGATCCAGAGCGTTCTTTTCTGCGGTGACGCCCGCTGCACGGGCAAGGAGCATTTCACGGAGAATGCCGAGTACACGGCTGGCGAGCATGCTCGCCGCAATAATAAGAGTCGCTTTGTTCATTTGAACGCAATTTTAGAAAAGTTTAAGGCTTTGAACTTTTGCTTCAGCGGAAGAGTGCGGTATAGACGCTTCCGTCGGCAGGGAGGAGCGTTTTAACGCTAGAAGTATCACCGTCGTTCCAACCGATGAACGTGCAACCGGCTGAAGGTTCTGCGGTAAGCGTTACCGGAATATTCGGGTAAAGCTTGAGCGCGGTCGCATGGTGCAGGGAAATGCCGTCAACGGAAATCGTGCCGCAGCTTCCTGGGTCGAGCGTGACTGTGGCGAAGTCAGAAAGCCCAAAATAGTCTTCCATTTCGGCGATGACTTGAGCGGGGCGGATCTTGGCAAAATTTTCGATCTTGGAAAGCTGGTTTTCCATATAGCTCGCGTTATGGCCCCAACGGTCCTGATCGCGGGGAATTTCCGCTTGGATTTCTTGCATCATGCTGTGTATTTTTGCAAGGACGGTATCGACGCTGAATTTGGTTACGGTCAGCGCGACGAAGCGGTTGATGAACCGATTGCGGAAGGTGGAATTCTTGAGCAGGTTTCGGATGGGAACCGTGTATTCGACGCCGTTCGGGTAACTGGTCGCCGTGGAATCCAAGGTGTATTCGAACATGTTCATGGATGCGTATCTGTCTTCGGCGTGACCGTTGTCAAATCCCCAGTCTAAATCGTAGAGCATCCATTTCCACTTGGTTTCGGGCGAATGGCTTTTCCACTTTTTAAGGTTATTGCCTGGCCAGTCGCGATTGGCGATGAACATTTCCGTTTGGATGTAATTCGTGTAATTGTCCACGTCCATCAGGCTTTGAACGTAGGCGTAAGCGGCGCTGTCGCGGAGATCGTTAGCTTGGATATATCTTTCGAGGGCGAGGTAATCGCTTGCGCTGCCACAGGTGACCTCGTTGTTGGTTTTGAGCAGGTCAATGGAGCCTTCGTCATAGCCGTAATTCGTGAGAAAGTAGTTTTCGTTCAGGCGTTCACGGATATTGTGAATGCCAAAGTATTTTCCGTTTACGTAGACGATCGATGGGCGAGCCTTTTGATAATCGACGCCTAAGCCTTGCGTGATGCTCGATCCGAGTCTGTCTCGGATGTAATCCTGGTAAAAGTTCCCGCCGTTGTTGCGGAAGACGAGATCCTTAAAAACGGCGAGGTTTGGAAATTCGGGGAAAATCTTGTATTCGAGTTCGGAATCTCCGTAGCGCTTGCGGAATTTGAGGGCGAAGGATTTTTTAGCGTTTGTACGGCTGTAATTGCCGAAGATTTCGTAGCCGACCGTTTTGCTGAATGCGGGCGTTTGGGCGCCAGGCTCAAAGAAGGTGATTTCGGCAGGGATCGTTTTGTCGAGCCAGTAATTTGCGCCGTAATGCGGTTCTTCGGGGCTTGCGTTTGGGCCTTCTTCGTAAATTCCCGAGTCCGGATCAAAGAGAGAATTCGGGTCGGCGGTAATGAAAGCCGTAGCGATGCTCGGTGCGCTTTCAAAGATGTAGGTGCGTGTGCTGACATCGCTTGGCAAGGCGCCTGTGCGGAACGTGGCGCAGCGGAGAACTGTAGTTTGGGAAATGTCGAGCGTGGTGACGACGGGGCTTGTTTCCGTCGGAAGTTTTCCGCCGAGTTCGCAGCGGGCAACGCTCAAAGAATCGCTTGTGAGGGAGACCGTAAACGGATCCGTGTAAAATCCGGATTCGGGAAGCTCAAAGCGGTTTGTGGCTTGGACAGCATAAGCTTCACTCGTAATCCCGAGCGGAGTAGGCTCTGCAAAGCCCCAACCGTTTCCGGCGAAGGAAAAGGTTTTTCCTTGGGGAACGCTAGGGTAAAGAATGGAATCGCGCAGGGCGCCTGTGGAATCAAACAGGAAAACGCTCCCGCCTGATTTGGGAAGTTTGAAATTTGTATGGGGAAAATGTCCCTGGTTGCAGGCGATGTATGAGGTGAACTTGAACTGTACACGGTTGTAGTGATTGTTGACCGCGGCGAAACGCGTCCCGTAAATGTTTTGCAAATCCGGAAAGGAGGTTCCCGTCGGCAGGGAAATCTTGTACACTGTCGAAGAATCCCCGGTGCCGGTAATCGTTGTCGACCAGCCGAGCCAATCATCGTAATCGGGCTGCGTAAGGCGAATTTCCAAAGGTTCGTCCTTTGTCACGTAACCCGTCAGCAGAAGCTGATTCGCCGTTTTCAAGTCTTGCACATCGGAAGTCGAACCGGAATTCACCCCGACGAAAATACAGGCGCTGCTCCAGCCAAGTTCCGTATTGACCGCAAGTTGCATCTGCCCCGAAATGGAGCGCCTTCCGTTTACGCTAGAAACGTAATTCGAAGTCTGCCAAGGTTCTGCAATGCTATTGCCTGCAACAGGGGTGGATTGGGAATCGCTCCAGCTCCACGCGCCGCTCCCCAGCATATCGGTAGAATCTGAAGGAGTTTCGTAATCGGCACGGTCCTTTTTCGAAAAATAAACGATCAAAAAACTCTGAGGCGGAACAATCGCGTTTCCGAATGTCCATTTGCGAGGCTCGCTTTCGGAATTCGAAAGAGAAAAGCCTTTCAGGTTCACTGCGGTATCGGCGGGGTTAAAAAGCTCGATCCAATCGGAATTGTCGCCGTCTTCATCTTGGAACGTGAAATTCTGAGGATTCACTTCGGTAAAGACGACTGGAGCGCTGCGCATAAAATTCTCGGCATCCGCAGGAATTTCTCCCGGAGGATTCAAATCATCTTCGGAGACGTCATCGAGATTGTCACTGCAAGAAAGAAGTAGACCGCTGAGAGTGGCGATTGCCAAAGCATATTTTTTCAAACTAACCATACCCTAAACATAAGTATTTATGAGGGGAAGAAACTTATAAAAAAGGTATCTTTAGAAGATGTCTACGTTCAGCTTGATGCCGTGTTTTTTAACGTCAGCGATGAGGGCCTGTGCACTTGCTCGGATTGCATCCAGCTGTTTAGAAACTTCGCTGCCTTTTTGCATCACGAGAGCGGCGGTGTTGTCGTTTCGAGCGAGCTTTTCCAGAACGTTTTTCGACTGGATTTTGGTATTTTCGACGGAAGTTGTCAACTGTTCCAGTTTGGACAGCAGTTCGGAGCCGTCTCCTTCGAGGGTGCCTGCGTCGGACTTCAACTTTTCAAAGGAATTCTGAAGCTTGTCTGCGGAAGAGGAAAGATTTTCAAAGAGGGTTTTCGCTTCGTTTTTCCAACTTTCCATGTCGCTGTTTGCGGTTGCGACCAAGTTCTTGCCTTTGCGAATCACGCGGTCAAGCTTTTGACGGTCGGAATCTTTTTCGATGGTGTCGAGCAGGGCGAGGGTTGTTTCGAGAGTTGCATTGAATTCGGCGAGGGCGGTGTTCAATCCCTTATCGAAGAGAGTATTAAAAATCGTATCCTTGGATGTGTAGACTGTATCGGAGGTGCCGAGATGGATGCAGATTTCGTGGTTGCCGAGGAATCCGACTGTCGTAAAGGTGAGTTTCGAATCCTTGGGAATAGAAACTGTGGAGACCACTTCGAAGGTGACGTAGATACAGGAATCTGTTTTGTGCATTCCCAGAATACGGCCTTTGGGGAGTCCGCCGATTTTCACATTGCTTCCACTGCCGATGGGACCGACAACGCTAAAGGCGGCGGTGTAATGGGTGCGCTCGTTATAAGGGCTGAGAGGGTGAAAAAAATACCAGAGCAAGAAGATGAGACTGGCAAGGAACAGAACGCCGAAGAGCATTCGCTTGTTGCCGTGCATCGAAATCTTGCTATTCATACGTGGTACCGATCAGAACGTCGTTAAAACCGTCATCCTTGAAAAGGCCTTGCGCCTTATCTTGAATGACTTTCAACAAATTAGCATTAAATTCCTTGGCGGCGTCCACGCCGTTCATTTTCATGAGCGCGTTCATGGCGATGACTTCGGAAATTACGGTTAGGCTCTTGCCCGGAGCGACCGGAATCAAAACTTTGGGAACCTTAACTCCGAGGATTTCTTCGTATGCGTTGGAAAGGCCCGTGCGTTCGTAAGTCATACCCTGCTGCCACGGTTGCAGTTCTATGACGACTTCGATCTTCTTTTTTCGTCGCACGGATTTGATACCGAACATGGATTTGACATCGATGATGCCGATGCCGCGGATTTCCATGTGATGTTTGATCAGGGCTTCTGAGCGACCGATGAGCGTATCGCCGATGCGCGTGATGCGAACGGAGTCGTCTGCAACCAGGCGGTGACCGCGTTCCACAAGATCGAGCACGCATTCGGATTTGCCGACGTTGCTGTCGCCCACGTAGAGCATGCCCACGCCGTAAACGTCAACGAGGCTCGCATGGACGGACGTATATTCCGCAAAATACTGTTCAAGGAAACGCTGCGTTTCTTTTGCAAAGTCAAAGGTCGAAAGTTCCGTTGTCATGAGCGGAACGTTCTGTTTGACGCACATGTTCAAAAGTTCTTGATGCGGCGTCAAATTGTGTGTCAGCACCCACATGGGAGATCGAAATTCAGAAAGCTTGGCGAAAATATATTCGCGGGCTTCGCTGCCGACGCTTTCTAGATAGCTCCATTCCGTGGAGCCGATCATCTGGATTTGATCGGGATTATAAACAGAAAGATACCCGGACATCGCAAGGCCCGGACGATGAATCCCGATATGAGAAATATTGGTTTTTAAGGAATTTTCCGGCGTGTGAAGCTTGAGCTTCAGCGGTTTCTGGAAGTGTTTAAAAAAATCAAGAACCGGGCACAGGGCTCGGCGCTTGATATCTTGATTGTTAAAACAGTAGTATGCCACTTTTACTTTTGTGCAGCAGCGGTGACTTCTGCCATCGATTCCGCCTGATGGGCGCTCTGCTTTTCGTTAGCCTTCTTGAGCTGCACTTTCGCGCGTTCAAAAGCGACATCAATCGCTTTTCCCATTGTTTCTTCGTCTGCGGAGGCGACGACGGTTGCGCCCTTCACATTCAGAGAAATTGCCACATGGCGACTGAGATCGCTGATCTTGTCGAGAACGATGGAAGCAGAAGTAATGTTCGGATAGAATTTTCCAAGTGCGTCCACTGCATCTTTAAGGGTAGCTTGAAGAGTATCAGAAATAGTGCAATGACGAGCGGCAATTTGAACTTCCATATCGAACCTCCAGTTAAGGGTGGAAAATAACTTTTGGAGAACTTTGGACGTCCTCCCATCAATGGATATACATCTTTATTTTCCAAAAAAGAACGCTTTTCGAGAAAAATTTTTTCTTTTTCGGCTTCTAATTTGGAATAGCTCCTTTGTGAACCCTTATTTTAAGGCTTTTCGATGCCTTGCGGGCAGAATTTTCAGTTCTTCTCGGTATTTGGCGACCGTGCGGCGGGCGACCTTCATGCCCTGTTTTTCGAGGGCATCGGCAATCGCCTGGTCGGAAAGCGGAGCTGAGCGGTCTTCGTTTGCGACAAGGTCCTTGATCGTGTCGAGGATCTTTGCCGAGCCGACAGCGCTGCCGTCGCTCTGGATGATGCCCGAGCTGAAGAACTGCTTGAGCTCGTAAATACCGTAAGGCGTGTCGACGTATTTGCCGTTCGTGACGCGGTTGACCGTACTCGGGTCGCGCTTGACTTCATCGGCGATGTCTTGCAGAATCATCGGCTTTAGATTTTCAGGGCCTTTGGCAAAGAAGTCGTGTTGCTTTTCGAGAATCGCATTCATCACAAGTTCGATTGTGCTGCGGCGATTGTCCACGCTTTTGATAAACGTGTTCGCGGCGTTGAGCTTGTCGCGCACATAGTCCTTGTCTTTTTTGCTCGCATTCGGCTGCTGTAAAATTTTGCGGTAGGTCTCGTTGATGTGCAAGCGAGGAATGTGTTCGTAGCGCATGACGACCTTGAACTTTCCTTCGCCTGTTTTGACGACTTCCATGTCGGGGACAATCGACTGGGTTGGCGTGTTGTTAATCTGGGCGCCTGGATGCGGAGAAAGCACATGCAGCTCGTGGACCGCTTTTTGCACTTCTTCCGTACTTTTGTTTAAAGCTTTGGCGATGGCTGCGTAGCGGAGCTCGGTCAGGGCGTCGAAATGCTTTTCCAGAATCTGGATCGCAAGAGGGGAAAAGTCCGGGATGCGGTAGGCTTGAATCAAAAAGCATTCGCGCAGGTTGCGAGCGCCGATTCCCGGCGGAGTAAAGGATTGTAGAACGTGGAACGCTTCTTGCACAGGGTAAGAGGCTTCTTCTAAAGGTTTTTTGTTCTGCAGAACTTCTTCGACTTCGGCAATGTCCGGGTCTTTTTGTTCTTCGGCATTTTCATCGAGTAAAAGATCTTTGTCGGCGGGTGCGAGGAAGCCGTTGTCGCCGACGCAGCCGATGAGATATTCCACGATCTTCACAATCTGCGGAGAACGTTTCCATTCGCGAAGCTGATTCTTTAAGAGCTCCTGCATGCTGAGGCCGCGCGTCGGTTCCGGGCGCAGGTCTTCATCGGGATCCCTGCCGCCCAAATCTTTATACGGCGCTTCGGAATTGCGGAACCCGTCTTCCATATACTGATTCCAGTCGATCGAATTTTCGATACCGGGTTCCATCAGATCGTGGCTGTTGTCGTCACCATCGACGCCCGAGCTTTCGCGTACCGGTTCATCCAAGGATTCCATGCGGTTATCGACAGGCTCTTCTGCTTCGAGGAGCGGGTTCGTTTCGATCTCCTGAGTGATTGCCGCCTGGAGTTCGATCGTGTTCATCTGGAGCATTTTAATGGACTGCAGCATCTGCGGGGACAGATTCTGATCCAACTTCATGCCTTGCTTTAATTGAATTCCTAAATCCATAAGAGCGTCCTTGATTTAGTCCAGGCGGAAAGATTCACCGAGGTAAATACGCTTCGCTTCTTCGTTGCTTGCGAGGTAGTCGGAAGTGCCTTCGGTCAGAACCTGGCTTTTGTACATGATGTAGGCGCGGTCTGTGATGGAAAGCGTTTCACGTACGTTGTGGTCCGTGATGAGGATTCCCATGCCCTTGTCTTTTAAACTGGAAATGATCGCTTGAATGTCGGCGACGGCGATCGGGTCGATGCCTGCGAACGGTTCGTCGAGCAGCAAAAAGTCCGGGTTTGCGGCGAGTGCGCGGGCGATTTCTAAGCGTCTTCTTTCGCCACCGGAGCAACTCATCGATTTCGTTTTGCGGATGTGCGTAATTTTGAATTCTTCGAGGAGCTGTTCCAAGCGTTCCTTGCGTTCCTTGCGGCTGTAGCCTTGAGTTTCGAGGATTGCCATGATGTTGTCCTGGACACTCAGCTTGCGAAAGATTGAAGCTTCCTGTGGAAGATAGCCGACGCCGAGTCTTGCACGGCGGAACATCGGCTTTTCGGTCATTTCCACATCGTCCAAGAAGATGTGACCGGAATCCGGACGGACCATGCCCACAATCATGTAGAATGAAGTCGTTTTGCCGGCACCGTTCGGACCGAGAAGGCCGACGATTTCTCCCTGGGAAACGCTGATCGAAACGTCGTTCACCACTTTACGACCGTTGTAGATTTTGCAAATCTTATCCGTGCGAATGGTTCGAATGAGGTTTTTCATTTGGTATCCTCTTTTTTCGCGGGAGCGCTTTTGTCGGTTTTCTCCAGTTTCTTCAAGGATTGCTCGGTCCATTTTTTGACGCTCGAATCCTTTACCACTTTGGGTAAAATGTTTTGTTTGGTCAGGTCGGTGTAACGCCCGCTGGCGAGCGTCTTTGTCCCCGCGAGTTTTAAATGTTTAACCTTTCCGTCGGCGAAGGCGATTCGAATCGTGTCGCCAGTGGCTTCGTTTCTGCCGTCGATCTGGCGCTTTTTTTCCATCACGTGAAAATAGGTACTTTGGGCATCGCCCGAAATCAGGGCGCGTTTAAGCTTTCCGTTTTTAAAGGAAAGGTCCAGACGACCGCCTTCCATCTGGTTCTTGTAATCGGCAAAGTCCGCTTCGTAGAAGAACCCGCGGGCGTTTAAGTTCACATAAAGGCGCTTGATCTTGTCGTTTTTAAATTCCGCGTAGAGCGTGTCGCCGATCGCTTCCGTGTAGTGATCGGGTTTTCCTTTTTTGCCCTTTTCGTGCTGCTTGCCTTTGGCGTTGCGAATGACGAGGGCGCTTTTGAGGGTGCGCTTTTCGGAGTCGATTGTGAGGTAGATGGAATCTCCGGTCAGTTCGTAGCCTTCGAGGTTAAATTTGGGGGAACCTTTGAGGGCGACCCAGTTGTTCTTTTTATCAAGGTAGCCCGTGTCGCAGGTGACGATCATTTCGCCCTGGGTGATGGTCACGTTTCTAAAGGCTTCGGCGAATTCCGTTTCTTGATTGAACGTGATGAGTTCTGCGCGTACGACGGTCGTGTCGATTTTCGTCGTGTCCTTTTTTTGTTTTTGATACTGATGTAAAAGTGGCTGGTCGGTGAGCTTTAAGAACTTTTTCTTTTTGTTGTAAACAAGGTTGTTTCCGAAGAAAGCGTAAGAGCCTGCGGAATCTTTTGCTTCGACATAGCCCTTGGCGATGGCGATTTCCGTTTTGCGCTGGTAGGAACCGTAGTTCGCTTTGATGTAACCGTCGGGATGGGTAAAGAGAAAGCTCCCTTCGCAGTCGACTTTATCGAGATGCTTGTTCCACGTGGCACGGGCTGTGCGGAATGCGATCGAATCATGCGTAAAATAAACGTGTCCGTTCAGCAGCAAAAAGCCCGCTTTGCGCATTACCGCAAGGCTGTCGGCGTGGCGCATCACGAGCGGGGAACTTTGCGCAATGGAGCTTTCCCAGAATCCGCCCAAAAGAATCGCTAGCAGTAGAATGCGAAACGTCATTTTCTGCCTCCCGGAACCGCTTTATTTGGAACGGGCTGCTTTTGTACAGGCGGTCGATGCGGAGCAGGCACATCTTCTACAATGTTTTCGCTTTGCTTATTGTCTTCTTCCTTTAAGCGTCTGGCTGCGTCCTGAAAAATTCCTGTGACATCGGAAAGAATGTGCCAGTTTTCCATTTTTGCGTCGCTTACAAAGCCTTTTCCCTGGAGAACGTCGCCGTCTTCGCTTACCACGCGGACGTAGCTTTCGGTTTTCACCAGGTTGTCTTTTTTATTCCACAAAAGAGAGTCCGCTCGAACAGAAGCGCCTTTCGGGGTTAGCGCGTAAACATGTCCATAAGCGTAGACGTAATTCATCTTGCTGTCGAGAGTTCCTGAATCAGCCCTTAAAAATGCGGAGCGTTCTCCCGCGGAATCAAAAATGTCGACAAGAATCGGCTTTGCAAAAATTTTTTCGGTGCTGCCCCAGCGTTCCAGATAGGCGGTCTTCACCTTCCATGAAAGTTTTTCTTTTTCATAAAAATCGAGCAGGGTCGTGTCCGTGAAGAGCATCGTTGGACGTTCGACTGCTTCAAAGCCCGGCGGTGGGCTGTTTTCTTCGGCATCTTCGCAGGCAGTCGAAAGAATGGTCAAAAAAATGCAGGCGCTCAGCGCGAGCGTCCGCCGTAAATGTTTTAGATTGCCTAGCAAAAAATATGCCATCAGTATCAAAGATACTATAAAAATAGGCGCCGGAGTAGAACAAAACAGGGGCAAATTTGATTGAATTGCAAAAATATTGGATATATTTATAGCAACATTTACGGAGTTTTTATGGAATTAAAATGGTGCAACCCAGAAGCTGAATTTGATCGTCTCGTTTTAGCCATTGATATCGGCGGTACGAATACAAATTTGGCACTTGTTGCCTGCAAAGAAGGCAAGTTTACCCTGGTGATGAAGGCGGACTACGCTTCTTCTCAAATCAACGGTCTTGAAGAACCGATTGCGGAAACCCTTCGAATTGCTGCGGAAAAGCGTGCGGATTTGAAGCCGAGCCATTGTTGCATCAGCGCGGCAGGTCCTGTTGCCGATAACCGCTGCGTGATGACGAACCTCAAATGGAGCGTGGACGGTAACGATCTCGCAAGTAAGTTCGGTTTCCCGGTGCTCGTCGTGAACGACTTTATCGCAATCAGCTACGGAATTCCGACTTTGAACGTGAACGATTCGAAACAGATTTATAAGATTCCTCACTTGGACGGTTCGACCCCGGAATCAAAACCGACGACCAAGGCGGTGATCGGCCCGGGTACGGGCATGGGCGTTTCTTTCCTCGCTTATGACGGCAAGAAGTACATTCCGGCGAGTTCGGAAGGCGGTCACATGACCTTTGCCCCGTTCGACAAGGATATGCAGGACTTCCGCGATTACATGGAAAAGCGCATTGGCGCAGTTCCGGGCGTGGAACCTCTCTGCTCCGGCATGGGCCTTGCGCACCTTTATGAATGGTGGCGCGATACGAAGGGCGTTCCGCAGAACGATGCGTTCAAGAAAATCGAAGAAACGGTCTGGAACGACCGTCCAAAGTATATTAGCCGTGCAAGCGATACGGATCCGGTTGCTGCCGAAATGATGCGCCTTTTTGTGAAGATGCTTGCCCGTTATGCCAGTGACGTGTGCACGCTCCTCCTTCCGTTTGGCGGTTTCTACCTCGCCGGCGGTACGGTGCAAAAGGATTTGCGCTGGCTCGTGAACAACAATCTGTTCATGGAATACTTTGAAAAGAATTACAACCCGAACATCCAGCCGCTCTTGAAGAAGATTCCGGTGTACGTGATCAAGGATTACAGCATTAGCCTTTACGGCGCTGCAAATGCAAGCGTTTGCTTGCAGAAGTAATTCTGCTTGAATGTGAAAAAGGCCCGCTGTTGTGCGGGTCTTTTTTATTTCCTTAAAACGCCGAGAGCTCTTTCGATCGTTTCTTCTTCAATGCCAAATATCGCGTGGAGCTTTGAAACTTGGTCTTCTGGCAGGATCTTTTCCATGCGCGAACCGTCTTTATCGCGGATGAGCAGGTTCCCTTTTTGGAAGTAGTACTGGACGCCTTTTTCTCGGTCGAGCTTATTCAGTACCGGATAAGTCATCATTTCGCGGTCAAAGGATTCGCTCCAGTGTTTTTGGAATTCCTGCGGAGTGACGCCCAAAATGTTGAATTCAAACCGGAGCTTCAAAGGACCTTTGAGGGAACCCGTGTACAGTCCAAGGACACCGTTTTCAAGCTCTAAACGGACCACGTTCGGAACGAGCGGATAAAAGGCTTCGCTTTTTTGAAATGGAATGGCGACGGGAATTTTTAACGGGTCAAAGATCAAGTATCCTGGATCGAGCAAAAAGTCTTCACCGTCTACAGGAAGGAGCAGGGCGCAGTGAATGTTTTTTTCGATGCGCTTGTCGCCCATTAAAAGCTTGGGTGCATAACCCATGCTGCGGAGCTCCTGGTATAGATGCCAGGTGAGGCTAAAACAGGTACCGCCGCCCATCCAAGCGTCCAAATCGTTTTCGTAACTGTCGTCGAGTTTACGGGCACCGTCCGCGCTTTTCGCTTCGGAATAGCGAATGATCTTCGTCAGGTTTTCGTAGGTGACGTTTGAAATGCGATTGCAGAGATCGAGAATTTGCTGTTGCATTTACTTTCCGATGCAGAAGCCGTTGAAAATCGTTTGCAGAACGTCTTCGCTCGAAATTTCGCCAACGATTTCTGCCAAGGAATTGGCGACGGAGCGAAGTTCGAAGGCGATGAGTTCCACGGCGGGATTGGTGTCGAGAAGCGTTTGGATGCGGTCAAGTCCTGCGTCGGCTTCACGCAGGGCGGCGCATTCTCGTTCGCTTGTAATCCAGTATTCGTCGCTTGTTTCGCCTTCGGGAAAGAGCGCCTTGTCGAGCATTTGCACGAGTTCCGAAAGGCCTGTTCCCGCTTTGGAAGAAAGGGTGAGCGTGACGTCGCTTGGAATGGGAGCGTTACCTGCGAGATCGATTTTGGAATAGACGATCCAGTGCCCTTTTTCTTTGGCTTCGGCGATTTGCTTTTGCGCTTCGGCTGTGTTTGCTTGGGTGGCGTCCACAAGGCAAATCGCGAGGTCTGCGGATTCGATCGCTTCGACGCTTTTTTCCATGGAACGCTCGTCGAGCGCATTCTGGGCGACTTCGGCGATGCCTGCGGTATCGATCAGCGTCGCTTCGCCCGAGGGAAGCGGTAAAGAAACTTCGATAAAGTCGCGGGTCGTGCCGGGAATATCACTGACGAGAACGCGGTTTTCTTTTAGAAGGGCGTTCAGCAGGCTCGATTTTCCCGCATTCGGTGCTCCGTACAGAACGATACGCGGTTTTTTGTTGATCGCTCCGGAATTTTTGAAATGACGGATAAGGTCTTTGACTTTTTCTTGAATTTCGCTAAAACGATCTTTCCAGCCCGCAAAATCGGGGTCCGCTTCTTCTTCCACAAAATCCACTTCGAGTTCGATGCGGGCAGAGATGTCTTTTAATTTGTGCGCAAGTTCGTGAACGTCCTTGGAGAACTTTCCCGATAAAAGCTTGTGCGCATTGTCTAAAGCAGAAAGCGTTTGACTGTGAATTACATCGGCTACGGATTCCGCTTGCACAAGGTCCATTTTGCCGTTCAAGAAAGCGCGCTTTGTGTATTCTCCCCGGTAAGCGATGCGCACGTTTTCAAGGCTGCACATCGCATCGATTAAGCTGCGGACAATCAGAGGGTTCCCGTGCGGAAAAAGTTCGAGCGAATCTTCGCCTGTATAGGAATTGGGGGCTGCGTAAAAAATGTACAGCAGGGAATCGAGTTTTTTTTGCGTTTCGGGATGCCTTGCCACTGCAAGAGTTGCCATGCGAGGTGTCGGGGATTCGCAGTGGAACATTTTTCTTAAAATGGAGCGCGTTTCAGGTCCGCTCACGCGGATGACGGCTAGCGCGGATGTTCCGTGCGGGGTAGCAGGGGCAACAATCGTCTGTTCTACAGTTTTCTTCATTACTTCAAAAGTAATTTTTCCCATCCACTTCCAGAATTGCGGGCACCTGGGGAAGGTTAAAAAGGCTGTCTTGAAGGGTTTCTGAACGTTATTTTACCCTAAAATGAATGGCTGGTTCTGTCATTTTACTGTCAAAATTATATTGTATATTTATGTAAAGAATAAGGAATTCCTATGGCTACGTCCTTTTCCTGGAAGGTTCCAATTTCCTAACGCAGGATGTCGTCGTGACAAGACCCGACGGTAGAAAAGTCACCCTGACCTATAATTCGGGAGCAATAAACAGGCTCGACCGTTTGACGGCGGCTAATTACGGAATGCCAATCAACAGAAATCTTTGCAAAAACAAAATTGTCCAAATTGGCGATTCTAGCGTCATGCTCCAAACAGCTGACAAAATCTAACTAGGGGATTTTATAGTGCGTAAAATAGATCATTCTCTCTTGGACAACGCCAAGGCAAACAAAAAGGACGAATTCTACACGCAGCTTTTGGATATCGAAAGAGAATTACAGTATTACGAAAAACACTTCAAGAACAAAACGGTCTATTGCAACTGCGATGATGCCAGAGTCAGCAATTTTTACAAATTTTTTGTAGAAAATTTCAAACGGCTAGGTCTAAAAAAATTGATTTGCGCCTGCTACAAGCGAGACTCTCAGGACTTATTCGAAGCAAATGAACATGCGTTCTACTACGAATATGCCGGAAAAGAAAAAAAATACCCAACCCTAAAAGATGTTAACTATTTCAAGGGAAACGGTGATTTTCGGAGCAACGAGAGCGTTGAACTCCTGAAGCAAAGTGATATAGTCGTGACCAACCCACCATTTTCCTTGTTCAGGGAATATGTTTCCCAATTAGAAAAATACAAGAAAAAATTCCTGATCATCAGCAATATTAACGCCATTACATATAAAGAAGTTTTCGCACTGATAAAAGAAAATAAGGTGTGGATGGGAGTCAATATGGGTCGTGGAATTTCTGGTTTTATTGTGCCAAAACATTACGAACTCTATGGCCTAGAAACTAAAATCAATGGCAATGGCGAAAGAATTATTTCGCCGAACAACTGCATGTGGCTTACAAATCTGGATAATGCACAAAGGCATGAATTTATTCCTCTGGTCAAGGAATACAGGGGAAATGAACACGCTTATCCGCGATTTGACAACTTTGATGCTATCAACGTAAACAAGACTCAGGATATTCCGTCAGATTACAATGGAATTATGGGCGTTCCCATTACCTTTTTGCATAAGTTCAACCCAGACCAGTTCAAGATTATCAAATTCCGCAAAGGAAACGATGAACGGGATTTGTGCATCAACGGCAAGCCCACATACTTCAGAATTCTGATTCAAGGTCAATCCAAATCCCGCTGACGGCGGAAAAAGACCAGTAAGCCTTCGGGTCCTAAATAAAGCCTTTGATTTAGGCTTTTGAAAAATGGTGCTTGTGAAATTTTGTAAATTAGTGCGGAACAAATTTTACCCGATGGAGTTTTTGAATGAACGCCGCAAAGAAAGCCGAAAAAGAACAAGAAAAGGAACAGATGCCGGACTTCATGAAGAAGGCCGAAGAGTACTTTTCTAACAATCGTAAAATCTTTTTGTGGAATCAAGTGGACGACGAAAGTGCCGGCAAAATTGTGAAGCAGCTTTTGTATCTGGATTCCCTTTCCCATGACGATATTATTTTCTTCATCAACAGCCCGGGCGGCGTGATTTCTAGCGGCCTTGCAATTTACGATGCGATGAACGCAATTGAGAGTGACGTGGTGACGGTTTGCTGTGGTCAGGCGGCTTCGATGGGTGCTGTGCTTTTGACTGCCGGTGCAAAGGGAAAGCGTTATGCTTGGCCGTCCGCCCGCATCATGATTCACCAACCGTTGATCCAAGGTCAAATGGAAGGCCCTGCAAGCGACATCAAGATCCAGGCCGAAGAAATGCTTCGCATCCGCTCCATTACCACGAGCATCATTGCGAAGACAAGCGGCAAAACAATCGAAGAAGTCGATCGTGATACGGAACGCGATAACTTTATGTCGGCAGACGAAGCCAAGGCTTACGGACTGATCGACGAAGTGAAGAGCATTCTCTAATGGGTTTGTTTTCTGCCATCAAAAAGGGCCTTCAGAAGACCCGCGAGGCGATCCTTGGCGAAATCAAGGGCATTGCCGGTCAAGGGAAAGTCACAGATGAAATGCTCGAGGAACTCGAAGAACGTTTGATCAAGGCGGATGTCGGTACGAGTGCCGCATTCCTTTTGACGGACGCTCTCCGTGAAGAGGCTTTGGGCAAGTCCCTTTCGCAAAACGAAGTCCTAGATATTTTGCGCTCCGAAGCGGAACGCTTTCTGGTGGACCCGCCGAAGTTTGAATTCAAGGGTAATCCGCACGTGTTCCTTGTAATCGGTGTGAACGGCGCCGGTAAAACGACGACAATCGGAAAGCTTGCAAAGAAGTTTGCAGACGAAGGCCACAAGGTGATGATCGCTGCGGCGGATACGTTCCGGGCGGCGGCGATTGAACAGCTTGAAGTTTGGGCAAAACGTTCGGGTGCGGAATTCGTGCGCCACGCGGAAGGCTCGGACCCGGCTGCGGTCGCCTTTGATGCTTGCCAGGCGGCCAAGGCGCGTGGCTGTGACGTCGTGTTCATCGATACCGCTGGTCGCTTGCAGAATAAAGATTACCTGATGGAAGAACTCGCAAAAATCGTCCGCGTGCTAAAGAAGATCGATCCGTCTTATCCGCACGATATGATGCTCGTTCTCGACGGCAACACGGGGCAGAATGCAATCAACCAGGCGAAGATCTTTCACAAAAGCTTCCCGCTGACGGGTCTTGTTGTGACAAAGCTCGACGGTACGGCTCACGGAGGTTCCGTTCTTTCGATTGCAAGTTCTCTGAAGGTGCCTATTCTCTGGGTGGGAATGGGTGAACGCATCGACCAGCTCGTGCCTTTTAACAAGGCGGAATATGTCGATGGACTCTTTAAGGAATAAAATCAGGCTTGGAATTTTTGCACTCTCGGTGCTTGCCTGTTCCGAGAGTTCCAATTCTATTCCCCCCGATTTTGTGCGCCTGTACGTCGATCTCCGAGTCGCTTCGCGCGAGTATGGGGAAACTTCGACGGACGGTCGCATAGTCCGTATGCGAATTCTAGAAAAGTACGGCTATACGGCGGAGCGCTTTGATTCGGTCGCGGAATGCATTCAAAAAAGTCCCGACCTTTGGGAGCCGTTCCAGGAAGCGGTCGTCGAATATACGGATTCGATTGCGGTGGCGGTGAATGCTATAGCTCCGCAGATTCGAAACCAGCCCGATTCAAAGAAAGGGGAAAAAAAATGAAGCTCTCTTTCGCGCTTTGCCTGGCTGTTCTCCTTTGCGGAATGATTGCGTCCGTTTTTGCAAAAGACGCTCCGAAATTCAAAGCGGTGACGACGGCCCGCGATTCTGTGCACTGGGAAGATTACACGGCGGCCCTTTCTTCTGCTAAAAAAGATCAGAAGATGATCTTTGTCGACATCGTCGCGGACTGGTGCATTCCTTGCCGCGAAATGGAAAAGACGACTTACCGCGACAAGCAGGTCGTTGAAACTTTGAATAAACGCTTTCACCCGGTACGCTTAAACCAGGCCGCAGAAGATACGATCCAGTGCGACGACAAACGCTTGCCCGTGAACCGATGCTTCTTTAACGTTTGGAATCTTCAAGCGGTTCCTTCATACGTGCTGATCGCGCCGAAGGGACTTTCGATTCTCACTTATTCGAACGGCCTTTCCGCCGATCAGATGAATATCCTTTTGATGCAATTCCTGTCGAAGGAAAAGGAATGGATTGCTGAATGAATTTTACGCCGATAGAAATCGCCTTTTGGGTGCTGCTTTTTTTGCTCGTTCACTGCTATTTGATTTTCCCAGTGACACTTCCTTTTTTGAGCGAACTTTTCTCTCGTAAGAATCGCATGATTGCAGATAAAGTAAATCTTCCGAAGGTCTCGATTCTCGTTTCGGCGTACAACGAAGAAGCGGTCATCGAAAAGAAGATTTTGAACTTTCTCGAAATCGATTACCCGAAGGAACTGCTCGAAATTTTGATCGGCGACGACGGATCTGCGGACCGTACCGCGGAAATCGTAGAACGCTATGCGGACAAGGGCATTCGCCTGGTGAAGGCTCCGCAGAACGCGGGGAAGGCCGCCATGCTCAACCGTTTGCAGGGACAGGCTTCGGGCGAAATTCTCGTTTTCTGTGATGCGAATACGATGCTCTTTCCGAACGTGATTCGAAAGCTCGTCGCTCCGTTCGCCGATCCGCAAATCGGCTGCGTCTGCGGGCATTTGATTTTGACGGACAAGAGCGGAAGTCCGCTCGGCTCGGGCGAACGCAGCTACTGGGATCTAGAATCGGAAATCAAAAAGTTCGAAGGCATTCTCGATCGCCTTGTCGGCGGTAACGGCGCCCTTTATGCAATCCGCAAATCGCTGTACACACAGCTCCCGGTGAAGAAGAGTGTGATGGATGACTTCTTCATTACGGTCAAGGTTTTGCAGAAAGGTTCCTTCTGCACCTTCGATTCGAGTGCTATCGGAACGGAGCAGACTTCGAAGGAAGGCTCGGGCGAATACCGTCGCAAGGTGCGCATTGGGCGTGCGAACTTCAACTACTTGTTCTCTTACTTGCCGCTGCTCAATCCGTTCCGTCCGTTGCTCGCTTACCTGTTCCTTTCGCATAAACTTTTGCGCTGGCTGACTCCGCATATTGCGCTTGTGCTGCTCGTTTTGAACGGTATTCTTTTGACTTCCGGTCGTCCGGTTTATTTTGTGACGATGGGTCTTGCCGTTTTGTTCTTGCTTGTGGCTTTGACAAAACTTTCGGGAAGCGCCTACTACTTTTTGCTGATGAACTTTGCGATGCTCAAGGGCAGCTTCCTTTCGCTTGCGAAGGAACACGGTGGCGGTTGGAAGCGTGAAGCCCGTGGAGATGAAGAAGAGGAAGGAACTTCGACGGTTGTGAAGGTTTTGCCGTTTGTGCTTTCAAGTGCCCTTTCGTTTGCGGCTTTAGCACCAGCGCCTGCGCAAGCCTTGACCGCGGATGTGAGTGCGGGCGTTGTGAATGCGACGGAAGATCTTTCCGAATTCAATTTTAACGTGTCGGGCCACTGGTGGTATCCGGTCGATCAGATGGTTTTTTTGGGCCTTGGAGTGGACTACCAGCGCTTTGGCGATGTGACTCTTGTTCCGGTGATGGGAAGCGCCTATATGCGTTTGCCGTTTGGCAGCGTGATGATGCCTGCGGCGACTTTCGACATCGGTTATGCGTTTGGAAATGATGCCCAGATGATTTGGCGCGTAGGCGGTGGCTTGGATATTAAGCTTGGCCGCTATTCGTCGATGCTTGTGCTTGGCGGTTACGAGAATCTGCGAAAAACCGGAGATTTAGTCTATCTCCGTTGCGGTCTCCTGCTAGAACTTTAAGAAAAGTTATTCCACGATGAGATCTTCGTCTGCCACATTCAAGTCGGCGACGATTTCGAGGGCGTCCGGTTCGTCCAGGAACTTGGCAATCAGGCCGGTGCGCTTTTCGCCTGTATCGTGGGTAATCAGTTCAATCACATCATCGATCTTCACGTCAATGACGGCTTTGTCGGTGACAGGAATTTTAATCGACATACCCTTGGCGATATCGCCTTCCAAAATGGATCCACGAAAAACCAAACTTTTTTGATCTTCACCAAAGAGAGTTCTTTTCACATGAAATTTTGCCATATGCCAAAAAGTTAAATTATTCTCATGAACTTGCGTGTTGGAAGAATCCCTTTTTTGGTGTGCGCTCCGTTTTTTCATCTTTTTTTGAACGATGAAGCGCGTTTTGAAGGCTATTCTTTTGACGATGGAGCGCCGAGCGCTCTGAATCAAAAACTTTGGACGGGTGAAATCCACTTGGCGCCTGCATCTTCGATCGCTTATGCCCGTGCGCCGCAGGATCTTGTCCTTGCTCCGGATCTTTGCACATCGTGCAAGCTCGAAGTGAATTCTGTGGAACTCTTTTCCCGCTATCCGCTGAACGAGCTTTCGGGCAAGCGCATTTACATGACTTCGCAGAGTGGAACGTCGGTTGCCCTTTTGCGGGTCATTTGCTCGCAGTATGCAAACGTTCGCCCGGAATATGTGACAGAACGCGCAGATTGTGACGCGGCACTCCTTATCGGAGATGAGGCTTTGATCGAAAAGGCGAAAGGCTCTTGGCCGTATTGCTACGACATGGCTCTTCTCTGGAGAGACTGGCACGGGCTTCCGTTCGTGTTCGGGGCGTGGAGTATTCATCGTTTGGCGCTTTCGTGCGAGATGCGTCCAAGACTTGAAGCCTTCCTTGAAAATGTGCGCGAGTCGATTGCAAAGTTTCGTGCGTGTCCGCAGAAAGCATTAAAAAAATGGGCGGAGCGTTACCCCGTCCCATTCACTGCGGAAGAATTAAAAGGCTATTACGATTCTCTCGATTACGAATTTACAGACGAAAGAAAAAAATCCTTGCAGCTGTATTTTAATTTGTGTGTAAAAGAGGAGATCCTTAGCGAATCGCCGACTTTACGCTTTCTATAAAAATCGAAAGATCCTTTCCGATGGTTTCCCAATCGTTTGCCTGCATCCGTGCGGGCTTAAAAATGCTAGCGCCAAAGGCGACGAGGTTCACGCCACTTTTAAAGTAATCCGCGACGTTTTCGGTAGAGACTCCACCGCAGGCGAGTAGTGGAATGTCGCGGAATGGGCCGCGTAATGCTTTGATGTAGGAAGGTCCGCCGACATGGCTCACCGGGAAGATTTTGACGCAGCTTGCGCCAAATTCATAGGCGCTCTGGATTTCGGTCGGGGTCAGCGCGCCTGGGATGTCGGGAATGTTCTCTTCGACGCATTTGCGGATGACCGATTCGACGGTATTCGGGGAAACGATGAATTCCGCGCCCGCTGCAAGAGCCTTGTCGAGATCTTTCAGGTTGCGGACGGTGCCTGCTCCCACTTGGATGCCAAGCGGCTTTGCGAAGCGTTTGAGCCTTGCAATGATGCTTGCCGCTGCATCGGTATTCATGGTGACTTCGATGGCTTTTAAACCGCATTTGGCGGTGGTCTTGGCGCAGGATTCTTCGGCGCCTTCCGGGATGTCGCGCAGAATGCCGACGACGGGCATGTCTTGGAGTGAGGAGAGGAGCTTGTTCATAGCTCGGAAAATAGCAAGATTCTGTGATGAATTTACGTTTTTTAGCGTTTTTTTGGTTTTTAGCCTTTGATTAACCTATTTTCTAAGTGTAAATAGGAGGCGTTTTATGCAAGATTTGCCCTCGAAAGAACAGATTATCGCCGTTGTGCGAGACGAGCCGATGGTCGGCAGTCAGCTCCGCCGTGCGATGGGCATTACGAAACACAAGAAATTGGCTTTTAAGCAGTTGCTTGCGGAAATGGTGAACGAAGGATCGCTCGCCCGTACAAGCAATAAGGAATACACGCCTGGGGCCGGCGAGCCGAAGTATGCAGAAGACAGCGAAGATAACCGCCGCCCGTCAGCGGCGAGCCGTCGTAAGGCGACTTACGATGATGACGAAAGCCGCGTCCACCGTGGCGTTTTAAGCCCGGATGGAAACGATTGGTGGCAGGTGACCGATTCGAGCACGGGTAAGGTTTACCAGATGGCGCATCGCAGCAAGGTTCCGGGCAAGGACGGCGAAACGATCGCGTTTACGCTGTATCCGCATCCGAAGCTCAAGCATTCGATGCTCGCGAAGGTGGACCGTTCTGCGATGGAAGGTGACCTTAAGTGGAGCGATGTAAAGGCTCAGTTCCTCAAGGATTCTTCGCTTCCGGAAGGCTTCTCGGATTCCATCATGGAATTTGTGAACAAGCAGCAGGCTCCGAGCGAAAAGGATTTGAAGGACGGCCGCGTGGATTTGCGAAACCTGTATATTCTTTGCATTGACCCGGACGGCGCCATGGACCATGACGATGCGATTTCGGTGGAAAAGCGTCCGGACGGCGGTTTCCATTTGGGCGTGCACATTGCCGATGTGAGCCATTACGTGCCGGAGGGTTCGGAACTCGATGACGAAGCTTTGACGCGCAGCTTTACGCAGTATTTGCCGTGGACTTCTGTGCCGATGCTTCCGGATCGCCTTTCGAGCGACCTGTGTTCTTTGCACCAGGGCGTGGACCGTCTCGCGTTCAGCTGCCTTATAGAACTTGACAAAGATGCCCATGTGGAATCCTTTGCGTTCAAGAAGAGTATGGTGAACATTACCGCGGGCATTACATACGGCGAAGCGGTCAAACGTTTGGAAGCGGGCGATGAACATGTGAAGGCCTTGCAGGAAGTGACAGCGCTCCTTCGTGAGAATCGTCGCAAGAACGGCATTTTGGAACTCGGCAGTACGGAATTCGGTTGTAAGTTTGACGAAAACGGCGAACCAGAAAAGATCGTGCCGCGAGAAGAAAACGAATCCGACCACTGGGTCGAAGAATGTATGCTCATTGCAAACCAGTGCTGCGCCCGAGAACTCGAACGTCGCCATTTGCAAGGTGTGTACCGTATTCACGAAGCTCCGGATACGAAGGACATTATGGAACTTTATTACCAGATGCCCGACCTGTTCAAGGACAGCCCGATTTCGCTCCGTGAACTCGGAAAGCCGCGCCGCGGCGATACGAACCTGAACCCGGATATCTTTAAGCTTTACCAGCATCTGATCGCCCGTGCTAAGGGAGATGATGAAATCATCATGCGCATTCTTCGCAGTATGCAGAAGGCGCATTACGATAGCAACTGCTTCGGTCACTTTGCGTTGAACTGGCAGGACTATGCACACTTCACAAGCCCGATCCGCCGTTATGCGGACCTTTGGTGCCACCGCGAACTTTCGCGCAAGACTCCGGATGAAACCGATGTGAAGCGCGCCTGGGATGTGGTGGCCGTCTGCTCCGAAATTTCGGCAAACGAAGTGAAGAATCAGAAGACGGAACGCATGTCTTTGAAGGTGTGCGCTACCTGGCTTTTGCGTAAACATTTGGGCGAAGAATTCAATGCGACCGTGACCGGTGTGCAGGAATGGGGCATTTACGTAGGTGTGGAAGATCCGCAGGCCGAAGGCCTTGTGCGTTTCCGCGACATCGCAGGCTCCGACTTCTACGTGTTTAATCCGGACAAGGGAATCGTTTACGGCAAGCGTAGCAACAAAACCTTTGCCCGCGGCGACAAGGTTCGCGTGAGGCTTCTCCGGGCCAATCCGGTTCGCGGTGAAGCGGACTTTGCAATCCTCGAAAAGATCGGCGACGGCAGAACCTCTAAAATGGCAAAGCTCGACCGTGCCGAAGCCGCCGAAAATCTGGGCCTTGTGACGCAACCGGATGAAAGCGAACTCGAAACGCTTCGCCCGAGCGAACGTCGCAAGGTGCGGGAATCCTACGGTGGCGACCGCAAGGCGAACAAACGCAAAGCGGAACGTGAAGAACGCGTCGAATACGGACGTGGGCGTAAGCGTACAAGCCGCCGTAGTGAAATGGATGACGAACCGCGTGGCCGTCAAAGCCGCGGAAAAAAATCCTTTGGTCGAAAAAAGAAAACTTCGACTTTTGGAAATTCGCGACGCGATTCCGGACACATTCATGGTAAAAAGCGATAACCGATGACGAATCCAACTTCCAACCTTCGCAAGGTCCTTTACGCCTCGTTTCAAACGGGGGAATCTTTACCGGGCTACATTCGCTATGCGCTGGAAGCTCTTTGCCAAACGGGTTATTCCGTTGTTTACCTGACAAACGAACGTGACTTGGACGCGTCTTCGCACGCGTTTCTCGACTCGCATCACATTGAGCTGTTCTTTACCGTAAATCACGGTTATGACTTTGGCATGTGGCATCGCTATATCGCATACACGGCCCAGTTTCGCCGAGAAGAGTGGGAGCGTTTGGTGCTCGTGAACGATTCCATCGTTTATTTTCAGAATCGGTTTGTGAAGCTTTTCCAGACCGCAGAAGAAATGTCTGCCGATGTGGTTTCTCTGACTTCGAATGAAGAGCAGGCTCCGCATTTGCAGTCGTTCTTTTTGTTTTTGAAGCCGAAGGCGATTGCGCCGTTTTGCGAACGTTTAATGGATGAACCGGAAGGGGAAGATTTTTACGATACGGTGACCCGTTTTGAAGTCGGCACGAGTGTCGCTTTGCGTGAAAAGGGTTTGACTTTTGATTCGATCATTCATACGCCGAAGCCAGTGCTCTTTTCGTATCCGGAACTAATCGAGCAAAAGTTTGGCTTTGTAAAACGCAAGTTCTTGCAAAAAAGATGGACCCGAGGAGAAGCCTATTTCTTCTGGGATCATGATGCTGGGGATGCGCTCCTTTTGGATTATACCCGTTGGATTCGAGAAAAGGGTTCACCCGATCGCGACTTCGATTTGAAATGGCTCTGCGAACCGGAAAAGACGTTCTTGCAGAAATTGCAAGACGTGGTCCGATTTGTATATTATAAATTCCGCTGGAAGCTTTCGAATGCGAAAGCGAAAATGGGGAAATGATGCATTTTTTACAGACTTTCAACACGAATATGGAGTCATCCATTAATTTTATAACCCCTTTAGAGTATATTATAGATAAGTTAAAACGGCAGATCCAAATCACAAATTAATTTTTGGAGGAAAGATGAATAATTTCAAATGGTTTGCTCTATTTGTAAGTCTTCTTTTCTCGGCTTGCTCTTCCGATTCTTCTGTGTCATCGGCAGAGAAAAATGAGGAGACTTCGACGGGTTCAAGCGAAATGATATCGTCATCTTCGATCTCTTATGGAATCATTCCCATAGATACGTCGTCTGCTCAACAAGGTTCCGATACAGGAATTGATGATATGATAAGTATGACATCGTCATCGAAGACATATTATCGGTTTACGACAGAACGGGTAGAACTTTATGATACGCTGGGAATTTATGTGAATGCTTATTATGAGGAAAAAGGTCTCTATGGAAATGATAATCGTGTTGGCGGATCGGCCATTTTTACATATCGCCTTCTGAATTCTTCGGCGGATTCGATGCGTACTTTTGTCGGTTGGTTGTTGGATGGAGCTTATTGGAGCGATAATTGCGTACAGGATTCAACTTATTTCGCTAACCGATGTGCGGAATTAGTCGGGGAACTTGTCGATTATAATGAAGGGTGCTCTGTCAATAACCTTCAACTGTCTTGTGTATATCCATATGAATATACAGATTCTGTAGAAGCTTTAAATTCTATTGCAAAAGAATTTTTGAATTTTGCTATGGAAAATTGGGTAGAGATCGAAGAACCGAAAGAAAATTCTTCGATGTCTTCCGCTTCTTCGAAATCCCTTTAAGGGAATCAATCAAAATTTCTAACGGCGTCCACAAACGCTTGGATTCCGCTGAGAGGCGTGTCCGGCAAGACGCCGTGTCCCAGGTTCATCACATGCGAACGATTCTTGGAAAGTTCGAGGATCTTTTTTGTTTGCTGTTGAATTTCTTCGGGATTTGCAAAGAGCAGAGCCTGATCCAGGTTGCCTTGGAAAATCGTGTTCGGATGCTTGTTAAAAAGTTCCGAAAGTTCGGAGCGGTGATCCACGCCGACGACATTTACGTCTAATGTGGTAAATGTATCCACCAAATGCGAAGCTCCGTTTGCGTAATGGATAATCGGGGCTTCGGTGTGATGGCGCACGATTTTAATAACCTTTTCCGTGAAAGGCTTTGCCATGCGAATGTAATCTTCGCGGGAAAGGTGTCCTGCCCAAGAATCCATGATGACGAGCGCGTCTGCGCCCCATTCCGCTTGCCTTGCCAAATATTCGCCGGTCATTTCGGCAAGAAGACTTAAGAAACTTTCAAAGGCGCTTTTGTTCTGGTAGTAAAGCGCCTTGGTGCAGTGCAAATCTTTGGAACTTCCGCCTTCAATCGCATAAGAGGCGACGGTAATCGGGCCTCCGACGAATCCGAGCAGAGCTTTTTCCTTGGAAAGTTCCTTGCGGACTTTTTGCAAAGCGAGCTTTGTGTATTCCAAGTCTTTGTCGAGATTTACCGGGTGCAGATTCTGCATGTCAGATTCGGAACGGAACGGATTTGAAATCACGGGACCTTTTCCCGGAACGAACTTCAAATCAAATCCCATATAGGGAAGCGCCACGAGAATGTCGCTAAAGAGAATCGCCGCGTCGATATCAAAACGGTTCGTCGGCATGAGCGTTGCATCGGCAGCCGCTTCTGCATTCCGCACAAAGGAAAGGAAGTCCGGAAATTTTTGACGGAGTTCGCGGTATTCGGGCAGGGCTCTGCCCGCCTGACGCATCATCCAGACCGGCTTTTTTGTGGTTTTTCCGAGTGCAGCATCAACGAACAGCATCGACAATCCACCATTCGTCACGGGTGTTTTCGCGGACGGCTGTAAAGCCCGCTTCTTTAAACCAGTCGAGAACGTAATCCTTTTCGGCGGTGAGCTGGCCTGTCAAAAGGAAGTGACCGCCTTTTTTCAGCATGCGTTCCACGTCTTTGCGCATGGGCCAGAATTCCGTGCGGATCATGTTGCAAACGATGACGTCAAATTTGGCGCTGTCGTTAAAGGTGTCCAAAAATCCGAAGAGGGCGCGAGAATTTTTACAGCCGTTTTGGATAAAATTTTCAGCGATGCAGGGGAGGGCGAGCATATCGATTTCGGTGCCGATGACTTTTTTTGCACCGAGCTTGTCGGCGATCATCGAAAGAATGCCTGTGCCCGTTCCGATGTCGAGAACGCATTTGCCCTGCAAATCCAAGCCTTCCATCATCCCGGCCATGAGTGCGGTTGTTGCATGGTCGCCGGTGCCGAAGGCGCTTTTCGCTTCGAGAACGAGCAGAATCGCATCTTTTTCTTCGGGGGTAAAGTTTACCCAAGGCGGACGTACCCAGACGCGGTCGGAAACGTGAACAGGCGTTGCACGGTCTTTCCACCAGCGGTCCCAATCTTTTGCAGGTTCGTCTTCGGTGGTGAAGTTGTACTGCGGGAACTTTTCAATGATGGAGTCGCGTTCCGCTTTGTCGCCTGTATAAAAGCAGAAGTCCGTGCGTTCCGGGGTAGAAGTTTCGAGTTCTTCCAAGGCTCCTACGCCCGCTTCCATCAAGAAGTATGTGGCGAGTTCATATTCTTCGGGAGAGCAGTAACCGGTGGCTTTGTACCAAACATCATTTGTTTGCATGGGACATGTTCCTCTTCAAAGTTTTTTGGATCATTTGGCGCGGACTTGCAATGAACAGGCTCGAACCGAGAATTACAAGCGCAATGCTCACGATCTTTGTCGGCGGAAACGGTTCTGCAAAAACAAGGGCGCCTGCAAGAATCGGAACGACAGCTCCGATTGCCGCACTGAATGGAATCACGAACAAGGCTCTACCGCGGGAGAACGCAACCTGTGTAAAGACAAAGGCGGTTAGGTAAGTTGCTGCAAAGGCCCACACGCGCACGTCCGCAATCCAGTACAAAAGTTCATCTGCCGAAAGTTCAATGCCCTTGGCAGTCGCATCGATCGCAAGGCTCTTGTACAGCACATCGGAGAGACCATAGCAGGTTCCCATCGTAATCGAATCGCCGACTTCAGGACTGCGAAAAATAAAGTGGCTCGCAAAGGCGAAGGCGAGAAGGATTCCCACAAAGATGCAAAGCGCCGGAATGTTCTGCACGCCAGGAGCTTCGCCCACTTCGGAACTTGCGAACAGAAGACCGCAGAGAACGCAGACGATTGCCGTTACGACGCGCCGGTTGATCGGCTCCTTCAAAAAGAGACGCCCAAAAATCGCCGTCAGCACCGGATTTAACGCAGAGATCGGCTTGACAAGGCTCAAGTTGTACAGCGCCATCGCCGTATAGTTTCCCACGTTTCCGAGTGCGGAAAGGCTAAAGCCTGTCCACCAGCGCTTCGACGTCAAAAAGCTCACAATGAAGCGAATCGGATGGTGAAAGTCCGCCTTTTCTCCGGACTTCGCAACGCCCGATTTCGCAAGGACATTTCCAAATGCGAAGCATACCGCTGCACCGAGGGTGAGAATAAAAAACAGCATTTAGCGATTCCAAACTTCGGAGTAGACCCAATAATTGCCAAGGCAACGCTTTACGTAATCTCGGGTTTCCCAGTAGCTGATTTCTTCAGCGCGTCTGTCCCAAGGTATATCCTTGCCGGCTGCTTGCCAACGTTTGGCAGGTTTTGGGCCTGCATTGTAATTGGCGAGTACGTACATCGGATCGTTTTCATATTCGACGAGCAAATCCTTTAAGTAACGGACGCCGAGTCGAATGTTCATGTACGGGTTGTACAGCAGGTTCGGATGGTAATCGCTAATGCCTTCTGCCTTGGCGAGTTTTTTGGCGGTCGGCGGAATCACCTGCAAAAGTCCACGAGCATTCGCCGGGCTTGTAATCAAATAGTTGAAAGTCGATTCCTGGCGCATCACGCTGTATACAAAAAGCGGGTCGATCGAAGAATCGGCTGCTGCGACGACCTTGTCGTAGAACGGTTTCGGGTAAAGGAACTTCATCACGTTACGCGGTGCGTCGGCCAAGTAACGGCGCGGTATTGCGTTTTGGAATTGACGGGCAAGAGCATAACCCTGAATGATTTCGTTGTAAGAAAGGAAGAGGGCCCCGTAGGTATACAAAAAATCGAGGCGTTTCTGGTTCTTCTTTTTGGCGAATTGGAAAACGTCGTAAGCTTCCTCGGCAAAGCCTAGATCGAGAAGGCGCTTGACCATTTCGTAACGGCCAACGCTATGCGAAGAATCCGAAGTTCCCGCTTGCGTCGTTTGAATCCAGCGGATTGTTTCTTCTTCCGACATATCGCGCGGAGCGAGCCACGGAACCGTGGTGGAGTCCATCAGCTTGCTTTCGATCAGCTTGATGCGGGAACGGTGTGCATAATAGCCGACGGGAAAATCCTGAATGCAGTCGAGGTAAGCGGCCTTTGCCTCTTCGAGCTTTCCTTGGGCGAGATAAATGTCGCCGAGGAACATGCGTGCGCCGCTTGAACTCCAAAGATATTCTTCGCTCTTCGCCTTTTCAAAATGAGCGATCGCGGAATCGATCTTGTTTTGCTTTAAGTAGCAGAGGGCAATGCGGAACTGCACCCATTTGACTTTCGGGCTGTTCTTGAACTGGCGAATCGTCAAAGAATCGTAGCTTGAAATGGCGTCGTCGTAAAGACCTTTCTGTTCTTGTTCAAAGGCGCGCACCCAAATGTTGTCCGCGTTCTGCATGGTGTAACGGAACTTTTCCTGGAAGAACAAGTCGATTTTTTGGGCGAGAGAATCCATGCGGTTTGCGCGGTAAAGGCGCGCCAGGGATTGCAGCCAACCGGCACGCGGTTCAACGCTGTCGATCAAAAATTCATAGTAGCCGATAGCGAGCGAGTCTTTTTTTAATCGTTTGTAAGCGTTCGCCCGATTTTCCCAAAGGGAAATGCGCGTCTTTAAAGAGATAGAACTCGGGGCGAGTTTCCAGTTCAAAGAATCTTCGGAAGTCTTTAAGTTCGGGATTTTAGAAGTGTCGCGGGCAGGAGCTTCTGCTTCGCCTTGCGCCAAAATGGAATCGACGATAGCGATACATTCTTCATGGAAACCTTTGGCGCAAAGACGGCTTGAATAAGTAATCTTTTCGTCGAGGGTTTCTGCAATCGAACGGGAACGGATACGGCGGAGAGCTTCCCACGCCTGATCTCCATATTCCGAAGGATGGGCAATCACATACAGGTAAGCTTTTTTCGCCGCCTTGAACCAGTGAGCCTGTTCAAGCAAGACGCCTTTCTTGTAACGCAACCGAGGAACGCTCTCATCGTCTCCGTAATTCTTTAAGAAGACGTCAATCGAATCGGCCTTTGCTTTTGGCTTGATGCCCGATTCTTGAAGGGTCAAGTCTAGACGGATGCGGTCGGCGAACTCTTTCCATTCGTCGTCTTTAGAAAAACGCTCGTCGCCCAGCTTTAAGGTTTCGCGTGCCTTGGCAAACTGCTTGTCTTCAAACTGGGAACGGGCAATACGCGAAAGGATGCTCTTGTCGAGGCTCGAATCTTTGCCGATCAACTTCTTGTATGCAGCCAAAGACTTAACAAAGCTTCCTTTGTAGTAGGCGGCCGCTGCGCAGGCGAAATCCTTTTCAAGACCCGCTGGCAAAGAATCGCAATTCTTCTGGTTGCGATCATAACGGATGACCTTGTTTTGGAATTCATAACCGGGGACGAGAGCGTCATCGGTCGAATTTTCTGCAGCGCAAACGGTTGCTGCGCAAATGAAGAGTCCAGCAAAGATTTTTTTAAGCATTCTTGTCCATCGGGTTCTTGACATCGTGCGAAGTAATAAAGCTCGAAATGCCGAGATCGATGATCATCTGCAGGTACTTTTGACGCAGGTAGCGATTGACGCTTTCCGCCGTGTCCATTTTCAGAACGGTACGTGCTGTCGCCTTTACGTCTTCATAGTTCACCGAACGGATGATCTTCTTGCATTCCATAATGCTCCATGGCGTCATGGAAAGCTCGTCCACTCCGAGGCCCACCAGTACCAGCGTGGAGAGCGGGTCGGAACTCATTTCACCGCAGACGCAAACCGGAATTCCTTCGCGATGTGCGGCTCTCACCGTACGGTCGATCATGTTCAAAACGGCAGGGTGATGCGGTTCAAACATGTTCGCAATGAGTTCATTTGTACGGTCGACGGCGAGTGTAAACTGAATCAAGTCGTTCGTGCCGATGCTGAAGAAGTCCACTTCCTTGGCGCGGGCGTCTACCATCATCACGGCGGCGGGAACTTCAATCATGCAGCCCACTTTGACTTTGGGCAGTTCAACGCCTTCGTTCAAAAGTTGGGTACGGCATTCTTGATAAAGGCGTTTGGCTTCGCGCAGTTCATCGAGACTGCTGATCATTGGGAACATAATGCGCAAGTGTCCTTCACGGCTTGCGAGAAGGAGCGCTCTCAACTGTTCCTTAAAAAGATCCTTGCGCGAAAGGCATACGCGAATGGAGCGCCAGCCCATAAACGGGTTCGCTTCGTCTGTCGCAGAAATATCGGAAACAAGCTTGTCACCGCCGGCATCGAGAGTTCGAATGACAACCGGATGCGGTTCGAGCTTTTTCAAAATGTGCGCATACGCTTGGGCTTGTTCTTCGCAGCTTGGAGCGCCCTTTCTAAAGAAGAGGAACTCGGAGCGGTAAAGACCGATGCCCGTGGCGCCGAAGTCGAGGACGGTGTCCGCTTCCATCGGAAGTTCGATGTTCGCGTGGAGCGTGATGTACTTGCCGTCGAGCGTCATCGGTTCGAGCTGACGCATCATGAAGAGCTCTTGTTTCTGCTTGTTGTAAACAGAGAGCTTTTCTTTATAACGGCTTAAGTCGTCTTCGTTCGGGTTCAAGATGACCATGCCGCCCGTACCGTCGAGGAAGAGCAAGTCGTCTTCTTCGATCAGGTTCGAAATGTTGCGCAGGCCGGAAACGGCCGGAATCTGCATGGCGCGTGCTAAAATCGAGATGTGGCTTGTGCGGCCACCGATGTCTGTTGCGAACCCGAGAACGTCGTCTTTTTCGACGGTCATGAGCATGCCCGGAGTCAGTTCGTGGGCGACCAGCAGAGATGGTCCCTTGGACTTTTTGGGGGGGCGTTTGGGAATGGATTCGTCAAGGGCGGACAGAAGGCGGTTGTACAGTTCCTTCAAGTCCGATGCGCGTTCGCTCAGCACTTCGTTTTTGCTGTTTTCGAGCTGCGTGATGAGGCCGGAGAGCGTGCTGTGCACAGCCCAACGGGCATTGTGGGCGTCTTTGAGGATGCTATCGACGATGGGGTCAATGAGCATCGAATCTTTGAGCATCATCAGGTGGGAATCGAAAATGCGAGCCTCTTCTTCGCCGAGGCGTTCGATGGCCACCTTCTTCAGTTCTTCAATTTCTTTTGCGGTGGTATCGACCGCTTTGCGGAAGCGTTTTTCTTCTGCGACAAGAGTGCTTGCGGGAATTGCAGAAGAATCCAGGCTAAACTTGCGACTTTCTGTTTTGCGTACAGGACCATAAGCGTAGCCGGGGGAAGCCGCGACGCCGACGAGTACGGTACGGATTTTTTGACGATTAGTCGTTTTGTTCTTCATGGAAATTGTCACGGAAAAGTTGTTCCAGCTGGGCGAGAACCTGTTCTTCGTCTTCACCGTCTGCGTTGAACTTGACGACGGAACCCGGTGTAATGGCGAGCATCATTACGTTCAAGATGCTCTTCGCATTGACCTTGTTCCCTTCGTATTCGAGGGTGACGTCGCATTTGGATTTCCCTGTGATGTCGACAATCATGCCTGCCGGACGAGCGTGAACACCCAGTTTGTTTGTGACATTAATTTCCTTACTCTGCATAATAGACCACTACCAGTTCTAATTAAAAGAAGTCCACATTGATGTCCAAACCGTCTTGGAGGATGATTTGGAACAAGCTGTCTGCGGAATGCAACGTCTGCACCAAGTCGTCGTGGAGGGCGCGGTCGTTTAAGAGAATACCCGCGGTATTGTCCGTTGACTGGAGCTTCGATGTCAGCGCTGTTAAACGATCGGTCACGGCGTCCAACTTTCCGATGACACCGCCGGCGTCCTTCATGAGTTCGCTTGCGTCCGAAAGAAGTCCGCCGATCGGAGCCGCTGTCGTGTCGAGCAATGCGTTGACCTTCACGGTCGCATCGTTCAAGTTCTTGAGGCTCTTCTTGAGCTGCGGATCGGTATCTGCAAGCATCTTCGAAAGACGATCTTCCAAATATTCTGCCTTATCCATCATGGTGCGGAACTTTTCACGGAATTCCGGATTCGCAATCGTAGAATCCATCACCTGGTGAACGGAGGAAATCAAAATCTTTGTGGAGTCGATGATTTCGCCTGCAAGACCAAGGGCTTCGGCGATGCCGGCGTCAAACTGACCGTCAATCGTATCGCCCGGCGCATAGTTTTGACTCGAATCGCAGAGGATCACTCCGATCTGACGTTCACCCATGATGCCGATGTTTTGCACACGGATTTCGGAGCCGACAGGAATCCGGACATCGTTGCGGATACGCACGACGACAAGAACTTTGGTGCCAGCCAAGTGAATGTCTTCTACTTTGCCGAGTTTTACCCCGTTGATTTTCACAGGGTCGTCAAGCGTTAACGTGCTCACCTGTGGAAAACGCAAAAAATAGGTGTCAAAGACTTCCCGAGGGTCTTTGTCGTTCAAGAAGAACAAGCCAAAAATCAAAATGATAATGGCTAAAAGAACGACTAGCCCGACCGCGAGATATAAACTGGTATTCTTTTTCATCTCAAAATTAATTTAGCTATTCATCACCGATGCGCGTAATGGAGCTAGAGGCGCTTTCATCGTTTAGGTGCCTTTCCAGCCATTCGAGGAGTAGTTCGTCACGTTCTTTTGGCGAAAGTGTAAAGTTTTGGCGACCTTTCTGCTGCATAAAGTGATCGAGATAGCACATGAGCACTCCCCCCGCGACGGAAACGTTCATCGATTCCGTAATCCCGTACTGCGGAAGTTTGAATTCGCAGTCGGCTGCGGCGAGGGTGTCCGGGTGGTTTCCGGTAAATTCACTGCCGAGATAAAAAGCGGTCGGCTGGGAAAGATCCAGGTCTAAGACGGAGTTGTTCGTGTTGGTGCTCGCCACGGCGATGCGGTATCCTTTTTTTCGCAGATGCTCCATGCAGGCCATGCGCTTTTTGTGCAGGTAAATGTTCATCCATTTGATGGAACCCTTCAAAATGGACTTGTTTACTTTGTACGGATTCACTTCTTCAATCACATGGACGTCTTCCAAGCCAAAGACTTCGGCGGTACGGATCACAGCCGAAATGTTGTGCGGGTCAAAAAGATCTTCAAGCACCATGCAAAAGTGACGGGTGCGGTTCTGCACGACTTTCACCAAAAGGTCGCGACGGTGTTCGGTAATGCGCGGAAGATAGGCTTCGATTTTTTCCTGCATTTCCGGGGAAGAGTAGACGTAGTTTTCCATAGACTTTTATTTTCCTGCGGGCTTGGTTTGTTTAAAGATCATGGGAGTTTCTGTAACGAAAACAGGTTTGTGTTTGCGTGCTTCGGCGCGTTCCTGTTCCACAGCGTCGCCAAGAGTCCAGTTGCGCTTGCCGGCGGCGACTTCCTTGAATTCTTCGAGTTCCTTGGCGTACTTCTTTCGGATGATGGTGGACGTATCGACCGGCGTATGATTGCCGGATACATAGCTTTCCGAGGATTCGGAAATATTGTGGATGATTTCTCCAATCTTGGAGTTCACCACATCGCGGAAGACGCCCATCTTCATAATGGAATTGAGGACGGCGTTCGCGGGGAAGACGATCGCGCGGAACTTGTAATGGGTCTTGTTGCCTTCCGGGTACATATCGAGAATCGCGATTGCGATTCCGTGCAGATTCCAGCGGAGAATTTTGCATCGACCGCTGCCGTAGAAGACGTCGTGAAATCCTTTGCCAACGCCTGCGCTATCTTGCAAGGCCCAGTAAAAATCGCCAAAGAGATTTCCACCGTTATTCCCGCTAAAAAGACGGTGGTCCGGAGAGTTGTAATGGATTGTGTAATGCGTCTCTTGGAACACGTTCACAAGAACGGTCGTGAACGGGAAATGGTCAAAGAGATAGCTCATCATCGAACCGGAAACCGGAAGCGTTCCCGTGTTCTCGTAGGTCACGCGGTAACGACTTCCCAAGTGTCCGAACATTTCCTTGGTGACAGGGCTTCTCATATCGATTCCTCGATTTTTTAAATCGTGAAAAATCGAGCAGAATTCACCGTCGTATTTCACATCTTCTACCGGAGAAAGTTCCTGTTCGGAGCATCCCGGGAGAATCACGTCTAAGCATTTTTTGGTAGCGGCGCAAGCGTTATGGCGCAGCTCGTCCTTTGTCGGAGCGGCGAAAGCGACCGTACAAAAGAGAAGGGCAAATAGGAACGTATCACGTTTCAATGGATTCTCACTTTCGGAAGTCAAGACTGTCGATCGGAACGAGCGTAAAGTTTCCGATGTCCTTCAACTTGTCCTTGGGGCCGACGATGCTCGTTGTCATCTTGCTTGCGTCAAAATACTTGGCAATCATCGCCTTCACCTGTTCCTTGGTGACCGCGTTGATTTCGTTTACGTAATCGATGTAATGAGAATCCTTTTTGCCGAGCATCTGATCTCGGGCGAAGAGAATTGTGGAATTTTCCGGCGAGTCGAAAAGGCTCGGGAGGCTTTCGATCAAAGTCTTTTTCGCGTGGGCAAGCTCTTCGTCGGTCGGGCCTTCCTTGGCGAGCTTGTCGATTTCTTCCTGGATAAGTTTCAAAGCGAGAGGTGCGCTTTCAACCTTTGTTTGCAAACGGATATAGACATAAGATGTGTCGCGGTAATCATTTCCTGCGTGGCTGTGAATGCTGTAAGCGAGACCGTTATCGGAGCGGACGCGCGTCATGAGACGGGAAGAGAAGCTTCCGCCGCCGAGGATAAAGCTTGCGACTGCGGTCGGGTAGTAGTCTGCGTGTGGACGTTTGACGAATGGCGCTAAAATGGAAATGTTCGCCTGCGTTATGTCTTTATCTACAAGGTAAATGCCGGGCTTGTTCTTGTGGGTCATCGGCGGTACGACTGTCGTGTTCTTCGCATTTGACGGCCAGGTTTCGAAATACTTTTTGAGTTCTGTTACCATGGAATCTTTGCTGAAGTCACCGGAAATCGCAAAAATGATATTCCCGCTTTGGAAACGTCCCTTGGCGAGCTTCACCAAGTCTTCCCGTTTGACCTTGCGGAATTCTTCGGCGGTCGCGTTCCAGAGGCGCGGATTCGGCTTGTAGTTTGCGTATTCTTCTAACGCATTCAGTACGGATGCCGGATTGTCATAGCGATGCTCGTAAGCGTTCGCCGCATTTGCTTTTTGAATTTCCAAAGCCTGGGCGTCAAATGCCGGGGAAAGGAAGACTTCCTTGGCAAGCGCAAGCATTTGCGGAAAATCCTTCGTCATGCATTCGACGCTGATGACGCTTGTGAAAGTTCCGACGGATCCCACAAGAGAAGCTGCGATGAATTCGAGAGAATCGTCTAATGCCTGCGGAGAAAGTTTGGTGGAGCCACCGCGGCGGAACATTGCAGAAAGCAATTCAAAGGCGGCTTCGTTTTCAATCTTGTCGTTCACATAAGGCTCTTCAAAGAAGATGTTGAAGTGAACGAGCGGAAGCGTTTTGTCTTCGATCACGTAGCCCGTAACGTTTTCCGAAAGCTTGATGCGGGCGTCGGATGCATTCGGGGCAACGTACTTGAATTCCGGGAAGACGATGTCTTTATACGTGGCTGGGAAGGAATCTTTTTTTGCGCTCGGAGCGGAAATGTTTGCAGTGGCTGTGGCGCTTTCGACTGAAACTGAATTTTCAGCTTGTACGGTCGACCGTGCGTTATGGACGGGTTCTGCTTTTTGTTCAGCGGTACTTGCGCAAGCGATGAGCGATGCGGTCGCTGTCAAGGCGAAAATGGAATGACGAATCTTCATTTAGCGTTCCTCCCCTTTGAGCAAGCGTCCGACGGTGACGCCTTTGTGCTTGAACGTCTTCTTTGCCGCTTCTTGCACGTCGGCAGGGGTCACGGTTTCGAGTTTTTTCGGCCAGTCGAGGAGCAAGCGATAATCGCCAAAAATTTCGTAGAAGGCGAGCTGCGTAGCGACGTTTTCCATGTCGAGAAAACTTTCGACAAGGCTCATCATGGCACGGTTCTTGACCTTTTGCAATTCACGTTCGGAAACCGGTTCGTTCTTGAGCTTTTCGAGTTCTTCCCATACTACGGCTTCTGCGGAATCCGGATTTGCATCTGGGCGAAGCGAAATGTGGATTGCAAATTCCGACATGTACTTGTTGATAGAATTCCCGGCGCGGACAGAAACGGCGAGTTTCTTTTCTTCCACGAGTTTCTTATACAGGCGACCGGAACGTCCATTCAGAACGCCTTCGGCAATATCCAAAGCGTAGAGCGATTCGTCTCCTGCGGCTGGCGTTTTAAAAATGATGTCCACACGGTGCGGTGCATCGGGACGGTAAACGGTCAGGCGCTTTTCTCCGGCCTGTTCCGGGTCGCGGACGACGAGTGGCGCAAAGGCTTCTCCCGCCGGAATTTCGGCAAAGTACTTTTTCACGAGTTGCATCGTCGGCTCGATTTCCAAGTCGCCGGCGAGAACGAGAATCGAATTGCGAGGCTTGTAATACTTGCGGTAATGTTCCGCAGCCTGTTCACGGGTCAGGTTCATAATGTCCGACGGCCAACCGATGGTCGGGATGCGGTAGGGGAAAGCCTCGTAGATGATGCCGTTCAGCGTTTCGAAGTAGCGGCCCGTGGGGCGGTCGTCATAACGCATGCGACGTTCCTCGCGCACCACGTCGCGTTCCGAGTAGAATTCGCGCAGAATCGCATTCTGCATTCTGTCGGATTCGAGGTAAAGGAAAAGCTCGATGCGGTTCTTCGGAAGCGTTACAAAGTATGCAGTTGCAAGGTCCGTTGTAAATGCGTTGAGTCCGGTGCCGCCTGCCTGCTGGTAAGCGGACCAGATTTCTTCTTTGATCATGTACTGTCTTTCGACGTTCACCAGAGAATCGTATTCGGCACGGTACTTTTTCGCACGGGCGGAATCTCCTGCTAACGCGGACTTGTGAGAAAGTGCCATCACGGAATCTTCTTTTACCATCAACACGGAGTCTTTGGCAAAGTCGGTGACGCCGACCTTCTTTGTTCCCTTGAAAAGTTCATGTTCGAGAATGTGGGCAAGGCCCGAGCTTCCCGGAACTTCGTGAATGGAACCTGTCACATAAAAAAGTCTGCAACTGACGGTAGGCGCCTGCTTGTTCGGATACAGGAGTACGGTCATTCCGTTGTCGAGAACTTCTTTGTGAATCGGGAATTCGGCGGCAAAGAGCGTCGCCGAAGCCAATAGAAGAGTCGAAATCAGTTTCAGTTTCATGATCTTCCAAGAATTAAATAAAGAGGAACGTATTCAGCTTGGAGCGGTATTCCCACGTCAGTGGGTCCTTGGGACCGAGTACGCCGAAAAGGATCAGCATGGACTTTTTCGCAGCGCCGTCTTTAAAGTCCGGATTGGAAAGCGCCAAATGGAAAAAACCTTCGAGTGCCGAACGGTAATCTTTGCGTTCTGCGTCCTTGCAAGCTTCACGGAACGCCTTGGCGTCGCCTTCGACAGAATCCGTCTTGGCTGCTTCAACGAGAAGATCCATCAGGTCGAGAAGAGACTTTGCGTTTGCATATTCGGCGCTGTTGTTCGAAATCTGCTTTAGGATTTCCTTGGACTTTTCGGGATCGCCCATGCCGAGTTCGCATTTGGCGAGAAGAACCTTAAAATGGTCTTCGTTCGGAGTTTTTGCGATGAGCCCTTCGAGAATCGGTTTAGCGGCAGCGAAGTTGCCTTCTGCAATCGCATCTTCGGCTTCTTGCTTTGCGCGGTCTTCGTCCGATATGAAGAACTTGGAAAGGCGTTTTTTCAGTTCGTCTTCCGAAAGCTTTCCCTGAATGGCATCCTCCATTTGGCCATTGTGCAGCACGACGACAAACGGGAGCGACTGCAGACGGAAGGTCTGGACAAATGCCATATTTTCCGGAATGTCCAGGTTGACTTCGCCGAGCGTAAAGTCCAGCTCGGAAGAGAGTTTCTCAAGAATCGCATTGTAAGATGCGCAATCCGGCATCTGGGAAGAGGCAAATGTCAGGACGACCGGGCGATTTTCTGCCTCTTGCATCAGCTCGGTCTGGAAATTTTCGATTGTAACTTGGATAATTTTTGCCATACCTTAAAATTTACTATTTTCTAAAGACGATGAACTCTACATGCCCCTTCTGCAAATCCGAAACAAAAAAAGTCGAGCTTTCCCACTTGGACTTGCGCATTTGTCCGCATTGCCTAGGGACTTTTTTCCCGAGCGATAAGACGATGGCGTTCCGCAGGGAAATTTTCGACAAAACCCGTATTCTTTGGCTTCAGACTTTGGAAGCGCGTAAGGCGGATTGGGTTGAACCGGATGAAAATACCTGTTGTATTGATCACGGGGAAAAGCTCGTGGACGGCAAGCTTCCAGATTATGGAAATCCGGGGAAGGTTGCCACGTGTTGCGGCATGTTCCAGTTACCGGCTTCGACAATGGATGTTTTGCTGCGTCGCATGGTCGGGACGCCTTCGGACGGAATGCTCCTTTCCACAAAAAAGAAGGAACATTTCGGCTTCATCGTGTTTCTGGGGAAGATGGTGGACAAAATTTTGGGTTCGGGCGATCCGGAAGAAGATGCGTTTGAACTTATGCAGTATAATTTGAAGTTCAAGGATATCCTCGAAAAACACTAGGAGATACGATGGCAAAACGCGTCGCAATCTTATGCATCGCGATTATCTGCTTGTTCATCGCTTTTGTTTTTATTCCGAAGCGTGAATTTTCGATAGACATATTCCCGTTGCGGGCGCATGAAACTTTGATGGTGTACGACGACCTTTCGGATGGGGGGTCTTCCATTTCGAAAATGGAGTTTTCGGATTCCATTTTGGATTTTCACTGCACGCTCGGTATGGACACTTCCAAAGGCGCATGGTGCGGACTGATTTGGACCTTTAGCGGGGAAGATACGGCCAAGAACCGTTACGAAAACTGGAGTCTTGTCGATTCCGTCGTATTCAAAATCTTTGCAGAAGAGAAAACGGAAATCATTGCAAAGGTGTGGACATTCGATCCGGATGTGACGCAAGAAGATTCCCTGCACACCTTCCGTCAGATGCTCAAAGAAATTCCGTTAGAGAAGGGTGAAAATACGATTACACTTCCCTTCGAAGATTTTTACGTTCCGGAATTTTGGTTTGAGCAGACCGGCGCCGCCAAGGATCTTTCACAGCGTCACAAGGAACACGCCGCCCGTTTTGAAATTACGCCGGGATGGAACGTGAAACGTGGCGAACCTTTGCACATTCGCATTTCGCAGATTGCGGTCAAGGGAACGGGGTCGCTTGAACTTGCGATTTTCCTCGGCGCGTGTCTTTCGATCATCATCGTCATTTTTGGATTTTTGAAGAAAAAATGAAAAGCCTTTCTTTGCGCTTCACGCTTGCGTACCTCCTTTGCCTTTTCGCTATCGCTTTGTTCTTTTTCCGCTTTCACACGGAATCGCTCGTCCTTTGGCCTCAGAACAAAGCCTTGGGAAATCCGCGAATCTATACCGACATCCGCGAAGGGGGATTCTCGACTGCCGAATTTTTTGAAAGCGACAGTGCGATCGCGATGCGGGCGACTTTGAATTCGGGCCTGTATCACCCGCATGCGGGCATCGAATTTCCGCTTGCCCAAGGCTTCGAAGCGCTTTCGTTAGAAGGCCGGGATTTTTCCCACATGGACTCGGTCGCGATTACGTTCCGCTCAAACGCCGACATTGCGCTTGTACTGTACACGGCGGATCCGGTTGCATCCAAGGTGGGAGACGCTTTGAGTCTGCGCCCGGTGCGCCTCGACATTCCGGCGACGCGCCATTACACGGAACACCGCGAAGGGCTTTCCAAGGCGCGAACGAACAAGATTTGGTTTGATATCCGCGGGGTGGAACCGGACTCGCTTTTGCACTTGGATCACGTGGTTCAAGTCGCCGTGGAAACGGGAAGGGGCTCTCTTTTGGGGCTTCCGACTGAAATCGAAATTGAAAAATTGGAGTTTTTGGGGACGAATGACCAAATTCTCCGATTGAGCCTATGTATATTGATTGTTGTAACAGGAATTTATATCTGGGGGACGATAAAAGTTTATGGAAAAGGATCCTCAAATCGAAAAAACAATCGCGACGACCGTCTCGGCAAGCACTCGGCTTAAGCTGAAGTACATCACGATCTTGATCATCGCCCTGTGTGCGATTGCTCTTGTCTATTATTTAAGAGGCGTTCTCGCTCCGTTTGTCGGCGCGTTTTTAATCGCCTATGTGGTGAACCCGGTTGTGGACAAGATCGAATTCTGGGTACGCCTGTGTCTTCGCAAACCGCGTTTTTCTGCGGTGCCTAAAAGGGTGGCGAGAATCGTGGCGACTCTTGCGACCTTGCTCTTGATGTGCCTTGCGATTACCGTTTTCTGCCTGATTTTTATTCCGCAGGTGACGGCGGAATGCAGCCGTTTCGTGACGCTTGTAAAAAAGTTTATGTCGGACAGCGCCTGGTTGCAACCGGTTCTTTCGATTGTCCCTTCGGATTGGCGTGCGGAACTGCAAAACATGACGGTGGGCACGGAGCTTGTCAATACTTTGCAGAGCATTGACTTCTGGGAAACTTTGCAGTCGATGATCGCCAAACTTTTGCCGGGTGCATTGGGCGTGCTTTCGGGGACGGCGACGGTGGTGTTGACCTTGGTGAGCATTGTTTTTATTGCAATGTACACGACCTTCTTAATGCTTGATATGCCGAAAATCACCCGTAAGGTGCGTATTCTGATTCCGCTTGAATCGGATGATCGTCCGGATATTTTGCGCAAGACGAACCTTTTGATGAAGGCCTATTTCCGCAGCCAGAGCCTTGTCGCCTTCATCGTGGGCGGTCTGTATGCGGTCTCTTTTGCTGTTATCGGCTTTCCGATGGGGATTGCGTTTGGGATGTTTATCGGTATTTTGAACATGGTTCCGTACCTGCAGGCGGCGAGTATGCCTATCGCAGCCTTTCTCGGAATCATTTATTCTCTCGACACGGGAATGCCGTATTGGCAAGTGCTCTTGGTGATTACTGCAATCTATTTGATTATCCAGATTGTCGAAGATATGCTCATTATCCCGAGGATCGTAGGCACGGAAATGAACCTTCCGCCGGTGTTGATACTGCTTTCTATCTCCGTGTGGGGCAAACTCTTAGGTTTTATCGGCCTTGTGTGCGCGATTCCGTTCACCTGCATCGTGATAGCGATTTTTCAGCAGTATGTGGAACACCGTCTGTTCCCCCGTCGCCGCCGGGAAGAGGTTGTTCCCAAAGGGAGAGAAGTCCCATAAAATAAGGGCTCACGGAAAAATATTTTGTCAAAAACTCTTGTTTTGCACAGAAAAAAAAGTATAATAAATGTATCGAATTCAAAAATACACTTAAGGAGAAATAAATCCATGAATAAGCAAGAACTCGTTGAATACGTCCAGAAGGCTGCTGGCATCGAAACGAAAGTGGCTGCTACTGCTGCAGTGAATGCCGTTCTCGACGGTATCTCGGAAGGCATCAAGAAGGGTGGCCCGGTCCAGTTGATCGGCTTCGGCACCTTCAGCGTGAAGGAACGCGCTGCTCGTCAGGGCCGCAATCCGCTCACCGGCGAAAAGATCAAGATCAAGGCTACGAAGGTCGTTTCCTTCAAGGTCGGTGCAGAACTCAAGGCTACCGCTAAGAAGTCTAAGGCCGCTAAGAAGTAATTTCGTTTACGGCTGATACTGTAAAGTTTGTAAAGAACCCGTCCCTTGGATGGGTTTTTTGCTTTTGTAGCGAAAATGTCATGTTTTGAATTTTGGGTGACAATTTTGGCGTGTGAATTTGGAGCCTTCGGCGAATATAAGGGGCTTTTTTTTACCTTTTTGTCGAAAAAAAATCTATAATAATGCTATGAAAAAGAGATTTGGCTTATTTGTTTTTGCACTTTTGGCTTTGTTCGCCTCCGTTTTGACCGCTTGCGGTTCCAGCAGCACGGAAGCAGAAAATGATATCACGGATGAATGCACGGTTGATCCGGGTTCCATCAACTGCATTGACAATACAAAACCAGATAATTCAGAAGACGATACGTCGTTAGAATAATTATGTCACACGGCGAAGAACTCGAGCAAGATATTTCTAAGGGCTTTATCCAGAAAGCCTTCAAGAAATGTGGTGCGGGCTCTTTGCTTTTCTATATTGTAACAAATCGATCGTTTGAACCTTAGACAGGGGGTGAAATTCCCCCAAATGGATAACTTATGAAAAAGAAAATCCTATTCCAAGATACGTCTTTCCGTGATGGCTTCCAGTCCATCTTTGGCGCCCGAGTCTTTACAAAGGACTTTATGCCGGCAGTTGAAGCGGCTGCCCAGGCAGGCATCACCCATTTCGAAGCGGGTGGTGGCGCACGTTTCCAGGCTCTCTATCAGAACTGCGGTGAAGATGCGTTCGATATGATGGATACCTTCCGCAAGACGGTTGGCCCGAAGGCTCGTTTGCAGACTCTCGCCCGTGGTATTAACGTGGTGGCTCTCGCTCCGCAGCCGTACGACATGATTAAGCTCCACGCGGACATGTTCAAGAAGCACGGCATGACCCGTATTCGTAATTTCGACGCCTTGAACGACGTGAACAACCTGATCTATTCGGGTAAGTGCATCACGGACGCAGGCCTCGAACACGAAGTCGTCGTCACCATGATGGAACTTCCGCTCGGCTGCACCGGTGCACACGATCCGGAATTCTACGAAAAGACTTTGAGAAGCATTCTCGACGCAGGCGTTCCGTTCGTGTCTGTGTGCTTCAAGGATGCTTCCGGTACCGCTAACCCGATGAAGGTTTACGAAACGTTCAAGCGGGCTCGCAAGCTCCTTGGCGACAAGGTGGAACTCCGCATTCACTCTCACGAAACTTGCGGTACGGGCCTTCGCCAGTACCTCGCTGCAATCGACGGTGGTGCTGATGGAATCGACCTTGCTCGTAAGCCGCTTTCTGGCGGTACTTCCCAGCCGGATCTCTTCAGCATGTTCCATGCTCTCAAGGGTACGGATTACGCTCTCGCTCTCGGCGAAGACGGCATTGTGGATGAAAATGCAATTCCTAAGCTCATGGAAGCGAACAACGTGGCTGTGGAATGCCTCAAGGATTACAACTTCCCGCCGGAATCCCGTCAGATTTCTTCTGATGTGGTGTTCTCCCCGATGCCGGGTGGCGCTCTCACGGCCAATACCCTCATGATGCGCGAAACGAAGACGTTCCACCTGTATCCGCAGGTGATTGCGAACATGTCCGAATGCGTGCGCCGTGGTGGCTTTGCTTCTTCCGTGACGCCGGTTTCCCAGTACTATTTCCAGCAGGCTTATGTCAATACGGTAAACAAGAGCAAGGGCCTTGACACCTGGCACAAGATTACGGAAGGCTACGGCAACATGATCCTCGGCTACCTCGGTAAGACTCCGTGCGAGCCGGATGCCGAACTCGTGAAGATCGCTGCCGAACAGATGGGCAAGGAACCGTTTGCGAAGGTTCATCCGGGCGTCAAGTGCGCTGCTGAAATCATTGAACCGGGTATTCCTCAGGCGAAGAAGCTCCTCGAAGAAAACAATCTCCCGGTGACGGATGAAAACATCTTTATCACGGGCTGCCTCCAGACGAAGGGCGGCAACAAGGGTATCGACTTCCTCAAGGGTAATCGTCACATTGGCGTGCCGAAGAAGGATCCGAATGCTCCGGCTCCTGCCGCTGCAAAACCGGCTGTTGGAGCTGTCAATACCGCAGGCATGAAGGTGGCTGGAACGAACACCTACCGCGTGGCCGTCAACGGTCAGAGCTGGGATGTTCAGGTCAGCACCCTCAGCAAGTAACCCTTTTAAGGATATCTACAAACCGCTTTGGGAATTCCCAGGGCGGTTTTTTTTTGCTGGGTTTGGACAAAAAGTCCATGGAATTTGGCTTTTTTGCAATCCTCGAATCGATAATCTCAGTGTATTTTAAATGGGATGAATTTGTTTTTGGACACAGCGGATTACCGCGACCTGTTAAAGTCCTACTATGAACGGCGCAAAAAAGAGATGCCGCTCTATTCGTACAGAATGATGGGAGAAAAGCTCGGACTGGATTCGAGCTTTTTATTCCGCGTGTTGCAAAAGAAGCATCGCCTGCCGGTGCATGCCCTGCAAAAGGCAAAAGAAAAACTCGCCTCGGGGAAGCTTTCCCTGATGGATGCGCATTTGACCGTGGGCGGCCCGGAAAAGGCTTTGGCAGTGCGAAATTTTCGAAAGCAGACGTTGAATTTGGCAATCGAAGCTTTGGATAATGTGCTTGTAAATGAACGCAATGTTTCGCCGACTCGTCCAAAAAAGAGTAGATTCAGTAAAGTATCCGGATAGGGTTGTGCGACTTTCGATGGCGTTTTATCCAGTGGTAAGGGTGAGGAATCAATGAAGTGGAGTTGGATGATGGGATTAGCGGCTGCTTTGAGTGGTGTCTTGGCGGCTTGCTCCGAAAAAACGGCGGGTTCGACCTTTGAAACGGAAAATTCCGTAGCGACGGTTGTTGTTTTGCACGCGGACGGGACTCCTGCGGCTTATAGCCACGTGCAGGTCTGCGAAAAGGATGCCTTTGTCAATTTCCTAGGAACGGGACTTTCCGATGTAGGAGAGTCCTATGAAACGGATGATGCCGGCGTTTTGACATTGAAAGATTTGAAACCGGGCGATTATATTGTGGAAGCCCAGACGAATCGGGAAGATGAATCGATTCTTTTAGGGGCGACGAAAGTGATGATCCCGGCGGTTCTTCCGGACACGAGCATTCCGATTTCGGTGCAGGTGGACGCACCGAGAACGCTTTCGGGCCATGTGGAAACGGACATGTCACCTGCTTATGTGATTGTGCGGGGAACGCGCCACGTGCAGGCGGTGAATGCGACCGGGAATTTCTCGATGCAGATTCCGCAGGGCGATTTTGAAATTCTCCTTGTATACAAAAATCAGGTCATCGCTTCGGATTCGGTGAAGGCCGATGAAGAAAATGAATCGCTTGTCTTAACAGATACGCTTGTGCGTGAATTCCTGTTGGAAGATTTTGAAGACAGCTCGTTTGCCTGGTATGTTTCTTATTCGGAATATGCGACGGCGTCCTTGGAAAGAGTGGAGGCGGGCGAAGGCCGTGAAGGGATGGCTGCCCACTTTACTTCTCAAAATGATTCCGTGGGGGGCTGGGCACTGATGGGCCATTATTTGGGAAAGGAAGTGGATTTGAGCGCGCTCGATTCCGTTTCGTTCTGGGTCCGCGGCAGCGTAGACAATTACATCAGCTTTGCTTTCGATGTTTTGGCTGACAGCACTTCGGCTTATACAAGCGGAAAGTCCTGGATCCATATCGATGTTCCGTCGGAATGGAGCCGTATCGTGGTGACACCGGATTCGCTTCTCGCTGCGGATAGCATCGGTGGAAATATCGGCTGGGATGCGATCAAGGATCATGTGACGAATCTGTCGATCTTTGGTGGAAAGGACGGTGAATTCTGGATCGATGAAATCGTATTTTATGGTGTCGATTGGGAATAATCGCTCATCTTACCTTGGCTTTTTGGCTGTCGTCTGGTGTTAAAACGCTCCAGAATGTGGTGGGGCGGGCTGTGGTTGTGTTGTTTGAATTCAGGATGTAGTTTGGACAATATGTCCACGGGAGTTTTTCCTCGCCTAGAGACTTTCATCAATACGGATGATACTTTAAACGGAAAGGAGTATTCCATCATCCAACACAACACACCAAAAGCTCCGCGGTAGAATTGCTGCGGAGCTTTTTTGTGATGAAAATCTCCCGAGCCTTTTTCCCAAAATGACTACAGGAGGGATACAAAAAACTCCGCAGTTTTCTGCGGAGCTTTCGAATGGCTTGGAATTTTCACTTGCCGATTAGGCGAAGTTGTATTCTTCCGTGATGTCCTCGTCCTTGTCATTGAACATGTAGAACTGGTTCGGGAACATCTTGTCGTCTTCCACGAGTTCGATCGACATTTCGTGCTTGTATTCCAAGTAGTGGAACATACGGGCCATATCCTTGCAAAGGAGATCAACCATTTCGCTGCTCACGACCATCTTGACCTTCTTGATGCGTCCCTTGGTGCGGGCGCGAGAGAGCCAACGGTCGATGGCGGAAAGGGTCGTTTCCAATCGGAACACGTGACCGGTGCCGCGGCAGACCGGGCAGACGTGAGTCTTTTCGGTCATGAGGTTTGTGCGCACGCGCTTGCGGGTCACTTCCATGAGGCCGAACTGGCTGAGCGGTGTCGGCGTAATCGGAGCCTTGTCCTTGCGAATTGCCTTACGGAATTCCTGGTACAGAGCGTCGCGATTTTCTTGGAGTTCCATATCGATGAAGTCGATTACCACAAGACCGCCGATATCGCGCAAGCGGAGCTGCTTTGCGATTTCGTAGCAAGCGTCGACGTTCGTTTCGAAAATGATCTTTTCCTGATCCTTACCGTGGACCTTAGGACCGGTGTTCACGTCGATGGCGACGAGAGCTTCGGTCTGATCGATTACCAGGTTGCCGCCATGAGGCAACGGAACGGAACGCTGCAGGGAACGCGCATAATCGTCTTCAATCTTGAAGTATTCGAAAAGGCTTTCCTTGGAGCTCCAGAGCTTCACCTTGTTGATCTTATCGGAAGAGAGCTTCTGCAGTTCTTCACGGATGGCGAAATATTCTTCGCGGTTATCGACATATACGTAGTCGGTGTTATCGCTGAAGTATTCGCGGATTGTCTGATTGACGGAATCCGATTCTTTGTAAATGCAAGTTTCGGCAGGCTGATGCTGGAAATTGTACTTTGTGGCATCCCACTTTGCTTCCAGTTCACGCATCTGCTTCGAAATTTCAAGTTCGCTTTCGGAAAGGCCGTTCGTGCGGACGATGTAGCCCACATCCGGTCCTTTGAGACGGCGAACGACTTTCTTGAATTCGCGACGTTTCTTCGGATCGCGTTCACGCTTCGAGACGCCGACAAAGTTTGTATTCGGCATGCAGACGAGGAATCGACCGGCAAAGCTCAAGTGTGTCGTCAAACGAGCACCCTTGGTACTGATCGGTTCTTTCACTACCTGCACCATGATTTCCTGACCTTCGTGCAAGATCTGATCAATCGAAAGTTCTTCGCCGACTGTTTCTTCATCATCCTTATCGCCGTATTCGCGGGAAAGGAGGATGTTCCGGTCTATTGCATCTTCCTGGTGAAGGAAACCGGCCTTTTCAAGCCCGATGTCAATAAACGCGGCTTTCAGCGCGGGAAGCACTTTCTGCACGACGCCTTTGTAGATATTACCCAGGACTCGGTTCGACTCTGCGCTCTCGACAACGAGTTCAGCGAGGTCTCCACCTTCCATTACGGCAATTCTCTTTTCGTACGGCGTCATGCTAATCAAAATGCCACGCTTCGTATTCTGAATAGCCATTAAAACTCCTAAATGGACAAAAACAATAAAATCTATCAGTCCCGTTCAAAAGGAACGGGAACCTCTAAAATTTTGGGTAGTAGCAATATAAGAATTCCACGGTTCAGCGATTTTAAAACCGTGGAAAATGACTAGGAATTCAGGTGCTCCGGCGGTCTTGAGGCGCTTTGGCGGATGATTTCCCGCTGCTTTTGCACAAGGTTGTCCGCTATATGAGAAACCTGCTCCGAAAGCCACATCCACGTCATGGAATCTTCGCGGTAGTCCGCTTCGCCGTACATCTGAATGCGATGGTCGCGGCGCAGGGAATCGACCTGTCGCATGGCGATGCGGTCTTTTGCGGGGTAAATCGCATAGGTTGCGCCGCCGTGCTGATTCAAAATGCTGAACGCGGGAACGTCGGAAGGACCGTCTGCAATGTAGATCATGTTTTCGAATGGAATGCGACGATTGTTCTTGTCGATCTGCGAATTCACATCGATCGTGTCGGGGAACTTATTTGAACCTTTGTTGATTTCAAACAGGTAACGCGTTTTCGAAGTGTTGTCGAGGGCGATTGCCACCTGTGAAATTTCACCTTCTTGCGGGTCAAAGCTATTGTCTAAATAGCCGGGCTGAGCAGGCGCTTCGATGAATTCACAACCAAAGATTCCGTCGAGATACGGGGCAATGATGCTGCCGCGGATCGTTTCTGCAAAACCGGTGCTCACCACGTAATGCTCTAAGCGAATGCCCGCATTCTGGTACACGGGATTTTCTTCGATGAGCTTTTTAACTTTCGGGAAAAATTCTGGAAGGCCCGGGTAAAATCCGAGTTCCTTTCCGCATTCGCGTAAGATCTTGTTCGAAAGTCCCTTTAGTTTTCCGGCCTTCACATAGGTCAGAATGTGATTCAGATAAGAGGTGTCCCGGTTGATTTGAATGCCGAACTTTGCATAGTAGGCGGGAAGGGCGTTGACCTCTTTCCAAAACTGTTTGGCGTCGATCGCGTAGCGCTTAAAAAGAGGATCTTGCATGTAGCCCGAAATGAGCGTCTTGTCAAAATCCCAGACCATGGCAATGATGTTTTGTTCAAAAGGTCTTGAGTTGTCCATAAAACCTCAGGGAATGATGAAGTAATCTTCCGGATTGACCGATTCCCCATCGATACGAATTTCATAATGCAAAACGGTGCCTGCGGTACGTCCGGAACGTCCTGCGAGAGCGATTGGATCGCCACGCTTGACCGTTTGCCCTTTCTTGACTAAAGCCTTTTCAAGATGCGCATAGAAAGTGCGAATGTGATCGGAGTGCTGAATCTTGACCGTTTGCCCAAAGCCTTGGTGCGTGCGAGCTTCGATGACTTTTCCCGCTCCGGTGGCGATGACCGTATCCCCTTCCTCGGCAAAAAAGTCCACGCCGCGGTGAGGAAGCTGCTGGTCTGTAAAATGATCCTGGATCATGCCAAAGTGATTCGTAATCACGGAATGTTTTTTAATCGGATGCAGAACGGGGACGGCTTCGGCAAGTTTCGGATTTGCAAGAAGCGAATCGCGGAAGATGGAATAGGTCGTGTATGTTTCAAAGAGAGCTTCGGTGCGTTCTGCCTTGTGAATCGAGTCCGCGCTTTCCGAAGGGACGACGTTTTTGATGCCGCCGATCTTGTAAATGCTATCCTGGTGCGCCTTGGTTCGGTTCAAGTAAAGTTCTGCGCTGTCGTTGTCCGCTTTGAGGGCTTTCACGTTCTGCTTGATTTCGCGGTTTTGCGCCCGTAGATCCAGCAATGTGCCGTCGCTTAATTTGTTGTAAATTTCGAGAGGCGAAAAGAAGATAAACCCGCAAATCGCGATGACTGCGCCGATGGTCCAAAGGATTGGCTTCCACAAAGAAACCTGGGAAGATTTTGATTTTCCGGTTTTTTCGTAAAAGAGCTGAAGATTCAGTTTTTTCAACGTGGAACCTTAAGCTTGAAAGCCTTTCTGTTCCCGCTTCTTCATGTCGCGGATACGGGCGCGGATTTCAGAAATGTTTCCGACGAGTTCGACGACTTCTGGGTCGTTTTTGAGTTCGTCCAAGGCGTCTTTTTCAAGTGCCGGCAGAAGGCGACGGCCTAGGGACTCGTATTTTGCCTTCAAACGGGATTCTTCCGTGGCGATGTTGATCTTGTTCAGCACGGAGCATGCGCAACTCAATGCACCATTTTTGATCTTATTTAACGTGTTTTCTGCCATAAATTTCAATTCCTTGCAAATCCTTTCGAACATAAAATAATAGTTTTTACTCGTAAAAAACAATGGAGATTTTTTATGAGCCGTAGAGACCGTAGAAAAGCGATGCAGGATGCAAAGAATTTCACGCCTAAGAAGAACAAGATGAGTTCTGTCGGCGTGACGATTCTCGCTGTGATCGCCGTTGCCGCATGGATTGCTTTTGTCATGGCTAGAAACTAAGGTAAGGCGCTATGAGATTTCAAATTGAAAAAGCGAAATTCCTCAGTGCCTTGAACATGGTCATCGGGGCAGTGCCGAACAAGGCTACCATTCAGGTTTTGAACAACTTTGCCATCCGCTTGGAAGGCAATTCCTTAGAAATCAGCGCGACTGACCTCGACTTGGGGATTAGGGTGATGCTCGATGTCCAGGGTGAATCCGACGGTGCCGTAGTGGTCAACGCTCGCAAGCTTTTGGACTTGGTCAAGAGCTTGATCGATCCGAAGATCGTGAACATTTCTATTGAAGTCGTCGATTACCTCGTGACAGTGCGTTGGAGCGAACGCGGCAAGGCTTCCATTACGGGCTTTGACGTGAGCGACTTCCCGCCGCTTCCGGATGTGGCAGACGGCTGCGTGTTCCAGCTCGGCAAGAGCGAACTTGACTTCCTCGCCGGCAAAACGCTTTTTGCGGTTTCGAACGACCTGACCCGTATGAGCCTGAACGGTGCTTATATGGAAACGAAGGAAGGCAAGCTCATTATGGTGGCGACCGATGGTCACCGTCTGGGCAAGGCTTACGTGGACATTGAAAACTGTACCTTGGGAAAGGGAGTCATCGTTCCGCCGAAGGCAATCCAGTACGCGCTCAAGAGCGTTTCGGGTGAATCGACAATCGAAGTTCGCATTTCCGATACCTACGTTCTCTTTGCAAGCGAAGGCGTGCAGATCATTTCCAAGCTGATCGAAGGCCCGTATCCGAAGTACGAAGCGGTGATCCCTACGAATTTCCAGCGCACGGTCCAGGTGAATCGCGCAGATCTCTTCAACAAGATCACGACGGTGATTTCCATGGCTAACGCTCGCACGCGCATGATCCGCTTGCAGCTCGACGGCAACCAGATGGAACTTTCCGCAAACGACCCGAACGTGGGTGGCGATTCGACGGAAGCTCTTTCGGTGATTCACGAAGGCGAAGACGTGTTCAGCATCGGTTTCAACGGACTTTACATGTTGGATGTCTTGAAGCTTTGTCAAAGCGATGACGTGATCCTCAAGATGAACGGTCCTGTGGCCGCTTGCGTGATAGAACCGGTCGGTTCCGACATGGACTGCATGTTCTTGCTCATGCCGCTTCGTTTGGTCGAAGATTAAACGATTATTGCAAAACAAAAAAGCGACGGATGACCGTCGCTTTTTTGTATTTGAAAATGAAAAATGCTTTAGACGTCCGACTCGTGAGAGCCTTCGATGATCCAAGCGCAAAGACGGTGAATGTCTTCGTAATCCGGCAAGAAACGGTGCGGATCTTCGTTGTGGACGCGTTCAATAAAGTGGTGCCAGGCGCGTTCGTTTTTGCCTTCTAGACCTAAATGCTGTTCGATCGCTCCACGTGTCCAGACCCAGATGCCGACCTTGGAAAGTTTGTCGTGGATGTTTTGCAAAGGTTTGCGCGCTTCGGGCATGGCGGCCATCATCGCATAGGCTTCGCTTGCCGAGATACGGCTCTTTTTGCTGACCGGAATTCCGTGCACCAGGCGAATGTGTTCCTGCAGCGAAAGCTCACGGAAAAGATCCTTGCAGAATTCGATATCGGGATCGTCCTTTTCTAAGAAGCCGTCTTGCTGCGCATTGTTGAAGGCATAATCCAAATCGACGATTGCGCGCACGGGCAAATCCATGGCGGTTAAGACCTGCATACTTTTGCGCGTATTGCTCACGCCGCCCTGGTGGACGAGCGCACAGCGGATGAGCGCAAAGGACATTCCGGACATCTTTTCAAAGAGCGTCGGAAGCACACGCCATTCCGTTTTACCTTCGGTCAAAAGCACATAGTCGGCGAACAGAAGTTCGTTTGAATTCGAAAGCGAGAAGAGCATTTGCAGCTGCGCCTGTGCATCGGTAATCACCGCGTGAACCGCGTCTTCCATTCGGCGGCGCATGAACGTGCCACGTTCCTTGTTCTTTCGAATGAGAAGGGAGGTGCTCACATCTTCACTGGTGACCATTTGCGCGGAATGCGTCGCAAAAATTACCTGGTAGCCTTCGCGAGAAAGGTTCTTGAGGGCGACGCGCACAAGTTCCACGGCTTGCGGATGCAAAAAGAGTTCCGGGGAATCGATGAGCAAAAGCGTCCGACTCAAATAATGATTGTGATGATGCCGTTTGACTTCGTCGAGGTAACGCACAAGCGCCATCTGAATGGCGCGCTTGGAACCTGCGCCCATCGAATGGATGTCGCGTTCAAAGCCGTCGTCTTCGTCATAGACGTTCAGCTTTGCAGTCGAAAGAAACGATGCAAGGCTCGGCGTTGGAATGTCGATCCGCACGTTCACCGAGGGGAACAGCGGACGGAGCTTTTGATTCAATCCGCGTTCAAAAAGTTCAAATTCCTGCGCACGGGAATCGCTATGCGCATCGAGCAGGGAAGCGAAGCGCTGGATCAGCTCGTTGAAATCCTTACCGAGTCTGCGCTGCAACGGCTTAAAGATTTCGTTCAAAAGTTTGGTGAAGGCCTTGTCCCCTTCAAAATCCCAAATCTGGATCGGGTGCGGAAAAAACACGTTGAAGATGTCTTCAAATCCGTAAGGCGCCTTGATCCATTCTCCGTGACCGTTGTCTCCGTTCCAGTCCAAAACCCAGAATTCTACATCTGACGCGTTTTCTCCCGGCACACGCTGGGAACGTTGCACGCGCAGCTTTCCATTTTTGAGGAAAGGCTTGATGACTTCTTGCTGGGAGACTTCGAGCTTGCTCAAAATAGAATCGGTGATACCTGCAAAAAGTCCTTCCGCTTCTACCGGCAAATCGGGATTATCGAAATAGGAATTGTCCAGCGAAGAACGGTACAAAAGCCAGCGGATTCCCATCAAAATGGTCGTTTTTCCCGCATTGTTGTAACCGATCAAGGCTGTAAAATCGCTTAGCGGAAACGTCTCCTCTCGAATAGAGCGAAGATTCCGGATGGTAATGGATTTGAGTCTAAGCGATTCTTGCATATTCTTAAACTATACAAAAACACGGATTTTGATGAAAAATGCTCGAAAAAAAACATATAACAATCTACGCAACGGTCCTGGGTGGATTTCTGCCCGGGTGCAATCGTCGGATTTCTCACTCATCCGTCTGCCGAAGCGGCTCTTCTTTTTAATGCTTCTGGGCATTCCGTGCGCCTTCCTTTCGGGCTTCCTGTTCGATTTTCAGATTGCGCAGAACGTGGTGACACCGATTGCGGAATCCTAGCACAGCAAGGGATTCCCAGTTCTGCTGGCGCAGATCTTTGCCGATTTCTGTGCGGAAATTTCGGATAAGTCGATTTCCATTCTTTAGAGGCTCAGGTGACTTGGCTTTTGTTCATTTCGAGCGTTGCGTTCGAAAAGGCTGTGGCGATTATCCAGGAAGAAAGTGGAACCCACTTCGACCCGGAAATTGTCGAAGCGTTTGTGAAATGCCAGGATGAAATCAAGAAGGTGATGAACGAAGTCTAGACGAAATTATCCGAAGTCTTCGAGTATGTCGTTCGGTCCGAGAATAAACAGAATATCGTTTTCCTTGAGTGGGTAATCGGCGAGGTTTCCGATCAAAGCCTGTGGCTGTAGCGGATCGCGAATTGCGATAATCTGGATGCCGTATTTGGACGTCAAGGAAAGTTCCTTCAAAGTCTTGCCGATGAACTTGCTCGGACAAAGGACCTCGATGATCGAGAAGCCGTCGAGGAATGGTAAGCGGTCGAGCATGTTCGGGTGAGTCAGGCGTTCCGCAATGGAAATCGCCATGTCGCGTTCCGGCTGGAAAATGTCCGAGACGCCAAAACGTTCGAGGATCGACGTATGCTGGGAACTGGAACTCTTGGCGATGATATGCTTGACGCCGAGTTCTTTCAAGTTCAAAATGGTGAGGAGCGAAGCTTCGAGGTCTGCGCCGATGCAGCAGATGACCGCGTCGACCTTCGTCACCGGAAGCGCTGCGAGTTGCTGCTTGCGGGTTGTGTCGGCGACAACTGCATGGGCGACGTTCGGGGTGATGTCCTGCACTTTGTCCGGCGTGTTGTCTACAGCGAGCACTTCACTGCCGAGGCTCGTCAGATGGTTGGCGAGAAAGATTCCCGTGTTGCCAAGTCCGATGATGATGAACTGCTTCTTTGCCATTTTTTAACCCACCATGATGTCTTCTTCTGCGTACCAGGTTCCCGCATCCTTTTTCTTCACCACGGCGGAGATGAGGAAGAGGGCGCCCATACGGCCTACGAACATAAAGATACAAATAAAGATTCTGCCGGAAGCGGTAAGCTCCGGGGTGAGACCAAGGGAAAGTCCGCAGGTTGAAAGGGCGCTCGCGACTTCAAAGAAAACGAATACAAAGTGTGAATGGGTACTTCCGATCGCTCCGGCCGGGTATTCCGTAAAGAGAAGCGTGAGCGTCCCGACAAGTGCGAGGACCGCGTAAACGATAAAGATTCGCAGGGCCTTGTCCACCGTTTCTTCCGGGATGGTTCTGCCCATCGCCTGGGTCTTATCGCGTCCCAAAAGACGGTTGATGCCGAGAAGGGTGATGACCGCAGCGGTCGTCGTTTTTAAGCCTCCGCCGCAGCTACCGGGGCTTGCCCCGATGAACATTGCAATGATGATGATGATCGTACTTGTTTCGCGAAGGCTCAAAGGATCGATCGTGTTGAATCCTGCGGTGCGGGAAGACAGGGCGACAAATGCGCCCGAAAGCAGCTTTTCTGCCCAGCTTTGCCCGTCAAAGGCTCCGTTCCATTCGATGAGGAGAACGCTGAACATTTCAATCAAGGAAATGATAAGGGTTGCGCTGAGGGCGATTTTGGTGTGGAGTGATATCTTTTGGATGGTCCGCGTTTTAAAGTCGAAAAGGTTTTTGATTTCGGACATGGAGAGAAATCCGATGCCGCCTGCGAGCACAAGAAGAATGACCACGAGGCAAACGACCGGATTGAACTGGTAACTCACGAGCGAGTTCGGAAGCGGGGAAAATCCCGCATTGCAGAAGGCGCTGATCGCGTGAAAGACGGAATAAAGAATGCGCTCGTTCAAGGGCAAATGGTCGAACTGCGTAAAGAGCGCCGTCATGCCGAGCCCTTCCAGGACAACCGTAAATGGGAGGACGGCGGAGAGAATTTTTTTCGGTTCAATGCTACCTTCGGTGGTAAAGCCCGATTTAAAGAGAGCCTGCTGGTTAAATCCCGGTTTCATTCCGGAAAGGAGCAGGATTGCCGTAGAAAAAGTCATGATGCCGAGACCGCCGATTTGGATGAGAGCGGCAAGAATCCAGAGGCCCGCATGGGTAAAGGTCGTTCCGATGTCGATGACGGAAAGGCCCGTGACGCAGACGGCGGAAGTCGCCGTGAAAAAGGCGTCTAGAATCGAAAGATCCTTTTGGAGGGAAAAAGGGCAACTGAGAAGGATCGTTCCGAGGGCGATGACCGCCAAATAGCCTTTCACGAGGAAGAGCATCGGGTTGGAGTTCTTCTTCTTAAAAACGGGTCTGTCGACCGGAATGTCCTTGTATCGCGAGAGTAACATCTTCGACCTCCAATTTACTAACTTTGGCTCTACCATGGCGAAATTGAGATCTATTTTGATGCCGGTGGCCATTCTTTTGGGCATTTTACTGCCACAGGCGCATGTTCTTTCCCCCGCGTTGCCCTTTATGATTGGACTGATGATGTTTCTCTCGTTTGTGGGAAAAGTGCCGCCTCAACAACACGGCTATACTTTTAAGATTGAAGTCAAGGCGTTCTTAGCGAGCCTTGTGATGCTTGCCGTTTTGTGGGGTGTTGTGGAGTTTTTCCAGCTGCCGCGTGAAGTTCTTTTGGGCGGCGCGATTATTTGCCTGTGCCCGCCTGCCAATGCGGCGCCTGCGATGGCAAAAGTGCTCGGTGGAAATCCGGTGCTCGCGCTCAAGATTTTTTTGAGCGGAAATATCATTGCATGCTTTAGCATTCCGTTGATTTATGGATATTTGACGGGAGCCGATGCGAGCTTTGCCGAAGTCGCCATGAAAATTTTTAATTCCATTCAGCCGATCATTTCGATTCCGCTCGCCATCGCTTTAGGCTTGCGAGCCTTTTACCCGGAACTTGCGGACAAGGCGGTTCGCTTTCAGAAGTACACGCTGCTCGTGTGGACGATTTCCGTGTTTTTGATTCTTGCCAAGGCGAGCTATGACATTCGGGAAATGGGATTTGCGGAACTCTGGAACAGCGGAAAGCTTTCGATGCTTGCGCTCGTTGCGTTGATCCTTTGCATTGTGCAGTTCACCGTCGGATGGTTCAGCGATAAGAAACACCCGATTGAAAGTTCGCAGAGCATGGGACAGAAGAATACGACTCTCGTAATCTGGATTTCGAGCTTGTATGCGGGTCCGGTGGCGGCAATCGCTCCGACGTGCTATGTGATTTGGCAGAATTTGGTGCTCAGCTGGATGTGTGGAAGGAAAAAGAAGAAGTAAAATGGTTATTTGCCAATCAACTTCTCGTACACCGCAATCTGTTTTTTCGCGATTTTTTCCCAGTTGAAACAGTCGTTGATTCTTTTTTCTGCGCCCTTCAAAAGTTCGGTTTCGTAAGCGGGATCGCTTTCGAGCTTTTGGAATGCGGCTGCAAGAGCTTCGGGATTTTTTTCGGGAACGAGAATGCCCGTTTCTCCGTCAACAACAACGTCCGGGATGCCGCCCACATTCGATGCGACGACCGGAAGCCCATACTGCATGGCTTCGATCAGTACGACTCCTAAGCCTTCGGTGTCGCCTTTGGAATCGACGATCGCAGGCAGTACAAAGCAGTTACTTTCCTGATATTCCTTGCGCAGATCGTCGGGAGAAAGCGGACCGGTAAAGGTGACGTTTTCCGTTTGAATCTTTTTTGCAAGATTTTTCAAAGATTCCGTCAGGTTCCCCTTTCCGACAATGCGGACTTCAAATTTTTTCGGATCCAAAAGTTTTGCCGCCTGGATCAAATATTCAATGCCTTTGCGTTCAATGTGCCGTCCGACAAAAAGAATCTTGTAACGTTCGCCACGTGCATGTGGCGGAACTTTTCCCGAAGAAAGCGGAGATCCATAAGGGCTCCACTCGATCTTGGCCGGGCGAAGTGCCGAAATTTTGGAAGCGGTAAAACGGCTGTTCGCAAAAATCGCATTTGCCTGCCCAATGATAAACTTCATGATCGGGCGGATCCACTTTTTTTTGCGGATGAGCAAAAGTTCTGCGCCGTGGAAATTCAACACCAGCGGAATGCGGAACAGCTTGCAGGCTCCAAGTACGATCAGCGCATGGGGAAACGGCCAGTGAGCATGGATCACGTCGAACTTTTTCTTCTTCGCAAGCCAAAGGCATTTGAAGAATCCGCTGATGCAGTAGGGAATCGCAAGCAGCTGCATGGACGGGTGCTTCGCCATCTTGGTCGGAGCGCCTTCGTCGTGCGTCAAAATTTCGAGATTTTTGACGGCGTAACGGAAACGATGAACGGGTACACCGTCGATTGTGTGCGATTTTAAACCTTTGTAGGACGGAGCCATGACTTCGACTTCAACGCCTGCATCGCGGAGAGTGGCGACGGACTTGCGAAGCCAGGGAACTTCATTGTCTTCTGGAAAACGAGGGTAGACTGATCCTACAACGAGAACTTTCATGCGTGGTTTTCTTGGGCTGCGGCAGGGGTTTTGGAATCGAGGTAAGCCGGATAGACAAACGCTTTGATGGTGCTCAAAGGCTTGCCGAAATCGGTGATGAAATTTTTGGAGAATTCCTTGATACGACCAACGAGACGGTCCCAACCGTCCATCGTGGAATCGAGCATAATAATGCCGACACCGGATTCGTTTTCGAGGAGGCCGAGAACATCGGAACCGCGACCCTTGGTGGCAAAACTCTTAAACACCGCTTCCCAGAATTTTTCCTCTTGATCTTTCGGAAGAGCGTTGCGGATAGAGTCAAAATCGATTTCCGCGTAGACGAAATAGCTCTTGTATTCGTCGGCACGGATCATTTCTTCTTGAACGCGCTGGTCGAACAGATCGTTCGGATAGAGTACCACTCCGTTTTTCTGCTTCTTGATATAACGATGGAAAAATTCAGGAATCATATTACGAATTTAAGATAAAAGAATTGCTTCGACAGGGAAAATAGTATTTTTAATTGCAAATATGCAACGTCTGTTCAAATTGAAAAAGGCCCTCAAGGCAAGTTCGATGAATTCTTATGCGGAGCTCTTCCAGACAGGTCGTGCCGCTGCCAAAGAACGCGCCCTTTCGCCGCAAGAAATCGAAACCTTGGAAAAAAACGGCAACCGCAGTTCGGACTGGTCTTTGGTGACTGTCGATATGCTTTTCACTCCGGGCCGAATTTTTAGTTCTTCTTTTTCGGGACGGGTTCATTTGCCTGCGTTTTACGGCACACTTTTGATGCCGGGAGATGTCGCTGCTCCGACGGGCATTTATTCGAGTGCCATTCACGATTGCTGGATTGAAAACTCTTTGATTCACCATGCAAGCCTGATGTCGAACATCTGGGTTTCGCAGGGAGCAGTCGTGCAGAATGTGGGCTCGATCGTCGCCAATGGAAAGTCGCATTACCAGATAGCCGCGGAGGTTTGCGTGGGAAATGAAATGGGCGGACGCCCGGTGAGAATTTTCCCCGACATTACCCCGGAACTTGTGAAAATGCAGCTCTTCACCAAGACCGATGCCGAAACGATGAGCGCCTTTGTTTCGCAGATGAACGCTTGGCGCGAAGAAGTTTTGGTGCCGTATGGCATTGTTGGAAAAAACGCCATCGTTGCGAATACGAACATTGTGCGCAATTCCTGGATTGGCGAACATGTGCGCATTGACGGCGCTTCAAAAATTCGCAATACGGTCGTGCTGGGAAGCCTTGAAGAACCGACGTACATTTATGATGGCGTGATTCTTGAAAACAGCTGTGTGCAGGAAGGGGCAAAGCTCCATTCGACGGCTCTTCTCAAAGATTCCGTGCTGATGCGTCGTACCAAAATCGGCAACAAGGCGATTGTGAATTCTTCGATCATCTGCCCGTGCGTCCATATCGATGAAGCGGAAGTCACCCACAGCTTTGTGGGCCCTTTGACCCAGATGCATCACCACTCTTTGCTCATCGCGGCGATTTGGCCGGAAGGTCATGGAAACCTCGGATACGGTGCAAACGTAGGCTCGAACCATACAAGCCGTATGCCCGATCAGGAAATCATGCCGGGCCTTGGAATGTTCTTCGGCCTCGGTTCTAGTATCAAGTTCCCTGCGAACTTTTCGGAATCTCCGTACACGGTCATTTCGACAGGCGTCACCGCTTCGCCGCAGCGCCTCAAATTTCCCTTCAGCTTGATTCTTCCGAACAATCCGCGCGTGCACAGCGTAAGCCCTTCTTTGAACGAACTGCGTCCGGGATGGTGCTACGGAAAGAACGCTTATGCCGTCGCGCGTAACGCTTACAAGTATGCGATTCGCGGAAAGGGGTTTGTGGCGCCTGAAGAATCCCAGGTTTTGAGCGATAAGAATGCGATTCTCGTGGTGGATGCGCTCCGCCGTCTACAGGCTGCGCAAATTCAAGAAATTTATACGGAAGAGGATATTCCAGGGCTCGGCAGTAACTACCTCAAGGAATCTTCCCGTCATTTGGCGGAAATTATTTACAAGGGATTCCTCGAACGTTACATGCTGATGAAGATTTTCCTTGCCACCGAAACGGACCATACGCTTCTTGCGTTGAATCCGAACGACGTTCGCAAGAATTTCCCGGGAGATCTTTTCAAGGAACTCATCAAGGACATTCCGCTGCCGGATACATTCAGCGATTTGGTCAAGCGTCTTCGCGTGATCGAAAAACAGTGGTCGGAAGCGGTTGTCCACGGAACAGATAAGGACTTTGTTCGCGGCCGTCGAATTTTTGACGATTACGACGAATCGCATCCGATTGACCAGGCTTTTATCGACTGGGAAAAGGCGCGTTTTGAAGACTTCGTGCGCCGTTCGACGGTGCTTCTGAAGGAATTGAAGGTCGAAGGCTAATGTCTTTTGCCGAATGGATCTTGATCTCTGCGCTTGTCGTGGAATTTGTTTTGCGCGTTCTTCTCGAAGTTCGGGAAGTGCGTCGCATGAACGGCAAGCTGGACCGTTTTACGTTTTTCCGAATTTTGCCGATTGTGAATGACGTTTTCCCTGCGGAAGCGAACTTTACAAGTGATCACGGCGGAGCCTTTGTGAATGCGCATGAAAAGGCGCATGCGGAACTCCATCATGGCATTGTGCGCCGTTCGTTGCAGGGCGGATTTGCGTTGCTTTGTGTGCTTACTCTGGGAGCGGCAGGCGTTTATTTGAGATTCAATCTGGTAGAACTGTTGCTGTTGTTCCATTTGATCTTTGCCGTGGCGAAGCTTGGCTTTCACATGATCTGTTTTGCGGAAGAATATGAAGCGGATTTTGTGGCGGCAAAACGCGTGCAGCGGGGTGTCGCCATACGCGCCTTAGAATCCCTTTTGTTAAAGGAATTTCCAAGGACCTCTCTTTTTGCGTATGTGTACAGAACGCATCCGACTGCGCAGATGCGTTTAGGCCGCATTTCTAGAACATGTAAGAAAAGCCTGCGTTGATCTGCATTGTCGAATAGCTGCGCTTGTTGTTGAAGATTTTCGTCTTTTTAGCGAAGTCGGTGAAAGCGCGATAGAATCTTAAATCCACAGCCATTTCACGGGAAAGTGCGTAGCCGACGCCGATGGCGATGCCTGCTTCGAGAGTGGCCGGCGTGATGATGTCTTCGCCTTCGTAATTGCCGAATTCATAAGAGTCACTGCTCGAAAGGTTGAGACTGAGTTGCGGACCCGCTTCGATGAACATGTCTTCTAAAATTTCGGTGCCTTCCGGAAGGTCTACGCGCACGAGCAACGGCACGTCGATTTCCCATGCGGAAATGTCACCTGACGTGGTGATGTTTTCGGAGGTGTATTCGTAAGAGTTCATGCGGTAGGCGATTGCCACTTCCGGGACGATGTGGAGCATGCTCGAAAGGTTGATGGACATAATGCCGCCGGCACTGAATTCAAAGCCCGTCTCCCAGCCCCAGGTGTCGGCGTCACCGCCAGCGAGCCAGTTTAAGCCGATACTTGCGCGAACGCCGAAGGTGACCGGAGCCGTCCAGTTTTCAAGACGAGCTTCCGATTCGGCACGGCGCCGGGCGTCTTCTTCGCGGGTGTCACGGGAAAATTCTTCTTCCTGAATCTGTTCGGCAGAACGGAAATGGGTCACGCCATCCTCATCCACGTATGTACGCGAAACGTCATCGTTTTCAAAATCGTCTTCGTCTGTATTTTCTTCGTAGTCGAACGTGCTGCTGGACTGCGCAAAAATGGTAGCGGGGCATGCGAGCGCAAGGCTCAGGAAAACGAATCCTGTAATCAGCTTTTTCATAGTGAGAAATTTATAAAAGATTTGTGGGGAGAGCCTCGTTTTGTTAAATTGAGTCCGTAAAAATGTGTAAAGAGCGATTTAAAATCGGAGTTTCACAAAATGGCTAAATACGATCCGCAACAGATTGAAACCAAGTGGCAGTCTTACTGGGATTCTAATAAGACTTTTAAAACCGGAACCGATATGTCCAAGCCGAAGTACTACTGCTTGGATATGTTCCCGTATCCTTCGGGCGCGGGCCTTCACGTGGGTCACCCGGAAGGCTATACCGCAACAGATATCATCTGCCGTTATAAGCGTAATCGTGGTTTCAACGTCCTTCATCCGATGGGCTGGGACGCGTTTGGTCTGCCTGCGGAACAGTATGCTATTCAGACCGGTACACATCCGGCGGTGACGACTCAGAAAAACTGCGATAACTTCCGTCGCCAGATTAAGCGCCTTGGACTTTCCTATGACTGGGACAAGGAAATCAACACGACCGATCCGAAGTATTACAAGTGGACGCAGTGGATCTTTACCCGTCTTTACAACACTTGGTTTGATGAGGTAGAACAGAAGGGCCGACCGATTTCGGAACTTCCGATTCCTGCCGATGTTCAGGCTCTCGGAGCAAGCGCCGTCCGCCAGTACCGCGACTCCAAGCGTCTCGCTTACTACGCCGACGCTCAGGTCTGGTGGTGCAAACACTGCAAGATCGTCTGCGCAAACGAAGAAGTCCTTGCGGACGGTTCCCATGAAAAGTGCGGCAAGAAGGAAGTCGAACGCCGGAACCTGAAGCAGTGGCTCATGCGCATACCGCTTTATGCGGAACGCCTGCTCAAGGGCCTCGACGATCTCGATTGGCCGCAAGGCGTGAAGGACATGCAGAAGAATTGGATCGGTAAGAGCCAAGGCGCTGAAGTGGACTTCGCTATTGCTGATAAGGATGGCAAGCCAACCGAAAAGCATCTCCGCGTTTACACGACCCGTTGCGATACGCTCTTTGGCGCGACCTACATGGTAATCGCTCCGGAACACGAAATGGTGAATGAACTCACGACCGCAGAAAACAAGGAAACGGTCGCCGCTTATGTTCACGCCGCCGCTCTCAAGAGCGATATGGACCGCACGGAACTCGCCAAGGAAAAGACAGGCGTATTCTCCGGCTCTTACGCGGTGAACCCGCTCACCGGCACAAGGATCCCTATCTGGATTGCGGACTACGTTCTCACGGGTTATGGCACGGGCGCTATCATGGCGGTCCCGGCTCACGATACGCGTGACTTCGACTTCGCCAAGAAGTTCAATCTTCCGATTATCTGCATCATGGATCCGGACGCTTCTTGCCCGGCAGAAACGAAGGAACTCGTCCTCAAGGGTGAAGCTTGCTGGCCGGCAGATGGCAAGTACATTCAGAGCTCGAACGAAACGCTCTCTTTGAACGGCCTTTCCAAGAAGGAAGGCATCAAGAAGATGATCGAATGGCTCGAAGCGAACAAGATAGGCAAGGCGACTGTCAATTACAAGATTCGTGACTGGCTGTTCAGCCGTCAGCGTTACTGGGGCGAACCGTTCCCGATTATCCACTGGGAAGATGGCGAAATTTCGACCGTGGACGACAAGGATCTTCCGGTGCTCCTTCCGGAAGTCGAAAACTTTAAGCCGGGCGACGGCGGACAGTCTCCGCTTGCAGGTGCGACGAAATGGCTGAACGTGGTCGACAAGAACGGTCGCAAGGGTATCCGTGAAACGAACACGATGCCGCAGTGGGCAGGTTCTTGCTGGTACTATCTCCGCTATATCGATGCGTGCAACGGTGACGCATTTGTGGCGAAAGAACTTGAAAAGTACTGGATGCCGGTAGACCTTTATATCGGCGGTGCAGAACATGCGGTGCTTCACCTGTTGTACAGCCGTTTCTGGCACAAGGTTCTTTTTGACCTTGGACTCGTTTCGACGGATGAACCATTCCACAAGCTCTACAACCAGGGCATGATCCTTGCCTACGCCTACGAAGACGCTGCGGGCTCGAAGGTCCCTGTGGACCAGGTGGAAAACAAGGACGGCAAGTTCTTCGAAAAAGGCACGGGCAAGGAACTTCACCAGATTGTCGCCAAGATGAGTAAGTCTTTGAAGAACGTGGTGAATCCGGATGACGTCGTTCAAAAGTACGGCGCCGATTCCCTCCGCCTTTACGAAATGTTCATGGGCCCTCTCGATGCGGTGAAGCCGTGGCAGACCCAGGGTATTGAAGGCATGTTCCGCTTCCTTTCCCGCGCTTACCGTGCGGTAATCGGCGAAGAAGATTCCGTGACGTATTCGGATGCTTCGATGCCGGAAGATCTTTCGAAGGTGATGCACCAGAGCATCATCAAGGTCACGGACGCTATCGAAAAACTGAGCTTCAACACGGCGATCAGCCAGCTCATGATCTTCAACAACGAACTTACGAAGACTCAGGAACGTTATCGCGAAGCCTGTGAAATTTTTGCACAGCTCCTTCAGCCGTTTGCTCCGCACCTCGCCGAAGAAATGTGGGAAAAGCTCGGTCACAAGGAATGCCTCGCCTACGTCGCATGGCCGTCTGCCGATGAATCCAAGGCTGTGGATTCGACAGTCGAAGTCGTGTTCCAGGTGAACGGCAAGCTTCGCGCCAAGGTTTCGATGCCGAAGGATGCGACCAAGGATCAGATGATCGAACTTGCAAAGCAGAATGAACGAATTCAAACTTACCTCACCGACGTCGCGATCGTGAAGACGATTGCCGTTCCAGGTAAGCTCGTGAACTTTGTTGTTAAACCGGGTAAGTAATTCACGTAAAGAAGGTTTAAGTTATGGCTGAAATCCCTTCGAAAAAAGACAATCTCGTTATCGAAAACATTCAACCTTCCGTGGATGCGGGCCGCTTCGCGTTGAAGCGTGAACCGGGCGACACGGTAAAAATTACGGCGGACATCTTCCGTCATAGCCATGAAAAGTACGATGCGGCGATTGTGTATAAGCACCGCTCGGAACGGCGTTGGCGTAAAGTCCCGATGCATTTTGTCGATAACGACATGTGGGAAGGTGAATTTGTTGTTAATAGCATCGGCTATTACGATTACAAGATCATCGCCTGGACCATTTCCCCGGAAGACGTTCCGACAGAAAGCCCGGTCTACGAACTCCGCGTGGATCCGGTTTACGCCCGCACCGGTACGTGGTACGAAATGTGGCCGAAGAGCCAGGGTAACGATCCGACGAAGAGCGCTACCTTCAAGGATTGCGAAGCTCGCTTGGATTATATCCGCGACCTCGGATTCGATACGGTCTATCTCGTCCCGATTCATCCAATCGGAATCACGAACCGTAAAGGCGCAAACAACGCCCTGCACGCGAAGGTCGACAAGAACGGCAAACCGCTTGAACCGGGCTGCCCGTATGCAGTCGGCAACAAGTTCGGCGGCCACTTCGACGTGGACCCGGAACTCGGCACGATGAAGGACTTCGAACACTTCGCCAAGGCCGCCCGTTCCAAGGGACTTCGCCTCGCTCTCGATATCGCTCTCAACTGTTCCCCGGACCATCCGTATGCGAAGAAGCATCAGGAATGGTTCTACCACGAACCGGACGGATCGATCAAGTTTGCCGAAAACCCGCCGAAGAAGTACGAAGACATTTATCCGTTTGATTACTACAACAGGAATTACAAGGCTCTCTGGAAAGAGATTCGCGACATCATTCTTTTCTGGGCCGACAAGGGAATCGAAATTTTCCGCATCGACAACCCGCATACGAAACCGTTCCCGTTCTGGGAATGGCTCGTGCGCGAAGTCAAGGAAAAGCGCCCGGAACTCGTGTTCCTTGCAGAAGCCTTTACCCGTCCGAAGATGATGCACCGTTTGGCGAAAGCCGGCTTCGATATGAGCTACACGTACTTCGCATGGCGTGAACAGAAGTGGGAATTTGAAGAATACTTCAAGGAACTCACCCAGAGCAATGCCAAAGAATACATGCGCGGCATTCTCTTTCCGACGACTCCGGATATTTTCCCGAAGTACTTGGCAAGTCAGGGCCCGGCACAGTTCAAGCAGCGTTACTTCCTCGCCGGTACGCTTTCGAGCTTGACCGGTATGTACAACGGTTATGAACTATGCGAAAATGTCGCCTCTCCGGTCAAGGAAGAACTTTGGGACAGTGAAAAGTACCAGTACAAGGTGCACCACTGGGATTCCCCGGTGAACATCCACGACTTTGTCCGTCGCGTGAATATGGCAAAGCTCAATCACCCGGCTCTTCAGGAATACGATAACTTGGAATTCCACTATGCGGAAAATTCCAATTTGATGGTGTACTCGAAGAAGAAGGATGACGATACGATTCTTTGCGTAGCGAATATGGACATGCATAATCCGCAGGAAGGCACAATCGCTTTGAATATGTCGAAGCTCGGCCTTGCGGAAGACGCATTCTTCTTTGTGAAGGATTTGATTACGGATGAATCCTATGTTTGGCGCGGTTCGCAGAATTTTGTGCGTCTCGATCCGAATAAGGCTCCGGGCCATCTCTTCGTCGTGAAGAAACTTTAATTTCGATGCAACCGGCTACGTTCTGAAGCATCTAACCTATAAGGCAGACAATAGGAAGCTATGAACGATCCGATTCTCTCGATTCTGCATCTCCGTCGTGATTTTAAAATGGGCGACGAAACGGTTCACGCTCTGCGGGGCGTGAGCTTTGATGTATACTCGGGAGAATTTTTGACGATCATGGGAACGAGCGGTTCGGGAAAAAGTACCATGCTGAACATTTTGGGATGCATGGACAAGCCGACTTCTGGCGAATACATTCTCGACGGGAACCATATTGAAAAACTCAAGTCCGATGCTTTGGCGCGTATTCGAAGCCGTAAGCTCGGATTTGTTTTTCAGAGCTACAATCTTCTCGCCCGCACCACGGCGATTGAAAATGTTGAACTTCCGCTCCTTTACAATTCCAAAATTTCTGCGTCCGAACGTCACGACCGCGCTGTCGAAGCGTTAAAACGTGTCGGCCTCGAATCGCGTATGAACCATTTGCCAAATCAGCTTTCGGGCGGTCAGCAGCAGAGAGTCGCGATTGCGCGCGCCCTGGTGAACGACCCGGTGATCCTTCTTGCCGATGAAGCGACAGGAAACTTGGATACGCGTACAAGCTATGAAATCATGGAAATTTTTCAGGAGCTGAATTCCCGTGGAAAGACGATCGTCTTTGTGACGCACGAACCGGACATTGCGACTTTCAGCAGCCGCACAATCGTTTTACGCGATGGACAGATCAAGCGCGATACGCCGAATGGAGATGTCCAGAATGCGCATGAAGCCTTTATGGCGCTTCCGCCTCCGGAAACTTTTGACGATGAGGATGAGTCCGTATGAGTCCTTTCACCCTCATCAAAATTGCATTCCGCGCATTACTCCGCAATCGCATGCGCACTTTCCTTTCGGTGCTCGGCATTGTGATTGGAGTCGCGGCGGTCATTACGATGGTTGCGATGGGCGAAGGTTCCAAACAGTCGATCAAGTCGAAGATCTCGGCGATGGGAACGAATGCGATTACGATTATGCCTAGTTCTTCTTTCCGTGGCGGTGTACAGCTCGATGCGAACTCTTCGACCGTGACGCTTGAAGAAGCGGACGTGATTGCGCTTCGTGAAAAGGCGCAGTACATCAACGGGGTTTCTCCGATGGTGACAGCGAGCGGGCAAGCGATTGTCGGCAACAAGAATGAAGCCGTTTCGCTTTCGGGCATCAGCTCCGATTATTTGAAGATTCGCAATTATGAAATCGATCAGGGTGTGATGTTTGACGACAAGGCGGATCGCATGGCAAAGGTTTGCGTCATCGGGCAGACGGTCGTCTCGACGCTTTTCCCGGATACGGACCCGATTGGCAAAACGATCCGTTATAAAAACATTCCGCTCAAAGTGATAGGCACGTTAAAGGCAAAAGGTTCGAGCGACTTCGGGCAGGACCAGGATGAAGTCATCTTTACTCCGTACCAGACGGTGATGAAACGCTTTAATGCGACGACGAACATTCGCACTATCTACGCGAACTCGATCGGCGAAGGCTATGCGAGCCTTGCAAGCGAAGAGATCATGAAAATTCTCAAGGAACGTCGTTCGTGGAAAGAACCGAGGGATCCGTTCCGCGTACGCACGCAGGAAGAAATGATCGAAATGATTACGAGCACTTCGGATTTGCTTTCGCTTGTGCTGACGGCAATCGCCGGAATTAGCCTTCTCGTGGGCGGTATCGGCATTATGAACATCATGTATGTTTCGGTGACAGAACGTACCCGTGAAATCGGCCTTCGCATGGCGATTGGTGCACGCGGTTGGGATATCCTATTGCAGTTCCTTTTTGAATCGGTGATGATTAGTCTTCTTGGCGGCCTGGTGGGTATTTTGCTCGGCGTGCTTGCGACGACCGGGGTGAAGCTCTTCTTGAACTGGCCGATGAGCATTACCCTTTCGAGCGTCGTGGTAAGCTTTGGCGTTTGCTTTGCCACGGGCGTTTTCTTCGGCTGGTATCCGGCGAGAAAAGCCTCTCGGCTCGACCCCATCGAAGCGTTGCGGTTTGAATAGGCGGTTTTTGGGGAGCGACCATTTTTTCAGACACACCAAGAACAAGGGCAGATGTGGCAATTACACATAGTCCACGCTATATGCTTGATTTGGAAATGCCTTCGGAACAATGTCTTGAAAACTGGAGAAAGGAAATTGTTCCGGCAAATATCCAACCCGAAGCCAGAAGAGTCCTTTGTGCTATTCTGGAAGAGATCGGGACTAAAATTTAACTTGTTTGAAATCGTCTTTCATCGACGAAAAATTTGGAATCCGCTAAATTTGTAATCTCTTCCCGAATATGTGTGGGTAAATTGAACCCTCTCTTGGCGTAATTTACTTAGTCGTCCCTTAAAATCCCGCCCAGCCCGCATAACTATTGGGAAAAACTGATTTCTACCCTGTGAAAATATTGCAAGGTTTTCTAAAATATGATTGAAAACCTTGCAATTTTTTATGTACAGACCGCCAAAATCCCACGCACAGACAAGCCTTTTCTGTTCCCTTGAGGAGCAGTTGAACCACAAGCATTCCCTCTACGTTCTCGCGAACAAGATTGACTGGAACAAGTTCGAGACCGAGTTTTCGAAACGGTTTGACGACAAAATGGGTGCGCCGAACAAGCCGATCCGTCTCATGACCGGGCTCATCATCCTGAAGCACATCCGCAACGTATCGGACGAGTCCGTCGTGGAGCAGTTTCAGGAAAACGCCTATTACCAGTATTTTTGCGGAGAACGGTTCTTCTCGACGGAGCAACCCTGCGACCCGAGCGAACTTGTTCACTTCCGGCACATGATTGGCGAAGCGGGCATGGACATGATCCTCAAGGAAAGTATCCTCGTCAACGATGACCACGATAAACAAGGACCGACAGGATGCGGCACGGTCTTTCTTGACACGACCGTGCAGGAAAAGAACATCACGTTCCCTACAGACGCCAAACTTGCGAACAAGATAATAGAACAGGTACAGAGGATCGTGGAAGAGCATGATCTTCCGCAAAGACAGTCCTACAAGAGAACCTTGAAGAAGGTCCATCGTGACCAGCGTTTCCGCAATCACCCGAAGAACGGCAAGAAGGCTCACAAGGCAGATCGCAGGCTGAAGACAATCGCGGGACGGCTCGTCCGTGAATTAGAGCGAAATCTCGCCAGCAAGAACTTGTTGAACACGTACAAAGAAAAAATCGAGCTTTTCAAAAAAGTTCTGGCACAGAAGAAATGCGACAAGGACAAGGTCTATTCGCTTCACGAACCCGAAGTAAAATGCATCGGCAAGGGCAAGGAACACAAGAAATACGAGTTCGGCAACAAGGTGTCAATCGCCCGGAGCTACAGCGGCATCATTGTCGGCGCGGTCTCGTTCCGGGACGAGTATGACGGACATACGATAGACGATACGCTTGACCATGTTGAACAAATGCTTGGATTCAGGCCGAGCCAGGCCGCATGCGACCGAGGCTACCGCGGACAAAAGGAATCCGGAACGACAAAGATCGTGATACCGGACGTCCCGAAGAAAAACGCGACTTACTACCAGAAGGAAAAGGCTCACAAGCTTTTTTGCAAGAGGGCAGGCATCGAGCCTATCAACGGCCACCTGAAAAGCGACCACCGTATGGGTAGAAATTTCTACAAGGGAATCTTTGGCGACATGCTCAATGCAAAGCTTGCAGCAGCGGCGTTCAACTTCAAGAGGGCCATGAGGCGCTTTTTTGTCCTGTTGGAATGGCTATACTGTTGCTTCCTTTGCCGGGAAGGGGTGAATAAAAACGGCGAACCTCCTTATCCTGCGCTCGCGAAGTGACTTTTTAAGGGTCAACTACTTAAATTTCGGGTATGCAAGATACAGCTTTATATGCCCAGATTTTAGAACCAACATCAATAAAATATTCGATTGAACTTCGTGATTTTTCAATGGATATAACCGTTAAAACAAAGCATGGAGGAATTATAACAATTGAAAAGATGTTGGACGGGAAGCTAGAGCAATGAATTTAAAGAAAATTATAGTCGCATTCTTTTTTGCCGTTTCATATAGCTTAAGCTTTGGCGACGAGGTGATCTCGCCTCAATCAACGATCGATAGCGCCAAGATATATTATGACTTGATTGCGGAAGAAAACTACCAGGCGTACTCCAGGCCAAATGTGATTGGAATGATTGCAGGGGGGAGTTTGACCGTTGTGGGGGGGGCTCTTGTCGGGTTTGGACTATACGCCATATTAGATGCTTCAAATCCTCAAACCTTTGGCGATGCTCTTGGTAGAGCTGTTGGTGGATTATTCATTTGCGCATCCATCCCTTTTCTTGGCGTGGGTATTCCTGTTCTTTCGTACAACACTTACAAGTATATTGTCCACAAAGGACATGCCAATAAGCGTGATGAATACCAAGCTGCGCTCGATCGTTATAAGTTGCGAAAGCGCGGTGGCGCATCCAGTGCGCTGCAATTGATGATTTTCCCCGAACTCAATTTTATCGAAAAGCGTGGCGGAGTAAATGCGGTTGTTCGGTTTTAGGGATGGTAAAATTTTAATTCAAGCTCAAATAACAAAAATTAATTATCGGCTGTGGCCGAATCGTTCCATGATGATTGGTTCGGTCTTGAGATCATGTAAAAACATCCCGCTTGAAATAAAAAAGGATTTCGATCTTTACGAAATATGCGAGGAAGAACCAACATCAATAAAATATTCGATTGAACTTCGTGATTTTTCAATGGATATAACCGTTAAAACAAAGCATGGAGGAATTATAACAATTGAAAAGATGTTGGATAGGAAACTAGAGCAATGAATTTAAAGAAAATTATAGTCGCATTCTTTTTTGCCGTTTCATATAGCTTAAGCTTTGGCAACGAGGTGATCTCGCCTCAATCAACGAATGTGGATAGCGTTCAAATATACCACGAATTGATTACTAAAGAGTATTATAGTTGACCCTTAAAAAGTCACTTCGCGAGCGCAGGATAAGGAGGTTCGCCGTTTTTATTCACCCCTTCCCGGCAAAGGAAGCAACAGTATAGCCATTCCAACAGGACAAAAAAGCGCCTCATGGCCCTCTTGAAGTTGAACGCCGCTGCTGCAAGCTTTGCATTGAGCATGTCGCCAAAGATTCCCTTGTAGAAATTTCTACCCATACGGTGGTCGCTTTTCAGGTGGCCGTTGATAGGCTCGATGCCTGCCCTCTTGCAAAAAAGCTTGTGAGCCTTTTCCTTCTGGTAGTAAGTCGCGTTTTTCTTCGGGACGTCCGGTATCACGATCTTTGTCGTTCCGGATTCCTTTTGTCCGCGGTAGCCTCGGTCGCATGCGGCCTGGCTCGGCCTGAATCCAAGCATTTGTTCAACATGGTCAAGCGTATCGTCTATCGTATGTCCGTCATACTCGTCCCGGAACGAGACCGCGCCGACAATGATGCCGCTGTAGCTCCGGGCGATTGACACCTTGTTGCCGAACTCGTATTTCTTGTGTTCCTTGCCCTTGCCGATGCATTTTACTTCGGGTTCGTGAAGCGAATAGACCTTGTCCTTGTCGCATTTCTTCTGTGCCAGAACTTTTTTGAAAAGCTCGATTTTTTCTTTGTACGTGTTCAACAAGTTCTTGCTGGCGAGATTTCGCTCTAATTCACGGACGAGCCGTCCCGCGATTGTCTTCAGCCTGCGATCTGCCTTGTGAGCCTTCTTGCCGTTCTTCGGGTGATTGCGGAAACGCTGGTCACGATGGACCTTCTTCAAGGTTCTCTTGTAGGACTGTCTTTGCGGAAGATCATGCTCTTCCACGATCCTCTGTACCTGTTCTATTATCTTGTTCGCAAGTTTGGCGTCTGTAGGGAACGTGATGTTCTTTTCCTGCACGGTCGTGTCAAGAAAGACCGTGCCGCATCCTGTCGGTCCTTGTTTATCGTGGTCATCGTTGACGAGGATACTTTCCTTGAGGATCATGTCCATGCCCGCTTCGCCAATCATGTGCCGGAAGTGAACAAGTTCGCTCGGGTCGCAGGGTTGCTCCGTCGAGAAGAACCGTTCTCCGCAAAAATACTGGTAATAGGCGTTTTCCTGAAACTGCTCCACGACGGACTCGTCCGATACGTTGCGGATGTGCTTCAGGATGATGAGCCCGGTCATGAGACGGATCGGCTTGTTCGGCGCACCCATTTTGTCGTCAAACCGTTTCGAAAACTCGGTCTCGAACTTGTTCCAGTCAATCTTGTTCGCGAGAACGTAGAGGGAATGCTTGTGGTTCAACTGCTCCTCAAGGGAACAGAAAAGGCTTGTCTGTGCGTGGGATTTTGGCGGTCTGTACATAAAAAATTGCAAGGTTTTCAATCATATTTTAGAAAACCTTGCAATATTTTCACAGGGTAGAAATCAGTTTTTCCCAATAGTTATGCGGGCTGGGCGGGATTTTAAGGGACGACTATTATAATTCTGATTACAAGCCAAATATTGTCGGCATGATTGTTGGAGGTGGAATTATGGGAGTAGGTACATTTTTCTTGGTCGGAGGAATATATGGGATGAATTACAAAAACGGTGATGCAACCGATGAGATTTTTACGACAATAGCCGGTAGCATTATGCTTGCCATATCAGTTCCTTTTTACCTTATTGGAACTCCCATTTTAATATATAATATCTATCAATACAATGTCCATAAAGGTCATCTTAGAAAAAGCGATGAATACCAAGCTGCGCTCGATCGTTATAAGCTGCGAAAGCGCGGTGGCGAATCCAGTGCGCTGCAATTGATGATTTTCCCCGAACTCAATTTTATCGAAAAACGTGGCGGAGTAAATGCGGTTGTTCGGTTTTAGGGATGGTAAAATTTTAATTCAAGCTCAAATAACAAAAATTAATTATCGGCTGTTGCCGAATAGTTCCATGATGATTGGTTCGGTCTTGAGATCATGTAAAAACATCCCGCTTGAAATAAAAAAGGATTTCGATCTTTACGAAATATGCGAGGAAGAACCAACATCAATAAAATATTCGATTGAACATCGTGATTTTTCAATGGACCGTTAAAACAAAGCATGGAGGAATTATAACAATTGAAAAGATGTTGGACGGGAAGCTAGAGCAATGAATTTAAAGAAAATTATAGTCGCATTCTTTTTTGCCGTTTCATATAATTTCAGTTTTGGTCACGAGATTACTTCGCCTCAATCAACGATCGATAGCGCCAAGATATATTATGACTTGATTGCGGAAGAAAACTACCAGGCGTACTCCAGGCCAAATGTGATTGGAATGATTGCAGGGGGGAGTTTGACCGTTGTAGGGGGGGCTCTTGTCGGGTTTGGACTATACGCCATATTGTACAATTCAAACGATCCTTACGAGAATGTTGCCGGGAATGTTTTAGGATCTTTAAGCCTATTAACTTCCATCCCTTTTCTTGGCGTGGGTATTCCTGTTCTTTCGTACAACACTTACAAGTATATTGTCCACAAAGGACATGCCAATAAGCGCGATGAATACCAAGCTGCGCTCGATCGTTATAAGCTGCGAAAGCGCGGTGGCGAATCCAGTGCGCTGCAATTGATGATTTTCCCCGAACTCAATTTTATCGAAAAGCGTGGCGGAGTAAATGCGGTTGTTCGGTTTTAGGGATGGTTTTTATCTCACTCCACATTCCGCCTAAAATTTAAATCCTATATTATGGGTAATCAGAGGTTTATTTCATGGAACTCACGCCGCTCGACATCCGCAACCAGACTTTCCACACCAAACGCTTTGGCGGTTTTGACCCGGAAGAGGTCAAGGCTTTTCTCGAAACGGCCGCCAAGGCTTTTGAAGAATCCGGTCGTAACCGTACCGAGCTCACGGAACGTTTGAAAATTGCAGAAGAACGTGTGAACTATTACAAGCAAATCGAAAAGACGATTCAGGATGCGGCGGTCACAATGCAGCGCACGATGGAAGAGATCAAGCGCAACGCCGAAAAGGAAGGCGAACTGATTGTTGCCGAAGCAAAGACCCGCGCCCAGCACGAAGTGGAAAATACGAAGCGCGAAGCCGAAGATCTCCGCTCTGAAATCGAACAGCTGAAGCAGCTCCGCACGAACTATTTTATCCGCATCCGCGCTATGATCAAGAGCCAGTCCGACCTGCTTGCCGCGATGGAAAAGGAACAGGCTCCGGAATTTCCGGAATGAAGATCCAGATAAAAGTCCATGCTCGGAGCAAACGCGAAAGCGTTGTTCCGCAACCCGACGGCTCCTACAAAGTTGACGTGAAAGCGCCTCCCGTTGAAGGCAAGGCGAACGAAGCTGTCTGTAAAGTCATCGCAGAATATTTCAAAAAGCCCAAAAGCGCGGTCCGCGTTGCGATGGGTTCTACCAATAGCCGAAAGGTTGTCGAAATCGACGACTGATTTTTGGGGTTTCTTATTTCAATTTGCAGGGGAATTTTTGGGTGGAGAACGAAAGTGTATCTCCAAAGAATTGCGAGTAGGGATTCCGCTTCATCTTTACGAGGGAATTGGTAAAGAGAATCCCGTTGTCTTCTACGCTCGTGTTCAAAACCAAAGCGCATTTACCGCCCGAAACAAGGCGCGGACTTGTCGGCTTTGCCGCATTCTTTTTGAGGAAGACTTCGCTTGTATTTTTATAGGTGATGCTTTCGATAAAGTTTAAAAAGAGCGTTCCCGGAACTTTGTTCAAGGTACGGCAGAAAATGCGACCCTTGGAAGGAATGCAGTAATAAACGGAAGAGTCTTTGGTTTCGCGGAAGAATTCGTCTGCGGAAAGAGAAATGAAGTCCTGCTTTTCCTGGGGCACTTGTGCCACGGAGTCCGTTGCCGTGGAATCCTTTTTTGCGGGCGACTCGTAATATTCGATTTTGCGGACAAGGCGTTCAACATCGTAGGATTCTGCGGTACCGTCAGCGCCTTCATACACAAAGGATCCGTGTGTTTCGATCAGGACGGCGTTTCCGTGGGAGTCGTAAACGGTGCGGGATTCCTTTTCGCCGTGGCGGTAAACGGTACGTTCCGAAATGTCGGCACTGTCGCGGTAAACATAAAGGACGGTGTCGTTCTTGGGGGACCAGGCTTTGGAATGCTGGGTGATGAGATGCGTTAAACGGCCTTTGGAGTCGTACTGGTACGTTTCGGTATAATTCAAAAGATCGGGGTAGAACAGACGCTCATCAAATCGGAATTCCACTTTCTTTAAAAGGGAATCTTGAAATTCCCGTTTGATCGAACCGATTTTTTTGCCGTTTGCATCCATAGCGACAATGCGGACAAGGGAGTCGTTTTCGCCATATTCGTACAGATGGCGGAACTGGACGCTCGGCGTGTTGCCCGAGGCGGCTATAATCTGATGCTTGCTGTTTTCTTCCCAGGAGAGATGCCCGTCTGCGGAATTCCAGGAATGGTCGACCGGGCTTTGACGGTAGAAAGGCGTTCCCGTTTCTTCGACAATGCGGTTGTCGTTTCCGAGGAAGTAAACGTAGTCTCGGTTTGAATCAAAAACGTGGACGTAGATTTCGCGACGGTTTGCCTTGTGAATCACTTGGGCAAGGCTCGTTAAGCTGCCTGTGCTGTCATAGCTTGCGAAATCTGCCATTTCGCCTGTCGGCAGGTGGTGGATTTCGACGGTTCCCGAAAAATGGGGCTCGAGTAGATTGCCGTCGGCGTCTTTGGCGATGACGTAGTTCTTTTGGGAAATGTGTTTAACTGGCCCGTGAATGTCTTGATACTTTTTCGCTTCGAGATTTCCCAGGAGAACTTCATAGTCCGTTTTGATGTTGGGCGGATTTGTGTAGCTGAACTGCAGGCGTTCGGCTCCGCGGGTATCAAATTCTACGCTGCAAGAACAGAGGACGGCGATGGAAGACAGGGGAACGAGAAGTTTGCGGAGGGGAATCATGACCTTAATATATATTAAAAATGCTATTTTCTTTTGTGATGAAAATGTTAGAACTTCCGTTACCCGATGATTTCCATGTACACCTTCGCCAAGGCGTGTTGCTAGAAAACTATGCAAAGTCTATTGCGAAGGAATTTGGCCGCATTCTCGTGATGCCGAATACGGTTCCGCCGATTACAAGTGCTGCACAAATTCAGGATTACCGATCCCAGATTCAGCAGGCCGCTCCGGGCCTCGATTTGCTTTTGACGTTCAAACTGAATGCGAAATTCACCCCGGAAGATCTAAAGCAGATGAAAGAAGCGGGTGCCGTTGCCGGAAAGTATTATCCGGCGGGCGTCACCACGAACAGCGAAGACGGCGTCTCGGACTTCGATTCCATTCTCCCTGTCGTCGCCGAAATGGAAAAACTCGGACTGGTGCTGTGCATTCACGGTGAAGAACCGACCGCTTTCTGCCTCGACCGCGAAAAGGAATTTATCCGCCGCGTGGAATACCTGGCAGAACATTTTCCGAAACTGCGCATCGTTTTTGAACATCTTTCGACCAAGGCTTCCGTGGAAGAGGTCCTTCGCTTGCCGCAGAACGTGGCGGCGACGATCACGGTGCACCATCTGTTGCACACCTTGGACGATATCATCGGCGGTTCCCTTCAGCCGCATCACTTTTGCAAGCCGACGCCTAAACGCCCGGAAGACCGCGAAGCGCTTCGAAAAGCGGCGTTCAGCGGAAATCCGAAGTTCTTCTTCGGCTCGGATTCGGCACCTCACGCTCAGAGCAAAAAGGAATGTTGCTGTGGTGCGGCAGGCGTCTATACGGCTCCGGTCGCCGTCCCAGCTTTGATCCAGATTTTTGAAGAAGCCGGTGAACTCGACAAACTTTCGAACTTTATCGGCGCTTTTGGTGCGGATTTTTACCGGATTCCGCGACAGACAAAAAAGGTCGTCTATGTCGAAGACCCGTGGACGGTTCCGGAGATTGTAGATGGTGCTGTTCCCCTTTTTGCGGGAAAATCGCTAAAATGGAAGCGAATGGAGTGATCTAACTAAATTGCAAAAGATTTTGCAATTAACAAAAGTTTACATTCGGGTGTTTGGACGCATAGAAATTTAGATTTAGGCTGTCACTATATATAGAGGTTGGTCTATGAGAAACTTGATTCCGTTGATGGCTGCAACGGCTCTTGCCGCTCAGGCGTGGGCTCTTCCGAATGCGGCTACCATCCAGCAGAGTATGGGCTTTGGTATTAACATCGGTAACACGATGGAAGTGCCTATTACAAGCTCTTGCACCAATATGAATTGCTGGGGCAACTCGTTCCCGACTGAACAGTACATTCAGGATATTGCAAAGGCGGGTTTTTCGTCGGTGCGTATTCCGACGGCTTGGTATACCCATGCCGATCCGACGACGGGTACCATTAACGAAGGTTGGCTCGACTCTGTTTACACCGTCGTGAAGATGGTTGTCGACAACGGCATGTATGCCTTCCTCAACAGCCACTGGGATACCGGTTGGCTTGAAGACAATGTTTTTGCGGGTTCCCATCCTACGGGTGAATCGTCTACCGCAACGACGGACTCTGCCTTGGTGAACAAGCTCCAGGGCCAGTTCTGGACGCAGATTGCAAACAAGTTCAAGGATTTCGACGAACATGTGCTTTTCGGCAGTGCAAACGAACCGGGCGTGAATGACGTTTGGCTTTCGTCTGGCCAGGTCCAGTTTACTGCAGAACGTGTGGCTTTGTTGAATCGCTATCATGAAACGATGATTAACGCAGTCCGCTCTACGGGCGGAAACAACGCAACCCGTACGATCGTCGTGCAGGCTCCGCGTACCGATGAAGCTTTGATGCTTTCCCTTTTTGCCAATAACATGCCGCGCGATCCGGCGGGCGTTGGTTATTTGATGGCGGAATTCCACTTCTATCCGTATCAGTTCTCTTTGATGAAACAAGATGAATACTGGGGCAACTGCTTCTATTACTGGGGCGAAGAAAACTATTCCACGACGGATATCGCTCACAATGCAAACCGTCAAAAGGTGATCTCTGGAAACGATACGACTTATGTGCTGAACGAAAATCAGTATGCAGGTCCGGCTTATACGGACTCTGTCTTCGCGGCTATCAAGGCTGCCTTTGTCGATAAGGGTTACCCGGTGGTCATCGGTGAATATGCGGTGATCAAACGCCCGCAACTTTCGGGCGAAAACCTTCGCAAACATTTGAATTCCCGAGTCACTTGGTACAAGCGAGTGAACGAACTTTCGAACCAGTATGGCTTTGTTCCGTTCGCATGGGATATCGGTGCTGAAGGAGATGCCGATCACACGATTATTTTGCGTCAGAATGGCCACAGCGGCATTTACGATTACAACGTTTTGAATGCGATGCGTTCTGCTTACGGTCTTGACACTTTGGAAGGCGACATCATTGACTCCCTCGTGACGGCAAGCCTCGACGTTTCTAACCGTGCGGTTCAATTGACTTATACGAAAGCTAGTTCGGATACGAACGAAACGGGTACATTCCGTTTGAATGTCGGCGGTAAGGATTGGAGCAACTATGTAGGCGTTTCCTTCCTCGCTAAGGTGGATTTGGACTATGCCCCTCTGAAGGGAGAATCTTATGGCTGGATCGCTCTTAGCCCGTTTGCCATGTCCGGCACGAATTGGGCGTGGAGCGATTTCAACTTTTCGACAGACGATATCCTGGATGGGCAGTGGGCGAATTATGTGTTCCCGCTGAGCTCGAACGGAATGGATCTTGCAACGCCGACAAACGTTCAGGCTTTTGGTATCAACGTTTACGGCACGCAGGTGACGGGAACGGTTACGATCGATAACATCGTGCTTCTGAAGAAAGACGGTTCTGCAGATACTCTCGCCACCTTTAACAAGTCGGTGACGGGCGAAACGGAAGGCATTATTAAGAATGCGGAATTGGTGGTTCCGGAACTTCCGGCTAAGATTCTGACGGTCGGTTCTTTGGGAACACAAGGCATTCAGAAGCAGGCAGCGTCAGTCCCTGCCAAGATGCATGTGAATATTCAGCGTGGCACGGTCACGGCGATGTTCACCGCTTCGAGTGCAGCGAAGGGCCAGGCTCTTCTCTTGAACGGTCTGGGCCAGGTTGTTTCTCAGCAGAACTTCGCAGGTAAGGCTGGCACGAATAGCGTTCAGCTCTCTACCGGATTCCGCGGCCCGGCATTCTTGATTGTCAAGCAGGGCAGCCAGAAGTACACGGCTCGCATCAATTTGAAGTAATTCGAAAAGTTGCAACGAAAGGCTCAGGCATTTGCCTGGGCCTTTTTATATGTATTCAAACTCGCCGGCTATGCCGGCGGGTTCGTTTTTATGGGTTTTGGATTGTTCGTTGCATCTTCCCTTTTTTGTATAAAAATCGACATTTTTGTGAAAGTCTTTCGTGCGAAGCTTTTGCCTTAACACAAAAGAAATCATTTTCTATCTTTAGGATACCCCCAAAAAAGGATTCTTGGATGCAAGATCGATTCATTGTTACTGGAACCTTCACTGACGACCCGTTTGCGATTGACATTGCTCAATACATCGGCCTTCGTGAAGACATTTCCGATACGGTTTCGCTCAAAACCTATGCGAACACCGAATTCTGTCCACGTTACATGCTCGACGTTTACGATGACGAAAACATCGGTAAGCGCCTCAAGGGCAAGATCGTCCTCATCTGCTCGTCGACTTCTCACGAGTGGAGCCGTAACGACCTTGCCATGCGCGTCTGCATTTTGGCCCGTGCCGCTAAGGAAAATGGCGCCGAAGGCGTTGTTCTCGTGGAACCGGACCTGTTCTACAGTGCCCAGGACCGCGGAGCCCACCGCGTCGGCGATCTCGAAAAGGATCGTCCGGTTGCAGACCTGAAGAAGTTTGACGGTCAGCCGTTTACCGCTCTTCTCTTTGCTCAGCTCCTCAAGGAAGCGGGCGTGGACGAAGTCGTGACAGTGCATAACCACTCGGTCAAGGTCCAGAACCTTTACAGCGAAATTTTCGGTGGTCATTTCCACAACATGATTCCGACGGAAATGTATGCCCACTACATCAAGACTTCTAACTTTGTGCAGACCGGGAAGGACGGCGATAACCTCGTCATCGTCGCACCGGATAAAGGTGCAACTCCGTTTGTGAACGCAATGTTCGACGCTCTCCAGCTGCCGAAGTGCAAACGCGTGATCATGAGCAAGGTTCGTACTGGCGAACGTGAAGTCAGCATGTCCCTTTCTCCGGAAAGTGAAGTCCAGCTCGACTACCTCAAGGGCAAGGACGTGATTGTGTTCGACGATATGGTCCGTACCGGTTCTACAATCGTGCGATGCTGCGACTACCTGAAGACCGGCAAGCCGAACCGCGTTTGCTTTTGCGTGTCTCACTTCAATTCTAGCCCGGAAGCCCGTGAAAAGCTCAACAGTCCGGCTATCGATGAAATCCTTACGACGAACACTATCCCGGATATTATGAACCGTGACTGCCAGGGCCGTCTGCGTCACAAGCTCACCGTTCTGAAAATCGCGAAGTGGATGTCTCGTTACGTGATGCGCCTCTATGGTGAAGATGACGGTCGTTTCGACAAGAACTTCTATAAGGTCGATATGAGTTCTAAGAATCCGCGTTGGCCGCCTCCGCACATGTATTAATTTGTTCTAAAGGCTTCATGTTTCATGAGGCCTTTTTTTATGCTCTTGTTTTTTTTGTAATTTTAACGCCCCGTTGTTCTTTTCATATAAGGAAGTTTAACAGAATGGAAGAAAAAGAAGTCCTTGGTACAAAGGTTCCGTTGCAGGCAATCGACAAGTTCGTGGCGCCGGTGCAGCGATTCTTGAAAATTGAATCGACGGCTGGTATCGGTCTCATTGCCGTGACGATTATCGCGCTTTTGTGGGCGAACCTTTCAAATGAAACGTATCTCGCTTTTTGGTCACTTCCGTTCAATTTTACGATTGGACCGTGGAGCATCGATAAGGCTCTTCACCATGCGCCGACCCTCGGCTGGCTTGTGAACGATGCCTTGATGACGATTTTCTTCTTCTCGGTCGGCCTTGAAGTGAAAGGCGAAATCGTTCACGGTGAATTGCACGATATGCGCAAGGCTCTTTTGCCTGTGCTCGCGGCAATCGGCGGTATGATATTCCCGGCGGTTATCTACTTGGTGATTTGCCCGGGTGAAGCTCACCACGGTTGGGGCATTCCGATGGCGACGGATATTGCGTTTACGGTCGGCTGTATGGCGCTTCTCGGTACGCGTATTCCGCATGGTTTGCGAGTGATGATTTTGACGCTTGCGATTGCGGACGATATCGGTTCGATTATCGTGGTGGCTGTGGGTTATTCGAGCGGTGTGCAGTGGAGCGCCTTGGGCATTGCCGTTATCTTCCTCACTTTGACCTGGCTTTCGTTCCGCTTGGGCATTCGCAACCTGTTTGTGCACGGCGTACTGGCGGTTATCTCTTGGTTCTGCTTTGTGCAGAGCGGTGTGCATCCGACCATTTGCGGTGTGATCATTGGTCTTTTGACTCCGGTGGCTCCGATGGTGAAGCGCGCTTACATGGATCAGTTGATTGTGACGGTTGGCGACGCGGTGAAGGAAAACCGCCCGATGACAAACGACCAGCGTAAGGAAGTGCTTGCGATGCTCGAAAAGACTTCCCGTGAAAGCGGTTCGTTGCAGGGCCGTTTGAATACGCATTTGCAGCCGTGGGTGAACTTTGTGATTATGCCGCTCTTCGCTTTGGCGAATGCGGGCGTGGTTATTGAACCGAGCGCGGTGAGCCTCGTTACGCTTTCCGTGGCGCTAGGCCTTGTGATCGGTAAGCCGCTCGGCATTTTCCTTGTGTCTTTTGCTGCGATCAAGGCGAAGATCTGTATGCTTCCGACCGGTGTGAACTGGAAAATCCTTTTGGGTGGCGGTATGCTTGCGGGTATCGGCTTTACGATGTCTCTCTTTGTGGCAGGCCTTGCCTTTGGCGATCCGGCGCATGCGACGTATCTTGCCGGTGCGAAGGTCGGTATCTTGACAGGCAGCTTTGCTTCGGCGATTTTCGGCATCCTCTTTATGAAGATTGTTTCGAAGCCGACGAACACGCCTGAGGAATCCAGCAGTGACGCCGTGGAACCCGTTTAACGACTGGGCGTAAAAGTTCCAAATCGGGATGGTTTTGTGGGAAAAGGGGCGGATTTGTCGCTCCTTTTCTTGCGAAATTTCAGAAAGTTGAATGTAAAAGGGATGAAAAATCCCGAAGGGCGCTTTTTGACCTACGGAATGGGGTGAAAATGCGCTTTTTAAACTTTTATTTGGATGCGTTCCGTTTTGCCTGAATCTAATTTCAGGGTATAACCTTTTGGAGTGCATTATGTTAGATCTTCTCACAGTCCAATCTAGCGCAGCTTATCCGACCGTTATTACGATGGCGTACACGCTGCTTCTCGCTTTCGTCTGTTCTACAGCGATTGGTTTTACCTATGAACATACCTTCCTCGGTCTTTCGTATTCGAGGAATTTTGTGCAGGCGCTCGTGTTGAGCTCCGTGGTAGCAGCTACGGTGATGCAGGCGATCGGTGATAATGTGGGTCGTGGTCTCGGTATGCTCGGTGCGCTTTCCATCGTTCGATTCAGAACGAGCTTCAAGGATCCGCGCGATATCATGTTCCTGTTTGCGGCACTCGGCGCGGGCATCGGCTGCGGTGTGTTTGCCTGGGGTATCGCTGCGGGTGGAACCTTGACCTTTTGTGTAATCGCTTTTGTGCTTTCCCGTTCGGGACTCGGTACCAAGAATTTCTTCGACGGTATGCTCCGTTTTGCAATGCCGAATAATTCGGAATCCCGCGCTCAGTTAGAAAAGATTATGCGGGCGAATATCAAGACATTTGTGCTGATTACGATGCGAGAGGTGGACGGAGGAGAACGCATTGATGTAGCCTACCAGGTTCGACTGCGCCGCAAGCGCCCGGCAAATGAAGTGCTGAAGGAGCTGACTCTGGTCCCGGGCATTTCGGACATTCACTTCATGATGCAAGACGCGACGACGGAAGTGTAGGAGGCTATCATGGGTTTCTCTAAAAAATTAGACGAATTGGCAGATCTGAACTCTTCGCGTTTTCATGCAATCGAATCGCACAAGATGCTTATCGCTTGGATTTTTGCGGTCGCGTCGATTATTGCCCTCGGTTATTTTTTCCACGGTCAGAAGATTGTGTTCTCGGGTATTGCGGAAGCTGCGGAAACGACTGTCAGTATGCCGGAAGCGGTAGAAGTCGTGAAAATTCACGTGATTCCTGGTCAGGAAGTTCAGGCGGGCGATACGCTTGTGGAACTCAGCCGTCCGGATCTTGCTGTGCGTATGAACGAGCTTACCCGTGAACTCGACGCTCTCGAAGGCCGTACCAATTTGAATTCGGCGGACATCGATCAGAAAGTGGCGAGCATTCAATCGGATTTGAACATCAAGCGCAATACGATTCTTCTTGAAATTGACAAGCTCAGTCAGCAGTACGAACAGAACAAGGCGATTTCTTCGAAGCTCAAGAGCATTTCGACTTCGATCAAGACAGACAGCTCGAATGGTATTCTGCTTTCCATTCGCAATCTGAAGCAGGAATTGAAAATTGCGGAATCGAATGCCGCTTCCCAGATCCGTCTTCTGCGCGGTAGCAAGGGCCTTGCAAAGTCCAGCAACAAGACGGAAGCCGAAGCGCTCCGCCGCGAAATGGACATCCTGAAGCAGCAACAGCAGGAACTGACGATCATCGCCAAGGAAGGCTGGGTCGTGGCGACTGTGGAAGCGCGTGACGGCGAAAAAATTTCGAGCTACAACCCGATCATCACTTTGACGCACAAGGCGGTGACTCTCGTGCGCGGCTACATCAACGAAAAGGTGTACACCCGCATCCAGGTCGGTGACGCGATCGAAGTGATCAGCGGTTCCGGTGAACGCATGGATGGTGAAGTGCTTGGAATGTCGAGCCGCATCGTTCCGTATCCGATCCGTTTGCTTAAGATGGTCGATATGCCGCTCTACGGTCGTGAAGTGATGATTCGCGTTCCGGACAAGAACGGTCTCCTTCTCGGCGAAAAAGTGACGATTGCGGAAAAAAGCAAAATGCCGAAGATCTTGGAAAACTCTGCGATCCAGGGAGGTCAGGAATGAAAACTTTAGCTTGGTGCGGGATTCTCGTGGCATGCGCTGTCGCGGAGCCTCTCACGTGGGACAAGCTCGTTGCGTCTGCGGATGAAGATCCCGTTATTCAGGCTTCGCAAAAGAAGCAGACTGCTATCGGGGGCCGTTCTTGCACCAGACTTTGGGATGATCTCGAGTTTGAATATACGCTCGACGGTTTTGGATTCCTTGAACATGATTTCGAGTTGAAGATCAAGCCGAAGGCGTTTGGCGAAGGATCCGCGGATGAAGCTTACTGGAAGAGCCAGGTGGAGTATCAGCGTGCGCTGATGAACTACGACCGTTCCGCAGTGATGTTTGAACGTTATGAACACGCTCTGCGTTACGTGCTGCGCCAGCAGATCCGTTTGATCCATGAACAGCTCGCTCAGATCGCCGCGGACCGCATTGAAGTCTTGCAGGCGCTGGCGGGTTCTGAAACCTTTCGTTTGCAGGACCTGGTGACGGCGATGGAAGAACAGGCTGCGATCAGTGCAAAGCTCGTGGCGGATTCGAACTCGATGAACGATTCGAAACTCAAGCTCCTTTCGTTTGTGAAGGGATACGATTCCGTTTCGATCGATTCGAATTTTCTTCCGACGATAGATGAGCTGAAGAGTATTCTGAAGGACATGCCGATGGATGCGGAAAAGTACGCCGACGTCGCCGCCGCGAAAGCCAAGTGGCTGGTGAACGAAAAGAAGGCGGGCCAGGACGCGGCCGGTGAACGCAATTTCATTTCGAAGATCGGCGTCGGCTACAAGTACGTGCATGCAAAGTACAAGTACAAATGGGTGACGCAGTCCTGCTCTGGTTCTTCTTGCACAGAAGAATGGCAGTTGCAGCGTACCGACGACGACCGCAGAACTCAAGACAAGTTCTATGCCTCTGTCGCTATTCGTTTGCCGTTCTTCTCGGGAAACGACAATTCAAACCTCAAGCGCCAGATTGACGTTCTCGAAAGCGAACGCGACTACCAGGAAGCGAAGCGCGATTTGAGCCAGAAGGTGGAACGCTTGCGTGAAGAAATCCTCGGCTTAATCGCGGAACGCGATGTGCAGCAGAAGTTCGTGGAACAGGTGGACCAGGGCGCGCTCTTCGAAGACTTTGCGACGAAGGCGGGCAACGATCCTCTTCTTCTTTTGCGCGCCAAGGAAAGCTCCTTGCAGAGCCAGCTGAAGATTGTTCAGCTCGATATGGACATCTTTACCATCTACTTGGATATGCTCGACAGAATGGGTGCGCTTGCGCGTACCGATGTGACGAATCATTTGAAAGCGGGACCTGCAAAATGAGTGAAGCGCGCGGATTCAGCCTGCTCGAAAGATTCGAGCTCAAGTATCATATTCCAGTATCACTCGCCGACGAGATAGGCGAGTTCTTGAAGCCGTACTGTGAAGAGGACTACTATTCCAAAATCACACCGGGTAAATTCTATTGGATTACGAATTTGTACCTGGATTCGCCGCGCTGGACTTTCCTCGGCTGGAAAAAGGCGGGGCTATTGGACCGTTTCAACATGCGCGTCCGCACGTATGGGGAACATCCGGCCGATGACGGCTTTTTTCACTTTGAATGCAAACGCAAAATCGGACGTGTCTGCTACAAGAGCCGTGGAACCATCAAAGGCGTAAATCCTTCCTTTGTCTGGGAACACCCGGAAGAGGAATGGCCGTGCAAAACGGACCAGGACCGCAAATACATCCGCGAATTCTTGAACAAGACGTGGCTGCACAATGCACATCCGAGACTGCTCACGCAGTACAAGCGTCGCGCCTGGTTCGGCACTCGCGAAGAATATTCCCGTGTGACGATCGATATGGGAATGCGCTTCCGCGAAGAAAACGGCTTCGATTATACCGTGAATCCGCAGGAAATGTGGTCTACGGGTATTCCGAGATTCTTCCAAAAGGACTGCAATGCTGTGCTTGAACTCAAATGTCCGGCTTTGCAGGTACCTTATTGGATGCTCGATTTGATTCGTCGTTTTAATTTAAAGCATGGCGCATTTTCTAAGTTCGGAAATGCAGCTGCCGAATGGAAACGCGTTTACGAAAAGCCGAAGGACTTCCGCGATGCGCGCTTCCCATATTTGGCAGGTAACTTTGAAGATTCGAAGGAGATCTTTGCATGAAAAAAATATTACCCTTGGCGGTTTCCGCCGCCATGCTCTCTACGTTTTCCATGACAGCCTGCTCCGAAAGCAGCAGTGGAAAAACGCGTACCGTTTCGATCCCGGCGATGGCCGTGACGGAACTCATGTATCATCCGGCGGACGGCTATCCGGAATTTGTGGAACTCACCCTTTCGGGAACATCCCTTTCCAGCATGTCCAACGTGAATTTGCGTTTGGACGGCGCTGTGGAATTTACGTTCCCCGATGAAGCACTCGACAAGGGTGAAATCATCGTGGTGACGGAAGACTCGGCGCTTTTCCGTGAAAAGTATCCGGATTACAAGGGGCGCCTGTTCCAGTGGGACGCCGGCTTTAAGCTTTCGAACTCGGGCGACGTGTTGGAAGTGAAGCTCGACGGTAAAGGCGACTTTGACGCCCGTTACGACAACAATCCTCCTTGGCCAAGTCTTGCCGATGGCAATGGGAGCTCTCTCGTTTACATGGGAGAAAATCCTGCCTATGCGGAATCCTGGGCGGCGAGCAAGATCGTGAACGGAAATCCGGGTTCGACCGAAGATCCTTATTATGCAACTTCCTCGGTGCGCATCAACGAAATCATGCCGTACCACAGCGACGAAACCGGCTCCTGGATTGAATTTTACAATGCGGGAACTTCGAAAACGGACATCAGCGGATGGAAGGTTGTCCGTGCTGACGCAAAAGACAGCGTCCGTTACATTCCGAGCGGAACGACGATTGCGGGTGGCGCTTACCTTTCTTTGCACACGCTCCTTACGGAAGACGGTAACGAGTCAAGCGTTTCTTTTGTCGCCCGCGGTGAAGCGGTTTACCTGCGTGAAGTGCAGGATGGTGAAGTGACCGGTGTGGAATCGGGCATGGAATATTCCGCCGTCCCGACGGGGCTTTCTGCCGGCGTAATCGAACTTTCCGACGGGTCGACCCAGCAGGGAACTTTGCAGAAACCGACTGAAGGCGCTAGGAATTCCGAAATCGATCTCGGACCGATTTACATCAGCGAAGTCTTCTACAATCCGCTCGACGGCGACGTGGAATTCCTTGAAATCGTGAACAAGGGTGATTCGACGGTAACGCTCCGCCCTATGCTCAACTTGAGCTACAAAGGCTGGAAAATCGGCGGTGTCGGCTTTGAATTTGGAGAGAACCATACGCTCGAACCAGGTGAAGTCGCAGTCCTTATCCCGTCTTCTTATACGGATACGGACGGTTACACGTCGGTGAGCATTACTGTAGACGAATTCCGCAAAAAGTGGGAAGGCGTGCTTGCCGATTCCGTTCAGGTTTTCCAGTATACGGGTAAGCTTTCGAACCGCGGCGAAAAGGTCTCGGTCGAAGAACCTTCCGAAGTGGCAAAGGACCTGAAGGATTCGACGATTGTCTACTACCACGTCTCCGATGCGCTCCTCTACTCCGACGGCGGCCTTTGGCCGGAAGAAGCGGACGGTAAAGGTTACAGCTTGAATCGTATCGATTACACGATCTCGGGTTATGAACCTTCGAACTGGGAAGCGAAGGAGCCGACTCCGGGCGTTTTGTAAAATTTTATTTCGCGGTGGACAAATCACAGCGAAAAACGTCTTATTCCTAAGAGGGTTCCACTTTACAAGGAGGGAACCCTTTTATGTTAGAATCCAAATTCCAAGGTAACACAGCCCCGCTCAAAGTGGGGCTTTTCGTCGATGGCTTTACCATGCGCAAGGTCAACGAATATTACCGGAGTGCAAATCCGGAATGTTCGGGCATCAACTTTTTAGGATTAAAGCATTGGGTCGCCGTTCAAGCGAGCCGCTACTTTTGGCCCGGACATGCAATCGAAATGATGGCGCATTATTACCATCCCTACCGCAATCCCGAAGAGGATAACGATTACCGCCACCGCGGCATGATGTACTTTTCGGACGAGCTCAAGAAGGCTGGCTACGACGTGCATTTCGCAGGTGTCAATTATGCGAACGACCTTTGCCCAAACTTAGAACTCAAAGAAGATGTAATGCTGTATGCGCAGTACCATCAGCTACACGCTCTTGTGCTTGTAAGTACGCAAGGACAGTTCGCCACCGTTCCGCAGACGCTTGCATCCATGGGAATCCAGACGCTTCTGCTCGGCTGGAACTTTGTCTATCACAACCGCGACCGCGAAGTCCACTGGCACACAGATCAGGACTTGAGACGTGCCGCCACTTACTTTGTACCGATGGAACAGATTATGAAAAAAGCCAGCACCGATGTGCTGGCTCAAGAACTCTTTCTATCTCCGAGATTGAAGATTAAAGCTTATCGCGAAGTTTCTTCTGGTTTTCCGAGAGGAACGTCCAGGTTACCTTTGCGCCAATAAAGTAGGTGTCTCCGTTGTTGTCCGGATCGCCGAGCTTTGCGCCTTCCACGTCAAACTCGTTGAAACGGATGACGCGGTAACCGCCGTAGACGCCAATCGAGAACGGGTCGAAGGCGAGACGCAATTCGAGTTCGCTGTTGAAGGTCGGGGAGAAGACGCTGTAGTAGCGGTTGCGAGCGTTGACATAAGTGCCATCGCTCGATTCAAAATCATAATTGGAAGCGAGGTGAATGTTCAGGAGGTTGAAACCGATACCGAAGGAGGGAATCAGGTTGATGACTGTATTTTCGCCGAAGAGCTTCCAGCCGAACATCCAATCGATGCCGTAAGCGAACCACTTCACATCGTAAAGGTCCTTGCTTGCGCTGCTCTTGGCAGAAGGCTTATCGGAGATCTGAGTCGGCATAAAGTTGATGTCGAACCAGGTGAGGAACTGGTGGTACTGCGCACCGACTTCCACGTGCATACCGAGGTAGTAGTCGTTGAAGTGTTCGTAGCTTCCGATAGAACCATCCGGTTTGATCGTTGTTATGGTGTCGCCGTCGGCATTGACTTCTTGAACCATGTAGCCCTGGTTCTTGTTGAAAAGCACCTTGTTCAGGTAGTCTGCGTAAGCGCTACGCATGCCGCGGTAGTCTGCGCCAAAAGAAATGAATCCGCGAATATCATGCTTTTCATAGAAACCTTCTTCAGGCTCTGCAAATGCGGAAGTCGTTATAGCGCAAAGACTTGCGACGAAAAGAAGAATGGAAAGTGTTCTGTTTTTCATAACATTAAAATAGCTTAAAAATCCTTTTACGGACAGGGCTCTATAAAATTCCACTTGAAAAGTCCAAGAAAGAGAGGCGTTTAGATGGCTGATTCGGACTTTTAATGCTTTTTCCCGCCAATTTTTTATGTTTGGGCTATGAAGAAAAATTTGCTCCGCCTGTTTTTCGCCCTAGTCCTCGCAGGAATCCTCTATTTATTCTTTGCCCAGTTAAAGCTTCCCGAGGCGGTCGTTCCTACACTTGCGGAGGATTGTGCCGAAGTTCCGGAAATGACGCTTTCCCACGCTAAAAATTTTGGCGTGAACCGTTGCGGAGAATTCCGCATTTTGTGGGTCAAGAACGGGACTGCGGATTCGCTCCGTTGGCTGCTCAGGGATTCCCTTTCTCCGAAGAACGTACCGCAGAATTTGGCAGAGCTTCCGGTGGTCGAAATCCCGGCGAAGCGCATTGCTATTCTCTCTTCGACGTATCTCGGATATTTGACGGCACTGGGCGTGGAAAATCGCGTGGGCGTGATCGATGTGAAGAAGTACATCGCGAACCCGGAATTCTATGCCCGCGTGGATTCTCTGAAAATTGTCGAAGCCGGCGAAGGCATGGCGATGTCGGCGGAAGCGATTTATGAATCCCGTTCCGATGTAATCTTTGCCTTTTCGATGGGGGAGTCGATTCACGATGCGTTCCCGAAGCTCGCTCGGCTGAAAATGTCCGTGGTGCTGACTTCGGAATGGACGGAAAACAGTCCGCTTTCCAAGGCGGAATGGCTCAAGTTTTTTGGCCTGATTGTGGGGAAGGAGACGCTTGCGGAGTCTCTCTTTAACGACAAGGTCAAGCGTTACGAAGACTTGCGGGCAAAGCTGGATTCGCTTTTGCAAAATGAAAAACGTCCGGTGGTGATGACGGGAACGCCTTCCTCGGGAACTTGGTACGCTTCTCCGGGTAAAAGCTTTATGGCGAACTTGATCCACGATGCGGGTGGCGAATATCTGTGGCACGAGGATTCCTCGGTCGCATCTTTTTCGCTTCCGTTTGAAAAGGCTTTTGCTGATGCGCAGAAAGCGGAGATGTGGTTGAATCCGGGAGCGGCAAAGAACATGCAAGAGATTTATGCGCGGGATTCTCGTGTGGAACGTTTGCCGGTATGGAAATCGAGGGAAATTTACGAGTACGATTTGCGAAAAGGACCGGAAGGCGGGATTGATTTTTACGAAAGTGCCGTCGTAAAACCGGATTCTCTATTGTTAGACGTGGCGAAAATGCTTCATCCGGCATATTTTAAAAGTATCCCGTCCAAATGGTATCGTAAACTTTCTAATATTTAGATGCTATGACAGCTCATTCTAGTATCGGTGATTGGATTTCAGCTTCTTATGAAAGAGAAGTTCCCTTTCTGCAACAGATTCCGCGTGAATCCGCTGACTTCTTTTTGCTGAATTCCCAGATTCGTGAATATGAAGCGGGTGATGTGATTATTACGGGCGATCGCGAAGGCGAATCGTTCTGCGTGTTGCAGAGCGGCCGTGCGCAAATTTGCGGTCAAATGATGGCAAATGGACGTTGTAATTCGTTGGGCTGGCTCGAAGCGGGCGCATGCTTCGGTGAAATGTCGATTCTTTGCAACGAGAAGACGAGCAATACCGTCGTCGCTTTGGAAGACTGCACCGTGTTGCACCTTTCCCGCGATTCGTTCATCAAGTTCCTTGAAAAGAATCCGAGCATCATGGTCTGCCTGTACAAGATTGCCGCAGACCGTCTCCGCGCCAAGAATCAGGCTCTCGACGAATTCGAAAGCCTTTCCCTTCTCGCAAGTGCCAAGGTCCTTCCGTTCATCGATTTTGCGCAAACTCTCGAAAAGAGCCGTGTGACGGGTACCGTTCTGTTTGAATGCAACGGTGAAACAGGCTTTATCGCGTTCAAGGAAGGCCGTATTTGCTGTGCAAAGAGCGGACGCCTTGCCGGTCCGGACGCTTTGGAACTCATGCTCTCTTGGAGCGATAATACCCTTTTTAAGTTGGACACGCACCTGATGCCGGATACGATCAACATCAGTCAGCAGTCCGATACGACCAGTTTAATTTTGGACGCTTTGAGAAATATCGACGAGAAGCAGTCCCAGCAAAAGAATTAATTCAACCAAAGGAAAAATCGTATGAATTATGCAGACGCAGGTGTTTCCCTTTCTCGTGCAGACGAGGCAATGGTCGGCGTGAAGAAGTCCGTCCGTTCCACGTTCAACCAGTGCGTGCTGGGTGACGTTGGCAACTTCGGTGGCCTCTTCACTCTGAAGCATCTTGGTCTCAAGGATCCGGTCCTTGTGAGCTCTGTGGATGGTGTCGGTACGAAGCTCAAGGTCGACATCGAAATGAACACCCCGACGCTCCCGGGCCAGGACATTGTGAACCACTGCTGCAACGATATTCTCGTTCAGGGTGCACGTCCGCTCTTCTTCCTCGACTACGTTGCCATGGGCGCTCTTGACCCGCAGGTGATGACGGGCATCGTGGAAGGCATGTCCAAGGCTTGCCGTGAAAACGACATGGTCTTGATTGGTGGTGAAACCGCTGAAATGCCGGGCATGTACACGGTCGGCGATTACGATATTTCTGGCACGATCGTCGGTGTTGTCGAACGCGAAAACATCATCGATGGCTCTCGCATTCATCCGGGTACAAAGATTCTCGGTCTTCCGTCTACCGGTCTTCACACGAACGGTTACTCCCTCGCCCGTAAGGCTCTCTTCGATGTCGCCGGCTACAAGGTGGATTCCCGCGTGGAAGGCCTCGACAAGACGATCGGCGAAGCTCTCACGGTTCCGCACCGCAGCTATTACAAGAGTCTCATCGATCTCACGAATGCGAAGAAGCTCGACGGCCTCGTACACGTGACGGGTTCGGGCTTCCAGGGCAACATTCCGCGTATCCTCCCGGACAACGTGGACGTCGTGATCGATCGAACCTCTTGGAAGGTTCCGAAGATTTTCCAGCTCATCCAGGAAGCGGGCTCTGTCGAAAAGGACGAAATGTACAGCACGTTCAACATGGGCATCGGTATGCTCCTCTTCGTGGACGACGCTAACATGGCTGATGTAGAAGCTCACCTCAAGGCGAAGAACGAACCGTTCTACCATGTCGGTGAAGTTGTCGAAGGTTCCAAGAAGGTTCTCTTCCGCGACTAATTTCGAGATTTCGAAAGCTTACAAGAAAGGCTCCCGTTTCGGGAGCCTTTTCTGTTTGAATTTCAAAATGGATTTACTTGCCGAGTCCATTGGCGAGGTAAGCTTTCCAGGTTGTGGAAAGGATCGTGTCGAGATCGGAATATTTGGCTTCCCAACCGAGGATTTCCTTTGCCTTTGCCGGGTTTGCAATCAGGCTTGCCGGGTCGCCTGGGCGGCGTTCCACGATGCGGTAAGGAACCTTTTTGCCAGAAGCCTTTTCGGCGCCATGGATGATGTCGAGAACGCTTGCGCCAGTCTGCGTACCGAGATTCACGACGAGGCTCTGGTTGTTCTTTTGCAAGTAGTCGAATGCCATCTTGTGGCCGCGGGCTAGATCGTTCACGTGGATGTAATCACGGACGCCTGTTCCGTCTGCGGTGTCGTAGTCGTTACCGAATACGAGTACTTCACTGCGCTTACCGGTCAAAGCTTCCATGACGACCGGGATGAGGTTCGCCGGATTCTTTTCGAGACCGTTGATGCGACCTTTGACATCATAGCCTGCGGCGTTAAAGTAGCGGAGGGCGGCGAATTTGATGCCGCGCAAATCGTCGTACCACTTGAGGAACTTTTCGATGGCGAGCTTCGTAAAGCCGTAATAGTTTTCCGGATCGGTCGGGTGTTTTTCGTCGACCGGCATGTACTTTGGAGAACCGTAGGTGGCAGCGGAGCTCGAGAAAACGATGTACTTCACATGATGCGCGGACGCGGCGTTCAGAATGTTCACGGAACCGGAGATGTTGTTCACGCTGTACTTTTCCGGATTCGTCATGGATTCGCCTGCTGCCTTGAAAGCGGCGAGGTGCACTAGGCCTTCTGGCTGAAAGCTGCTGAAGAAGGCGTCGAGTTCTGCCGGGCTTAAGATGTCACCCTTTGTAAATCCAGCTTCTGGGAAAAGGTTCTGTTCAAGTCCGGAAGAAAGATTGTCGAAAACGTGGACTTTATGACCTGCATCCAAAAGTTCACGTACAGTATGAGATCCAATATAGCCGGCACCGCCGATGACTGCAATTTTCATGTTTCTACCTCAGGGCTTAAAATAAAAAAACTTTCCTTTTAGCCGATGTTATCGAGAATTTCAAAGCGTTCGTATGCGTTTTCGAGGAGCTTTTCTTTTTCGGCGAGCTTACCCTGAACTTCGATGAGCTTTGTCGCGTTCGTGTAAACCTCTTCGGTTCCGAGGAGAGTTTGCAGTTCCGTGATTTCGTTTTCGAGATTTTCGATGGTTTCGGGTAGCGCCTGGTATTCGCGCTCTTCCTTGTAGCTGCGCTTTTTCTTTTCTTTGGCGCGGGGGGCGGTTTTTTCTTGTTTGGCTGCGGTGATGATCGCTTCCGCTTCTTTTTCGCGGAGCTTTTTCGCGTCGGCGTAATCGGTGTATCCGCCGACATTTTCGTGGATGTTGCCGACGCCTTCAAAGCCGATGATTTCCGTGGCGACGTTATCGAGAAAATCTCGGTCATGGCTTACGGTGATGACCGTGCCGTTGTATTCGGCGAGAAGGTTCGCTAGGAGGTCAAGGGTTTCCATGTCGAGATCATTTGTCGGTTCATCGAGAACGAGAACGTTAGACGGATGCGAAAAGAGGCACGCGAGAAGCAGACGGTTTCTTTCTCCGCCGGAGAGGGCGCTGATCGGGCCGCGGGCACGTTGGGCTGTAAAAAGGAAGTCTTGCAAGTAGCTCAAGACGTGGCGTTTTTGACCGTTCAAAACAACGTATTCTTGGCCATCGCCAATATTTTCGATAAGGGATTTGTCTTCGCGCAGGCGGGTGCGCATTTGGTCAAAGTAGGCGATTTGCAGATTCGTGCCGAGGCGAACGGAACCGGTTGCCGGTTCGAGTTCTCCGAGAAGAATTTTGAGCAGGGTCGTTTTGCCGCAACCGTTTGAACCGACGATACCGACGCGGTCTCCACGGGAAATTTCGGTGGAGAAGTTTTGAATCAAAGGCTTGCCTTCGTAGGAGTACGAAATATTTTCGGCGCGCACAACGAGCCTTCCGGAGCGTTCCGCTTCGGTGATCTGCATTTTTACATTGCCGATTCGGTTTCTGCGGTCGGCGCGTTCCTTTCGCATGCGGATAAGGGCGCGGACGCGGCCTTCGTTGCGCGTTCTGCGGGCCTGAATGCCTTTGCGAATCCAGACTTCTTCTTCGGCGAGACGTTTGTCGAATAATTGGTTCGCTTTTTCTTCTTCTTCGAGAGCGGCGTCCCGGTGACGGATAAATTCATCGTAGGGAAAATCCCAGGAGCGGACACGGCCTCGGTCGAGTTCCAAAATGCGGGTGGCGAGTCTACGGACAAAGGCACGGTCGTGACTAATGAAAAGCACGGTGCGCTGGGTGCGTGCAAGCACGCCTTCGAGCCATTGGATACTTGGAATGTCCAAGTGGTTGGTCGGTTCATCGAGCAAGAGCAGGTCCGGTTCTTGGGCGATTGCCTTTGCAAAAAGAACGCGGCGTTTTTGACCGCCCGAAAGGGAGTCGTAAAGGGCTTCCGGATCAATGCCCGTTTTTCCGAGAATGTCTTCGCCGGTGGTGTGCCTTTCCGCAGTATTCCCGATCACAATATTGCGGACAGTGCCTTCGATGTGGGCGGGGATTTCCTGAATCAATCGGGCGACTCGCAAGCCGTTCTTGCGGATGATTTCGCCCGAATTCGCTTCCATTTCGCCCGAGATGATTTTGAGAAGGGAGCTTTTTCCTTCTCCGTTACGGCCCATGAGACAAACGCGTTCGCCTTCGTTGATGTCGAACGACACGGAATCGAGAAGCGCCGGGTCGCTAAAACGGAGAGTCAGATTTTTTACGGAAAGTAAAGCCATGCGCCAAAAATAGAAACTTACGTTGGATAGGAATTTTGTAACTTTACGAGGAAGTTATTTGGAAGGAATACTATGTCCGTTTTAATGCGCTCTGTTTCAGGAATCCGCGGTATCGTTGGTGATACGCTGACTCCGACTGTTTTGACAAATCATGTGAAAGCATTTTTGGAAGTGACCGGTGCACGTAAAGTCGTGATCGGTCGCGATAGCCGCCCGACCGGCGATGCGATCGTCTCGTATGTTTCGGGCCTCTGCCGCCTCGCCGGTGCCGACGTGATCGACGTCGGCCTCGCGACCACTCCGAGCGTGGAACTCTACGTCACCCGTCTTCATGCAGACGCAGGTATCATCATCACGGCGAGCCACAATCCGCTCGAATGGAATGCTCTCAAGTTCCTCGATCAGAAGGGCATTTTCCTTGGACCGGATGAAGTCAAGGAACTCTTTGCCATTGCGGACTCGGGAAAGTTTATTTACCCGGATTACCGTCAGATGGGTACCGTCGAAATTTTGAAGGATGCAGATGCTTTCCATATTGACGATACGCTCGCCATTCCGTTTATAGATGTCGAAGCGATCCGTGCAAAGCGTTTCAAGGTAGCTGTCGACGCCGTGAACGGTGCTGGCTCTTACATTGTTCCGCGCTTGCTTGAAAAGCTCGGCTGCGAAGTCGTGCGTGTGAACTGCACTCCGGATGGTATGTTCCCGCGAGGACCGGAGCCTATTCCCTCGAATCTTGTGGATTTGGGCAAAGCTGTGTGCGATCATCATTGCGCAGTCGGTTTTGCAGTGGACCCAGATGCGGATCGCTGTGCTCTCGTCGACGGTAACGGTGTGGCAATCGGTGAAGAATATACGCTTGCCATTGCAACGGAAAGTGTTCTTTCAAAGAAGAAAGGCCCGGTCTGCGTGAATCTTTCTACGTCCCGCATGACGGCGGACGTCGCTGAAAAGTTCGGTGTCGGATTCTCCCGTGCCAAGGTCGGTGAAGTAAATGTGAGCCTCCAGATGATGAAGGAAGGCTGTGTCGTTGGCGGTGAAGGCAACGGCGGCGTGATTTTGCCGGCGCTCCACTACGGTCGCGACTCTCTCGTTTCTGCAGCTCTCGTCCTCGCATGGATGGCTGAAAATAACGGTGGCCCGGAAAAGTTCAAAGCGGAACATCCGAGCTATGCGATGCCGAAGAAGAAGTTCCCGCTCGGCGATAAGCCGGTGAAGGAAATCTTCAGCGCCGTGGCGAAGGATTTTTCGGACTGGACGGCAGATACGCGTGACGGTCTCTGGCTTGGAAAGGACAAGAGCTTTGTCCATGTCCGAGCTTCCAATACGGAACCGGTAATTCGTGTGATTTCGGAAGCTCCGACGGAAGCCGAAGCCGAAGAACTTTGTGCTCGAGTTGAAGCGAAGATCAAGTAGGGGTTTGGAATATGTGCGGAATCGTTGGCTACATCGGAAGCCGGGACGCGATCGGCGTTCTCGTCAGCGGACTGAAGCGTTTGGAATACCGTGGATACGACTCCTCGGGAGTCGCCGTCGCGCATCCGAACAAAACGCTTGAACTCGAAAAGGCGACGGGTAAAATCGTCGAACTTGAAAAGAAACTAAAAGAACATCCTCTCTTCGCAAACATCGGCATTGCGCACACCCGTTGGGCAACGCACGGCGTCCCTTCCGAAGCGAACGCTCACCCGCAGGTCAGCTTTGACGGCAAGTTCATGGTGGTACACAACGGCATCATCGAAAACTACGTCCAGATCAAGAACAAGCTCAAATCCGAAGGCGTCGAATTCAAGTCCGAAACGGATACGGAAGTCATCGCCCATTTGATCGCTAAGCTTTACAAGGGCGATTTCAAGTCGGCAGTTCTTGCGACGCTGAATAAGCTCGAAGGAACGTTTGGCCTTGCAGTCCTCTGTGCCGATGAACCGGAAACGATGATCGGTGCACGCCGTGGAAGTCCGCTCGTTTTAGGTCTCGGTAGCGAGAGCGAATATTTCCTTGCGAGCGATGTGGCGGCGATTGTCGATTACACGCAGAAGGTCGTTTATTTGAACGACGACGATGTGGTGGTTGCAAAACGCACCGGTTACGAAATCATGACGGTTTCGAGCCACACGGTAAACCGCAACGTGGAAGAAATCGAATTTGACGCGGATGCGGCGAGCAAAGGCGGCTTTGAGCATTACATGCTCAAGGAAATCTTTGAGCAGCCGGAAGCTCTGCGTAACACGATGCGTGGGCGCCTGCTCTTTGCCGATGGTTCGGCAAAGCTCGCCGGTCTTGACGCAAACCGTCTGGAACTGCGCAACCTGAACCGAATCATCATTACGGCGTGCGGTACAAGTTACTATGCAGGCATGGTCGGTGAATATCTGATCGAAGATCTCGCCGGCGTTCCGGTCGAAGTGGAATATGCTTCGGAATTCCGTTACCGGAATCCGATTATTAAGCCGGGAACCCTCGTCTTTGTGATTTCCCAGTCCGGTGAAACGGCGGATACGCTTGCTGCACTTCGCGAAGCGCAGACAAAGGGCGCTACGGTGCTCGGCATTTGCAATGCGGTCGGTTCGACGATCGCGCGTGAAAGCAACGGTGGGGTTTACTTGCACGCAGGTCCGGAAATCGGCGTGGCCAGTACCAAGGCTTTCTCTTCGCAGGTGACAGTCCTTGCGATGGTTGCTCTTTTACTCGGACGCGAACGTCGTGTGTCGGCGGAACAGGGAATTGAATTTGCCCATGCGATTGCGAAAATTCCGGAACAGATCGAAGAAATATTAAAGCTTTCAGACAAGATCCGTGAAATCGCGAAGAAGTATGTGAATGCACACAACTTCCTTTACCTCGGTCGTCATTACAACTACCCGGTTGCGATGGAAGGCGCCTTGAAGCTCAAGGAAATCAGCTACATCCATGCGGAAGGTTATCCGGCTGCCGAAATGAAACATGGCCCGATCGCTTTGATCGATGAAAACATGCCGGTCGTCGTGATCGCTCCGAAGGACAGCCTTTTTGACAAGGTGCTTTCGAATGTGCGTGAAATCAAGGCTCGCGGAGGCCGCATCATTGCGGTGACAACAGAAGACTGCACGGAACTTTCGGACTATGCAGATGATGTCATCTATGTGCCGAAGGTAAATTCGATGCTGATGCCGCTCATCACCTGTGTGCCACTTCAACTTTTGGCTTACCACATTGCTGTGCTCCGCGGAAATGATGTTGATCAGCCGCGCAACTTGGCAAAGAGCGTAACGGTGGAATAATTTGAATTACGAAGCCCCAGAATCTTACGAGGTACACATCGGTGCATTTGAAGGCCCGATGGATCTTTTGCTGTACTTGGTGCAGCAAAGCGAAGTGAAGCCCGCCGATATTTCGATTGCGGAAATCACCGATCAGTATCTCGAATGGATGAAAGATATTTCCCAGGCGGATCTTTCGCAGGCTGGGGACTTCTTGCTGATGGCGAGCCGCCTTATGGCGATGAAGGTTCGCGAACTTTTGCCGAAGGACCAGCGGACTGAACAAGACGAAGCGGAAATCGATCTTTCCCGCGACGAACTCATTCAGCAGATGCTCGAATACCAACGCTACAAACAGGTGGCAAAGGAATTGCAGGGCATGGAAAATGAGAACTTCGGATCTTGTTACCGTGGCCGCATGGAAAAGACGGAAAGCGAAGAAGACACGCTCGCCGATGCGAACATTTGGCAGCTTTTCCGCGCTTACCAGAAAATGCTCAAGACGCGTAACAGCGAAAACGTTCATCACATTGAACTCGATGACGTGACGATTGAAGATCGCCAGCAGTTTATTTCGAATACGCTTCACCGTGAAGGCCGCGTCCTCTTTGAAGATCTTCTGGGCCGTGATCCGTTGCCGATCGTCACGGTCGTGACCTTCATGGCTTTGATGGAAATGATCAAGACCGATGAAGTCGTGTTCCGTCAGAGCGAACTCTTTGGCGCGATCTGGCTTTACCGCAAAAAAGACAACGCGGAATTCGCCGAAGAAATGGCGAACGAAACGCGCATTTACGAACCGGAACACGAATACAAACCGGGCATTCTTGAAAAACTCCGTGAACGTGAACTTGTCCGTAACGATAATCAGCAGGCCACTCTCGATCAGGTGATGCGTACCGCTTCGCTCCTCGCTTCTCACGGCAAGGCGATTAAGGATGACGACATCATGGCGATGTTGAACGGTGAATTGGATGTGGCCGCTGTCGAAGCGGAATTGAACGCTGGGCAGTCGGATTCCGAATCGTCCGAGCCTTCCGAACCTTCCGAAACTTTGGAAACTTCTTCTCAGGCGGGAGAAGCGTCTGAAACGGCGAATGCCTCTGTCGAAGAGGAAAAAATCGAAATCCGTGCGGAAGACGAAGCCTTGGATGAAGCTACCGCTCAAGTCGAAGAAGCGGAAATCGCAGCAAGCCTCGCAGAAAACACAGAGCCTCCTATTCCGGAAGAGCTCCTACAGGAAACGGAACCGGACGACGCCGATTCCGCAGAAGAAAATCTTTAACGACAATCAGTCCCATTGGATGCTGGGTGGCGGATCTTTCAGATTCGGATTGTTTTTCGCAGCCTGGAACTTCTTTTCGATTTCCGAAAGACGGTTCTTTTCGCGTTCCCTTGCTTCGGCGAACTTTTTATCCAAATCTTCGGTGCGCGTTTTTTCCTTGACAAGGAATTCTTCCAAGGATTGCTTTTTCTTTTGGACTGCCTGATGCTCCAGGATTTTTCCCGTATCACGGTCGATAATGATCATGCCGTGGCACATGGGGCATTCGATTTCCAGTCTAGAGCTTGCCACTAGTCATCACTCCTTCCGCCTAAAAGCCCTGCTCGCAGCGCCCAGTAAAGAAGCTGCAGAATCGAGGAAACGGCAGCCGCTACATAGGTGAGCCCGGCCGCAAACAAAACGCCTGCAACCACATCGCGTTCACGACCCGGAGCGAGAATGTTCAAACGGGCAAGGCACTTCTTGGCACGGGAAGATGCATCGAATTCCACAGGCACGGTCACGAGCGAAAAGAGCGTCGCAATACCGAACAGCAAAACGCCGATTGTCGCTATGTTTGTTCCAATGATGGGCTTTCCTGCCGATATAATGATACCGAGAATCACGAGCCACGGTCCAAGATTCGAACCGATGTTCGCCGCCGGTACAATCGCGGAACGGAGCCACATCGGAAAATAATTCTGTGCGTGCTGAATCGCGTGGCCGACTTCATGCGCGGCAACGCCTGCAGAACTTGCACTGCGACCGTGAAAAACCTCGCTCGAAAGGTTTAACGTCTTGTCCATCGGATTGTAATAGTCCGAAAGGAAACCGCGTGTTTCCTGGATGCGTACGTCAAAGATGCCTGCGTCTGCAAGAATCGCCGAAGCGACTTCAGCCCCGGTCAGTCCACTTTGAATGCGTACTTTCTGGCCCGCATTGAATCGGGATTTCACCATCGCCGAAACGATTCCGGAAATCGCGAGAGTAAAGAGCAAAATGCCCATATAAATAGGGTCGAACATCATAGGTCAAATCTCCTTTATGACCCTCTCAAATTACAATTTTTCGCTCCAGTGAGGCCCCTTGGGCTCCGCAACCATGGATAAAGGGCTGTTTCCGAGCTGTTTTTGTTGCATTTGCTCCATCAGCGCACCAAATGTTTCCCACGATGTGCCTGTTCCCTGGAGAATTTTAGAAAGGGTTTCGAGAGTAGCGGATTCCGCACAGGTCTCTAGTCGGGAAATATGGGTTCTGGATACATCGCTCAACTTGGCCAAGGTCTCTTGACTAATATTCTGTTCCTTACGAAGATAAATCAGGACATCTCTTAAGATGCGATTGGCGAGCGGGCGTTCAGTCATCACTTCCAATGGTATCAAAATGGCCAAAAAATCCTGCAACCGATAAGTGACAAGATTTTGGAGGCTGATTTTTGACAGAAATGGACATTTCCTAGAGGTCTCTCTTTCTCAAAAATTTTATCTTATTGGCACACGAAATTGATTCGCAAAAGGATACTAAAATGAAAAAATGGATCGCTCTCGGCCTTTGCGCCGCTTTTCTCGCCGGTTGCAATGAAATCGGTGACAAGTCCGCTTTGGTGACGGAAAAGGATAACTACAGCTATGCTCTCGGTGCCAACTTCGGCATGCAGGCTCATGGCCAGCTCGTTGCACGTGACTCGATTGAACTCGATCTTAACGCGTTCTTCCGGGGCTTCAAGGATCGTTATTACCAGGATAGTTCCAAGTATCTTTTAAACGACTCCGCGGTGATCGCAGTTTTGAACGAATTCTCCCAGAAGCTTCAGCATAAGAAGATTGCGAAGGACAGCGCTGTGGCTGCCCAGAACTTGGCTGACCAAGAAGCTTTCCTCGCTAAGAACAAGACGGCTGAAGGCGTGATCACTACCGAAAGCGGTCTTCAGTACAAGGTGATTACCGAAGGGAATGGCGAAATCCCGACCGATTCTTCCATTGTGACAGTCCATTATGCAGGCAAGCTCCTGGACGGTAAAGAATTCGACAGCTCCATCAAGCGTGGACAGCCGGCTGAATTCCCGGTGAAGGCTGTGATTCCGGGCTGGACCGAACTTCTCAAGACGATGAAGGTCGGCACCAAGGTCGAAGCTTGGATTCCGAGCAATCTCGGTTACGGTCCGAACGGTCGTCAGCCGATGATTCCGGGTAACAGCCTCCTCGTATTCGAAGTGGAATTGCTCGGCGTGAAGGCTCCGGCTGCTTCGGCGCATTAATTCTCCCCTATTTCAAAAGTCCCGCTTCACGGCGGGCTTTTTAATTTTAGAACGACATGAATAAAATTTGCTTGCTACTGTTGGGAGTCGTGCTTTTTTTTTGCACGGCCTGTTTTGAGTCTGGGAAACTAGAAGATCTCGATAAAAAAATCGTATCGTTGAAACAAGATCTTTCCATGGCGAACGAAGCCGTTGCGGAATACGAAAAGAACCGTCCGCAGTCACTGACCGTTTTGATGGATACCGTTCGCAAAAACGAAGGCTATTACCAGGTGCTCGAACGTTTAGGCGTTGAACGCAATGACCGTGGCGCAATCGTGCTCGCCCTCCAGGACAGCGTTGAACTTTCCAACTTACGTGTAGGGCAAAAATTTCATGTCGCCAAAGACGCAAATGGCGCAACTCAGGTTTTCCGCTTTTCGCCGAACCCTTCGGTCGTTCATTTGCTTTTTAAAAATCCGACGACAAAGCAGTTTGAATACAAGCTCGTCGAAAAGCCTTTGACTGTCAAGCAGTCCATTTTTTCGGGCCATATCGTTCAAGGGGGTACTTTGCACGGTACGCTCATTTCCGTCGGCATTCCCGCTCGCATGTCGGGCGTTGTCGCGGGCGTTCTCCAGTGCAAAATTCCATTCTCCAGCGTGCAACCGGGTGACCGTTTCCGCATCATGCTCGAAGAATCCTTTTACAAGGACAGCATCTGGATTTCGGGAAAGGTTCTTTATGCAGAATTCGACGGTCGCGTCGTCGGCCATCACGAAGCGTTCCTATACAACGACCCGGACCCGAAGAGTACCTACAACGCCCACTATACAGAAAATGGTGAAGCTCTGATTTTTGACGGCCTGCGTTATCCGCTTGACCGCTTGCACATCACAAGCCCGTTTGGTACGCGCACGCATCCGGTGTCAGGCGTTCGTAAAATGCATTACGGTATCGACTACGGCAGCCCTAAGGGTTCGCCCGTTTATGCAGTGGCAAAGGGAAAGGTCGTCGTCTCCGGTTATGACCAGTACAGCGGAAATAAAATTGCGATTCGCCATGTGGATAATTCCGTCAGCTATTACATGCACTTGAGCTCCCGCGGAGTGGGCGTCGGCGCCCAGGTGACGGGCGGTCAGGTAATCGGGCGTGTGGGCAGTACAGGTCGCAGCACGGGTCCGCATTTGCACTTAGGCTTTAAGAATGCGAAGGGACAGTGGATCAATCCGAAGTCCAAAACGATGATCGCGACGCCGAAGCTCCAGGGCGAACGTATGGCGCGTCTCACCCAACAGATCGCAGGCATTCGCAAGAATTTGGAAAAACTCGAATCGACCGAGCCTCAGACAATTGAAGGCTCGACCGTCAAAGTTAAACAGCAGGTCGTTTCGAAATAATTATTTGAAGTCCACAATCGCAAGGCCGCGCAAAGCGTCTTGCATGTATTCTTCCGGGTCAATCGAGGTGGACTTTTTGCCGAGCGTTTTCGGCGAAGCCCAGTACGGTTGCATTTCGGAACTGTATCCTTCGGTTCTTGAATAAGAACCTGTTTTCGCAAGTTCCACCGCTTTGTGCAACGCTTCAAGGCTATCGGGTTCGTAAATGTCTGGAACAAAACCATAGGTGTGGTAGCTGTAACCGTCCTTGTCGTAGAAAAGGACCGAGGTAATACCGCAAATGCCCTTCGTTTCGGTGGTCAGGTAAAGCTGGCCGATGCCCTTGCCAAAACTGTTCGTTCCTACGATAGGCGTCTTGAGGTTCGAAGTCAATGCGGCTGCGAAAATTTCCGAACAGCTGGCGCTGTTCGAATCGAGCATCAAAACGTAATAACGCCCTTTACCGATGCCGTCGCCGCTTGCCAAGTAGCCGGTCGTGTTATCACTTCGTCGATTGTGCTCAGGCTCCCAGGACCTTTCGTAAATGATGGTGTCGTTGTTGCTTAAAAGTTCGCCCGCCATCTGGGTGCAAATCGAAACGTAGCCGCCGCCATTTCCGCGCAGGTCGAGAATGGTGGAGTTTGCTCCTGCCGTTGCTTCCAGGGCGTCTTTGAATTCGCGGAGAGTTCCTTCGTCTTCATAGCCGTTTGTCGTATTCGTAAATTCCGTCACGCGGATAATAGGAACATCGCTGAGGGTATCGACGTAAACGGTCGGCACGTTCAGCTGGGTGCGCGTCATGGAAACTTCGTAAGTGAGATTGTCGCGTTCGAGAGAGAACAGGAATGAATCCCTGTTTTCAATGGATTCGAGATAGCTGTCTAGTTCGCTCAAAGTTTCAAACTGGTTTCCGTCCACGGCAAGAATGTGGTCTCGCTTTTGGATGCCGGCAGAAACCGCCGGGCCTTCCTTGTAAACGTATTTCACGCCAAGGCTCGAATCCACTTCCATACCGAAGGATTTGCTTTCTACGTCGGATTCGGTCAGCAGCTGGACGAGGCTTTCGTAATATGCGCTTGGGAAGTAGCGGGTCAGCTTGTCGCTCATTGCATAGAACATGGTGATGACATCTGCGACGTCGGCATAGGCGGGGTTGATGTAGACGTTCAACGGATTGTCGACGTAAGTGCTAAGCTCGCCGAGTTCTGTGTCTGCGAGGTAGTAATAGTAATAGAGCATGCTGTAAGTTGTTTTAAGCTCGGAGCTTGCTCCGGAAGTGTCTTCGACAGGGGAAATGGTGTCGGAAGAACATCCTAAAAAAGACGCCGCGATAGCGGCGCTAAAAACAACAGGGAGAAGTTTTTTTGAAACGTTCATATTACGAATCGATCTGAAGACCTTGTTTTGTAACGAGGGCTTTCGGCAGGGAACCGGAAAGCGGGTTGTTGGCAATGGAAAGCGATCTCAGGGAATCGCATTCGGCGAGTTCTTCCGGAATGGAGTCGAGTTCGTTTTCGTCAAGCACAAGTTCGTGCAGCTTTTTCAAGTTGCCAAGGGCGGTCGGAAGAGAAACGAGGCTGTTGCCGGAGACCATCAGCACTTCGAGGTTTTCCAGGTTGCCGAGGCTTGCCGGGAGAGTCGCAAGTTCGTTGTTGTCGAGGTAGAGTTTTTCAAGGCCCTTCATGTTGCCGATCGATTCCGGAATCTTCGCGAGCATGTTGTCGTGCAGGGAAAGCTTTTCCACTTTGGTCCAGTTGCCGATCGATTCCGGGATGTCAAGGAGCTGGTTACGGGCTATGTTCACCTTCTTCAGGAGGGTGAGCTTGCCGAGCGCCTTCGGAATTTCGGAAAGGCTGTTGTAGCCGAGATAGAGGTTTTCGAGTTTCGACAGCTCGGCGACGGTTTCCGGGAGTTCCATCAGGTCGTTTTCGCTGACCGAGAGACTCTTCAAGTTCTGGAGACGTCCGATTTCATCGGGAAGTTCTACGAGCAAGTTCTGGTCGAGGACGAGTTCTTCCAAGTCTTCGAGCTCGAACAATTGCTGCGGGAGGAGACGCAGGTGCATGTCTGACAAGTCCAACTTCTTCGCCTTTTCGGCTTTCGCTTTTGCAATTACTTCGAGAATGTTCATAAAGCCAACTCCATTTTTAGAAAATGATAGCATTTTTGCAAAAAATCCAAGGCGTTTTTGCTCAAATCTTTGGATAAGAGGTTTCAATTATTAGTCCAATTTGGAATGACTTGAGATTTTTTGGCGAAAATCAGCGAAACAGAGGAACAATTTCCCCGAACTGCGGCACAAGGAAGCTCGAATCCGGAATGTTCAATTCTTTTCTTGCTCGTGCGAGGTCCTTGGGCGGGTCTTCTAAACGTTCGTACACCATGCTGAAGGTTCCCCAGTGCATGGCAAGGCTCTTCTTGGAACCGACGAGCAGGTGCAGCTGGGCGGCCTGCCGCGGACTCACATGCACGCGGGTATAGCGGGAAGGCTTGTAACTGCCAATCGGTAAAAAGGCGACGTCAATCGGGGCAAATTTTTGGGCGATCGCCTTGTAATAGGATCCGTCTCCCATGGCGATATCGCCTGCAAACCAGAGCTTTTTTTCATCAAATTCGAGTATCCATCCGCCCCAAAGCGTGGAATTTCGGCTCGAAGAAAAGGCTCCCCGACGGCTCGTGTGATGTGCCGGGACAAAGGTCAGGTGCACCTTTTGGACGGTCGCCTCTTCCCACCAGTCGAGTTCCACGATTTGCGACCGGGAAACTCCCCAGTCTTCGATGATTTCGGCGACTTTGAGCGGAACCGCAAAGATGCATTTTGGCCATTTTTTGTGGATATCCTTGATGCTTCCACGGTCCAAATGGTCATAATGGTCGTGCGAAATCAGGACGAGGTCCACTCTGGGCAGGGAATCGAGGTCACGTCCAGGCGGCGTTTCGCGCTTGGGGCCAAAAAGGAACTGGACGGGGGATGCTCGGTCGCTAAAGATCGGGTCGGCGAGGATTCCAAAGTTCTGAAGTTTGATATAATAGGTGGCGTGCCCGATCCAAGTAGCACTGCTTGCGGTAGAGTCTTCCCAGAGTTCTTCATTACCGCGTACAACCGGGAGGCGGTACACTTCGGTGCGGTGGGTGGGAACGAGGGAATCCACTTCCATGGTGTCGCGGATCGGGGCGACGGAGGTGTCGATATTTCGAAAATGGCCGTCGGGAAGGTGGTGCGGGGGTAAAGGAGCCCGGAGGTCGACGCTTGCGGATTGTCCAGTACAAGAAACGGCACTCGTAACGATACCGAGTGCCGTCAGGAGTTCAGGAATCAATCTCAAAGACCGCATATTCCTAAACTATAAAGAACCCCGACGAATTGCAAAAAAATCAGCCCCGTTCAGCCGCCCCAAATGCCCTTTCAGTCACAAAAATGCCTAATTTGTCGAATCCGGGAAAAATGTCGGAAAAATTTGACGAAATTTGTCTATTTAGAGGGCTGGATTTTCTATCTTTTAATCGAAATGCTTGGAGTGTACTCTAGGTGAAGCGGATTTTCGAATGGATTTGCACCTGCACATTGTTTCAGAAAAGAGAGGGCGCTTACGGTGAAAAGACCTAAAAGTGAATGTAAAAATTTTGAAACAATATTTTTTGGTGTAAAAGCTCGAAAAGAAGTAATATTTTAATTATCTATGTATATGGATATCAGAAACTCCATATCAGGAGCTAATTAGAGGAATAAAATGGAATTAACGAAAGCGCAAGAACGTAGACTTTCATTCGTAGCCAGTTTGCTCAGCTTGAACCCGAACGATCCGACGGATCGCATTAAGGCGTTGAGACATCTCAATTTAGATGAAGAAGGTTGTTTCCACGGCTTCCAGTATTCCCAGGGCTTCCTTGAAGTTTTCATTTTCATCGACGAAACGACCCCGCTCGAAAAGGTCATGCACAACCTGAACCACGATTTGAAGCAGCTCCAGATTGCTGTTTTCCGCACGAGCGACCCGGATAATCCGTTCTTCATGTCGCTTCGCGAAGAAGCGGACCCGTGGGATGTCGTCAAGATGGATGCCCCGGAAGAAGAAGACGAACAGCCGGCCAGCCGTCCGTACATGGAAACCCTCGAAATTACGGTTCTCCGCACGCTTTCCAGCCGCTATGTGACCGACGCTGAAATGGAACGCACCTTGAAGGATATGCGTCGCAAGCTCAACATCTGGAAGTCCGATATCCACGCTAAGCTCGAAATCCGCGCAGAACACGATGACCTCGCCAAGGATTTCCGCAATAATGACGACAAGCTCGATATTGTGATGCAGGACGAACCGCTTCACATGACAAGCCAGAGCGGTGAACTTTTTGTCGGTTTCTGCCCGATCCGTACGATTTTCGATTATCACCAGACCCTCGGTAAGCGCCTCAAGACGAAGCACAACATGGCGATCGTTTCGAGCAACATCCGTACTTACCTCGGTAACTTGACCCATACGAACGCCGCTTTGATCGACGCTTTTCAGGAAATGGAAAAGGCGAACGACGCAAGCGACTTCCCGTTCCTCCACAACGGTATGACCCTCACGGGCGATGACCTGCGTTTGAAGGATCGCGATGGCAAGAAGGTTTTGCAGATTGAACGCCCGAAGATTATCAACGGAGCCCAGTCTCTCTTTACTTACGAGCAGTACTTCAAGAAGAGCAAGAATCCGGTGAACCCGTTCGTGCTCGTGAAGGTCGTGGTTCCGTATCCGGAAGCCGAGTCCTTCCTCCGTCAGGTGACGATGGCGAACAACCGTCAGAACCCGGTGTTCAGCTACCATCTCCGTGCTGCAGACGATTTGCAGTTCTTCATTTGGCAGCGTTACCAGGAAGAAGGCTTCACTTACGTTTACAAGGACGGTGTGCGCCTGAAAGCCCGTACCCGTAAGCTTGAAGTGCGTATGCGCCCGGAACTTGCAAAGACGCTCTTTATGATGGACGGTAGAATTTCGGAAAGCCGTTCGAGCGACTGCATTTTCGATAAGGAAAGCCTTTATCAGCACTGCTTCGGTGCCTTCCTCCGTGTGGCGCCGGACAAGGAACGTGATTTCGTTCGCAAGACGATCGCCTTTACGAAGGCTTGGCAGCTTTTGACCCGTCTGCCGATCAAGATCCGCAACGTGGTTCCGGGCAAGGGCGTATCGATTGAAGCGAATGACGGCAACCCGCTCACGAAGATTACGTGGAACGGTCGCTTGGAAGACAAGTTCCTGTTCCGCAGTGCTGTGCGTGACGTGGTCGTGGCTATCGCCCTTCGCCACTGGCTCGTTTACGGCAATCCGATTCAGGATTTCGAATATCTCGTGGCAAACGAACTCGACTTCAACGATTCGCTTCTCAAATATGCTTCCCGCATCTACAGCGACTATCTCAAGTCGATTCTCGTCAGCGAATTCAAGGATAACAAGGATTACTACGATACAATCACCACGATCGACAAGGATTCGGGTGAAAATGTCGAACGTCGTCTTTGGAAGGGATTCGGCACGACCGCGACTTACGACAAGATCATGCAGATGCTTGTTGCGAAGGATAAGTCTTGGGAAAAGTGCTTGGGCGACATCGATATGTTCCTCAAGTAACCGGAAATCATAGATTCAAGAAAAGGTCCGAAGTGATTCGGGCCTTTCATTTTGTCGCATTCTTGGATAAGTCGCCCATTTTGACGTGAAAATTTTATTACTTTCTACCGACATTGTGTGGGTTGTAAAAGGGCGTTTCTGTATTTTAAATGCACTTTGCCACCAGAGTGAAAATGATGCCGGATATGGTTTAGGATGAAAAGGCTTTTAGCCGTCTTTACGCTTTTAGCTGCACTGTCTTCTGCACAGGAGACGGCGGATTCCACTGTATCCAAAAATTCTTCGAGTTCCGCGAATAGCGCGGTCCAATACATTCCGCTTCCCCCCAATGTGACGCCTCTTTCGGATATTGCCCCGAAGAGCGGTATCGGCCAGAGTTCTTCGTTAATGAAGCCGCCTCGTAACGAAAAGTACGAGCACAACATTGATTTTGAAAATCGTGAAATGGAAGTGAAGAAGAGTTACGTGAATCCGCTGAGCCGTGACACGATGGAACTCTGGTCTTCGAACTATCCGGAAATCGCGACCTATGTGACGGATATGTATGCGGCGGGCTTTAACCGCCTGTGGACCAACTCTTTTGCGGGCCAGAGCAGCGGTGGGTACTCCGAACCGGAGTCCGGCACGCTTTACGATATCGATATTCCAATCAACATGCCTTCCTGGATGAAGGATTTTGGTTTTGACAAGCCGAAGCTTATGCTGCAGGGTACGATGGACATCCGTCTTTCGGGCCGCGGTGAAAAGGATGATGCTCCGGGTAGCACGAAGGACAATCTGTTCCCGAGCCCGACGCTTTCCTATGACCCGAGTTTCATGGTGAAGGGTAAGATCGGTCCGTACATCACGGTGGAAGTGAATAACGTGGAAAGCGGTCTCGGGGCGAAGAACCAGATCCGCGTCGTTTACGAAGAATCTTACAAGGATGAATTCGAAGACTACATTCTGCAGCGCATTGAAGCTGGTACGACTTCCCTCGCTTTGCCGGGTACGGAACTCACCGGTTATTCGGAAAACCACAAGGGCCTTTTCGGTATCAAGGCGGAATGGAAGCTCGGCGACTGGTGGCTTACGACGATTGCTTCGCAGGACGGTGGAAGTCAGGAAAAGTACACAATCAATGCAAGTTCGAGTACGACGGAATTTCAGATCCAGGACAAGCAGTTCATCGCTTACCGTTACTACTTCTTAAATCATGAAGCCCGCGATAACTACATCAGCAATGGACTTGCGGGACGTAGCACTTCGAACTATACCGCGACGAATCTGAAGCTTTACAAACGCGCACCGACCAATACGACGACGGACGTGGTGGAAAAGGTGACAGCCGTCTATACGACCACGAGCGGTGCGCGGATCGAAAAGGTCATCGACCGCTTGGTGCCGATGTCTTCGAACGATTATTCTTACGACAGCAAGACGGGTATTGTGAAGGTTCTCGGCGCTTCCAAGAATACGCTGATTGCGGCCAGCTGGTCTGATGACGGAACGGGTCGCATGGGAACAACGATTTCGCATGGATCTCGTGTGGTTTTGATCCAGTGGGACGCGACCCTTTCGGAACTGACGGACATTGACAAGTTGATGCTTCGCAATGTTTATTCGATTGGCATTTCCGATGAAAGCGCTTCAAGCTTTGTCTTGCGTGCTAAGAATAAGGCGGGAGTTTCGGGAACGTATTTGAAGACTCTCGGTCTTTTGGACACGACGACGAACACGATTCTCACGGGCGATGCTACGATTTTTAAGAAGGACGCTTCCGGTTCTTACACGGGTGAAATGTGGCTGCCTTGCCGTCCGCTGTCATGGTATTCGGGGGCGAACTCTTCGGCACGTGCACGTGAAAACTGCTTGGAACCGTTCCGCAACGTGGACTCTTCGGCGGCCATGGCAAAGCTTTATACGCTTCCGGTTTCCAACCTTGGTACGAAGTTCACGAACCGCTTCTACTTTGAAAGCGTCGGTAAGAGAAGAAATTCGGTGATCAGCGTCCGCGATCCGAGTTCGAGTTATTCGGTGAACTCCGGAAGCTGTATGGACATTTCGGAGGGCTCTGAAAAGCTGAAGTCCGGTTCGACGGTTTTGACGCGTGGCGTGGACTACGATGTGAACTATGAGCTGGGTACAATTGAACTTTTGAGCGAAACGGCTCTCGACCCGAACAAGGAAATCACGGTCGAATTTGAATGCGAGCCTTTGTTTGAAATCGACAACAAGGTTTTGCTCGGTGCCCGAGCGGAGCTTCCGCTGACCCGTTACGGATTCGGCGAAGGTTCTCTCTTCGGGATTACGGCACTTTACAAGAGCCAGAGCACGACGGCGAGCACGCCGACGCTCGGCAGCGAACCGTATTCGAGCTTCCTCTGGGGCATGAACCTGCGCTTGCAGGATACGACGCAGTGGATGACGGACCTTGTGAACATGATTCCGGGCATCGACACGAAGGCGACTTCGAACTGGCGCTTTGAAACGGAATTTGCAAGCAGCTATCACAATGCGAACACAAGCGGCGATCAGACGGCTCTCCTTGAAGACTTTGAATCGAGTGAATCGGGACTTGTGTATCCGCTGACGCGCCTTTCCTGGTATCCGGCTTCTCCTCCGGGCGGTGTGGATACGGGGCCGAGCACATACATTGAAAATCAGGATTACAAGCACAAGGGTGAATTTATTTGGCACAGCAACAACTCGGTGCTGTACAAGAACATTTATCCGACCGTTGGCAACAGCGATGTGGACAATCAGCGTTTGACCGTGCTCAAGATGACGCTTCGCCCGAATGACAATTTGGCGGGCAACAGCTGGGGCGGTGTCATGCGTCCGAACTCGAGTTACTACCAAGACTTGAGCGATATGCGCTATGTGGAAGTCGTGGCCCGTGGTAACGTCGGAAGCCTTTATCTGGATTTGGGCCTTGTGAGCGAAGACCTTTCGATAAACGGAGAAGCTCCGAACGGCGAATACGACGGTGAAAACGATTTGGGTACGACGACCGCTTTGCACGATAAGGGCTTGGACGGAGTTTCCGGTTCGGAAGAAACGCTCACCATTTGGGACTGCCGCATGAACGGCTGCGTGAGCACGACCAAGACAAGCGCAAACTCCGATGCGACGAATACGGACATTGCCCGTGATAATTTTGATGACGATCTCGATGACGAAAGCGATCCGCCGGTTTCGATTAACGGTACGGAAGGCAACGCGGGCACACGCGCTTACGATACGGAAGATATCAACAAGAACGGTTCTCTCGATACGGACATTAGCTTTGTGCGTTACCGCATCGATTTGACCGATGAAGATGATGCAAACTTTGAAACTCTCAAGAATGGCTGGCGCAAGTGGAAGATTCCTCTCGACCAGTTCGATACGATTGTTTCGGCAACGGGTGAAAGCTATTTAACGATTCTCGCCCAGGCTCAGTTCTCGAGACTTTGGATGGGTAAAATCAACAACGGAGTCGCAGAAGCCAAGGTACAGATTGTGAACCTAGGCGTGATGGGCAACTCTTGGCAAACTTCCGATGTTGCGAGCAAGTTCAAAACGACGTCTTCGGGCAATTCGCAAACCGCTATCGTGGACGGTAGCGAAGTGGAAATCAAGGCGGAAACGTCGAGCTCCGATACGACTTACCTGAACGTTTCGACCTTGAACAATCGTGAAAATTCGGGAACCTATTACAAGAGTCCGAACACGGCGACGGAACGCGATGCGGAAACGAATGCGGCTCTCAAGGAAACGGCTCTTGTGCTCAAGTACCAGAACCTTTCTCCGGGACAGTCCGTGGGAGCGACGCGCGTCTTCGATTCGGACGAAAAGGACCTGACGAAGTACAAGATGTTGAAGATGGAAATCCATTACGAAACGGAAGCTTCGAAGACGCCGGTGCGATTTGCGTTGCAGTTCGGTGAAGGTTCTTTGGACGGTTCGACGGACTATTACGAATGGAGCTTTAGGCCGGTCAAAATCAACTGTACGGCGGCGGAACGGGAAGCGGACTGCCATGAAAGAAACTGGCTTGCGAACGCCTTTGCCCAAAAGCTTTCTGCGTTCTCGAATTTGAAGAAGGGACGTCGTCCGCCGTATTTGGATGCGGTGGTGGATTCGATCGGCGGTGACCGTGAAGAAGTCTTGAAGCTTGTCGGTAATCCTTCGACGACTTCCGTGGACTGGATTCGCTTTGTGATTATTGCGGACGAAGATGCTTCGCCGGCGGACTTGGAAGGTGAATTCTGGATTGACGACTTGCGCCTTTCGGAGATGGATACCGATTGGGGCTACGCCTTTAGAACGGCGGGGCAGGCGAACTTTGCGGACTTCCTTTCTGTGTCGGCTTCTGCCCGTTATCAGGACGGAAACTTTGCGACGCTTTCGACGACGGGAACTTCTCCGAAACCAGCGCTTTCGGATGCGGCATCGACACTGGACCTTGCGGCCGACGCAAGTGTGAATTGGAACAAGTTCCTTCCGGATGACGAAGGCTTCCACATGCCGATGAGCGTGGGCTACAGCAGTACCACGAAACGTCCGTACTTGAAGCCGACCGATGATCTGGAACTTTCGCACGATAATTTGGGCGACTTTGCCAAGGACGTTTGGGATGGAAAGCTCGTCGTGGAAAATGCGGATGACGAAGAAAAGCTCCGTTCGAATGCGGAATCTCAAGGCTACCAGTCCTTTAACCGCACAAGACGCTTCAGCTTCAGCTACAGTAAAGATTACAAGATGCAGTCAAGCCCGATCAAGGAAGTGCTCTCCCAAATCTTCCTCGAACGTCTGGCTTGGAGTTACAGCTACACGGAAACGGAATCCCGTTCGACGACAGCGGCTGACTCGACCTATTCTTACCACACGATTATCGAGTATAGCCTCGGTACGTTCAGCCGCTTTAATTACAAGCCGTTCGACTTCTTGAAAAAATCCGCCTGGGCAAAGAGCTTTGCCGACGCTTCGTTTGAACCGTGGCCGCAGACGGTGGACTTGACCCTTTTCGATTTGAACTATATCCGCTATGTGAACCAGGAACGCGATCCGGATTTTGCGGAACCTCAGGTGGAAAAGTCGACGACTTATACGATCGACTTGACACATAAGGCAAACATCCGTTGGAACATCTTCCCGTTCCTCACGACAAGTTACAGTTTGAACATTACCCGTGACATGTTCGGCGGTGGCGACCAGAAAGATTTTGCGAAGGAAAATTTCTGGACGACGAAAAACGGTGGCTTGTTTGCCGTAGACGACATCTTTGATTTTGATCATACCGACCGCAAGATCTACGTTTCCCCGGATAGCGTCGTCGTAATTCCGTACGATACGGTGGCGGTCGTAAGCGCCGAAGGCGATACCTCTCTTATCGACATGGACGATCCGAGCACGTACAAGATTCTGTACGACAGCACGGTCTATTACAAGGTCGATAGTGTGGGCCGCAGGGAATACGGACGTTCTTACGGTATATTGAAGAACGAACGTTCCCGTACGCAGCAGTTCAAGACGACGTTCTCCCCGGCGATTATTCCGTTCCTTCCGATGACGTTTGCGTTTACGTCTTCCTTTAAGCAGCAGAAGACGATCCCGGATGAATACAATCTTTACGATGCGACGACGGTCGATAAGAATTACTGGACGATTTCCCAGACGAACCGTTTTGAATTTGCCCCGTCGTTCCGCTTGGTGGAATTCTTGAAGCTCTTTGGCGACAAGAATGCGGCACAGAGCTTCTTTGAAAAGCTCCGCTGGCGCGATGTGAAGGCGACTTGGACGGTGGACCTTTCGACGGTGGGTGAAAACTTTACCCTTTCGCAGTTGTACGAAGAGCAGGGTGTGACGCCGTTGCAGTATTACTTGTACGGCTTGGGTATTGGAAACGGCTACCGAAATCGTGGAATTTGGAACATTGTTTCGGGTGATATGGGCCTTGATCATCGTAACGATTATACGGGCTTTGCGGAATACCGCAATTCGCATGTGGACACTCTCGTTTACCAGGGTAACTTTACGCACAGCGTCGACCGTACGCTGAATCTTTCGACGGGCTTTACGCTTCCGATCTGGAGCATAGGCGTTGTCGCAGATATGCAGTGGAAGCAGAACTTTAGCCAGTCCCGTGAATATCCGCTGTACACGGACTCGGTGATTGTCTGGCCGAAGTGGGGCGTGGGCATAACGGTTCCGAACTTCTCGCAGCGCGTTGGCTTCTTGAACGGATTTCGCAGCGTGAGTACGATGCACCGTGTGGACTACACGTACACGCGCTCTGTAAAGCCTTTCCAGAGCGCTGAAGATTCCTGGACGACGACGTGGAACTTTAATCCGCTTATCCGCATTAGCTTCCTGACACAGCAGAACATTCGCATTGAAGACAATACATTCTTAAGACTCGAATTTACCGACCGCCGTCCGAAAATGGAAGTGATTTCGCAAACGAACTGGCCGAATACGGTTGTCGACGAGACGGATACGACGAAGTACTTCTACACGCCTTGGATTCACACGGCGCTGTACAAGGATTACGGCTACAACGTGGGTAATGATTTGACGATTTCTTACCCGCTCAAGACAAAGCGCGGATTCCAGTTCTGGAAGTGGTACTTTAAGCTTAAGAATGACATCGATTTGCGGTTGACCGCTGGTTACGAATACAAAAAGACGATTCGTGATACCTATGAACCGGAACCCGGTTACGATCCGTGGGATAAAGAAAGCGGAACGGATGGCGTTTACAAGAAGTGGACGATAGAAGGAAACGATTATACCGTGTACTTCCCGAAACTCGAAAAGACCGATCGTACGGTTCCGTCGCGAGTGCATGAATGGTTCGTCCGTCCTAGCGCCGGCTATCAGTTCAACAAAATGGCGAGCGTGAGCGCTTACGTCGAATACCGCCAGATCCATGAAAAACTCGATGATGAAACCGCCCACACGGAACAGATCCTTTCGTTTGAAATCGCTTTGATGTTGAGGTTCAATTAATCTAAAAGAAGGCGCAAAATGAACAATCTTTACTTAGAAAGTTTTCGAACATTTTTTAAGATAGGATTGTTCACTTTTGGTGGCGGCTATGCGATGATCCCGATGATCGAAACGGAAATTGTCGATAAAAAGCACTGGATTTCAAAAGATGAATTGATGGATTTGCTTGCGATTGCACAGAGCTGCCCGGGCGTTTTTGCAATCAACATCAGCATCTTTATCGGTTACCGCTTGCGCGGTGTGAAGGGCGGAATTTCGTGCGCAGTCGGTACGGCTTTGCCTTCGTTTTTGATTATTCTTTTGATTGCTCTTTTCTTCCATCAGTTCAAGGAAAATCCTTACGTGGCTGCTCTCTTCCGCGGCGTTCGCCCGGCGGTTGTGGCGCTGATTGCGGTGCCGACCTTTAACATGGCGAAAAAGGCGAAGTTGAACAAGTTCACGATTTGGATTCCGGTGGTGAGCGCCCTTTTGATTTGGCTTTGCGGGGTTTCTCCGATTCTCATTATTTTGGCGGCAGGTTTTGCCGGATTCTTTGTGGGGAAGGCGAAGCGCAAAAAAGCGGACCGTGAAGAAGAGGAGGGTGAAGCATGATTTTCCTTTCGCTCTTCATTACGTTCTTCCAGATAGGGCTTTTTGGCTTTGGCGGAGGCTACGGCATGCTTTCGCTGATCCAGCATGAAGTCGTGATGAATCATCATTGGATGACGGCGGGTGACTTTACGGATATTGTGGCGATTAGCCAGATGACGCCAGGACCTGTGGGAATCAACACGGCGACTTATGCGGGCTATACCGCGTTACAGAATGAGGGCGCAAATCAGTTCCTTTGCATTCTCGGCAGTATGACGGCGACTTTTGCGCTCGTATTTCCGACGACGATTTTAATGCTCTTGATTAGCCGCTATTTTATGAAGTACAAGGATAATGCCTCGGTGCGCCTGGTGCTTGACAGTTTGCGGCCCGCAGTGGTGGGACTTTTGGCGGCGGCGACGCTCCTTTTGATGACCAAAGAGAACTTTGGCTCTTACTCGGAAGATTCCGTTGGATTTATCTTTTCTGCAGGGCTTTGTGTGCTGACTTTTGTCTGCATAAAATTTTTCAAGGTAGGGCCCATGAAGATGATTGGGGTGTGCGCTTTGCTCGGTCTAGTTTTTACATGGCTGACAGGAGGCTTTTGTGCTTAAGATTCAAGATCAGGTAACCACCAGTTGCACGGACTGCAATGGAAAACTGAAACTCTTTTCTGCATTCCAGATGATGCAGGACTGTTCCGAACTCTGGCTCGATACCGCTACGGAATACAGGGACTTTTTGCGGGCACATGGACTTGCGCAGTTGATCGCTTCGCGCCAGGTCGAAGTCGTCCGCGTTCCGAATTATAAGGAAAAGCTCACGATTCAAACAGGCGTTTACGGTTGCGAACCGCTCTTCGGATTCCGCAACACGTTCATCTACGACGAAGCGGGAAATCCTTGCTACAAAACGTGGAGTCTAGGCGTCTTTTGCGATTTGAAGACCGGTCGCATGAAGAAGCTTCCGCAAGAAGTCATAGATGCCTACACTTATGAGCCGAAACTTGAAATGCATTACAAGGACCGTCGCATTGTCGTCCCGAACGCAGAAGTGAAAACCTTTGAGCCGGTTGTCGTTTCAAGAAACGACATCGATTACAATCAGCATTTGAACAATGCGCATTACGTTCGGATCGCCTCGGAATATTTGCCGGAAGATTTTAACGTGAAAGGTGTTCGCGTGGAATACAAGGTTCCGGTGAAGCTCGGCGAAGAAATCGTGCCGCAGGTTTTGACGGAGGGAAACTTCATTTACGTGAAGCTTTTGAAAAAAGAATTGCCCTGCGCGATTTTGGAATTCGAACAGGGCTAGATCTATTCAAAATGATGGAAGAGTTACGACTGGGCCGCATTCAAGACGCGGTCTTTGTCTTTTTGCATTTTCCTTTCGGCGTGCTGATCCATCAAAATGAAGATGCCGGCGAGGATCGTTCCCGAAATCGAATGCCACACGCAGGAAATCGCAGCGGCAACGGCGGCTTCCGGGTAAGCGGGGAAGTGTTGCGTTGCAAGGCCTGTGGCAAGGCCCGCATTCTGCATGCCGACTTCGATCGAAATCGTGCGATTCTTTGCCTTGCTCATGTGGGCGATTTTTCCGATTATATATCCAGTGGCATAGCCTAAGGAATTGTGCAGGAAAACGCAGAGGAAAATCATGATGCCCGAGCTGAAGAACTTGCTGCCGAGAAGCGAAATCACGCCGCCGACGATGGCGCCAAGGCCGAGCACGGCAATGCCCGGCATCCAGGAGCGCACCATCAGAAAGCCCTGTTTTTTATTCAATAGGTAATTCAGAACAAAGCCGCCGACGACCGGGAAAATCGTGACGCAGAGAATTGTCTTGAAAAGTCCCCATGCGTTGACTTCCACAATTTCACCGGCGAGAATCTTCATAAGGACCGGTGTAAGAACCGGAGCGAGGAGCGTGTTCACCGCCGTCATGCCCACGGAAAACGCGACGTCGCCCTTGCAGAGGAACGACATTATGTTTGAAGAAACGCCGCCCGGGCATGTGCCGACGAGCAGAAGGCCAATTGCGATGCCTTTGGGAAGCCCTAAATGCACAAGCGTAAACGCGATGAGCGGCATAATCGTAAACTGCGCCAAAGTGCCGATGAGAATATCGCCCGGACGCTTGGCCAAAATGGCGAAGTCTTGCGGGGAAAGGGTAAGCCCCATGGCGAACATAATAATGCCTAAAATGATAGTCTGGGTGTCGCCTTTGACCCAGGCGAAGGAAGGAGCGTAAATGAAAGCCACGACCGCGAAAATCAAAACAACTGGCGTGGTGTATTTGGAAAGAAATTGAGAGAATTTTGTTAACAGCATAATGCCATCCTTTTGGAATGCGCTGAAAAGCTAAACATTATGGAAGGGATTGGCTAAAAGGGTTTTGGGCTTTGACGATTTCAGGGCATAAAAAAAGAACTCGTCAATTTGACGAGTTCTTTTTCGTACCCCCAAGCGGGTTTGAACCGCTGTTGCGGGAATGAAAATCCCGAGTCCTAGGCCACTAGACGATAGGGGCATTGTTTAGATGTGCCAAATATAGATATTCTTCCTCGCTTGTCAAGGGGGTTTTGTGAAAATTCTATTTTTTATCGTATGAATCTGTCGAAATGGCTAAAAAACAGTGCAATGGCTGCGCTTTTGCGTTTATTTCCGCTCGTTTTATTGGCGAGTCTTGCGGATGCAGCGCTTTTGGTCGCGATTCGACACTTCATTCAGATTCTAGAAAAAACGGCCGGGACGACGATTGCGGAATGGCTCGGAGTCACACTTGGACTGGTTGCGCTGCGCTGGGTGTTTTCTTACATGCGCGGAATTTCAGTCGAGAAGACGATCCGTCATGTGGAAGCGGGGCTTTTGCTGTGGTTTGCGCGGCGCCTGCGAACCCTTTCTCCCCAATATTACCATAAGGTACAGAGCGAAGAACGTTTGATGGTCGCTTACGATTCCATACACACGGTAAGCGCAAGTGCAGAAACGTTGATGTTTACCTTGCAGGCGATTTTACAGCTGGTGATTTTTTTGCCGGTGCTGTTTGTGATGTCTCCGTGGCTCACCTTAGTGGTACTGCTCGTGGTGCTGCCGGTGATTTCTTACATCCAAAAAAAATTGCACGCGATGAAACCTTCGGTCGATGAAGAAATGGTGAAGCGCGGAGAGCTCCGTTCCGAAGTGGAATCGGCGAAGCGTTTCTTTCGGCTGTGGAGTTCGGCAGAAGATCTTTCGCGGATTGTGCAGAGCCTTTTTGCCAAGGTGCGTTCCGTGTTGAATTCCAGCGTTTCGGTGGGACGTCGCAAGGTGGTGCTTGCGCAGGGAATGGAATCGCTTTCGGTGATTTCTGTGATACTGATTCTCGGGTTTTGCGGTTGGATGATTTTGAACGGCAAGCTCGATGCGGAAGGCCTGGTCCTTTACTGCTCCGCGCTCTTTCTTTGCTATAAACCGGTGAAGGAATGTTCGCGCCTTTTGCCGCAGATGCGCCTTGCCAAAAGCGCAGAGAACGTTCTCTTTGAACTGGAAAAGGCTCCGCGCAAAAAACGTTTGCAGTCGCATGCAAAAAGGACGCTCGAACTTTCGCAGATCGACTTCTCTTATACCGATGACATGGAAAAGACGCCTGTGTTCCAAGGCTTGGACATTTTACTGCAAACGGAAAAGCCTGTCCTTTTGCAAGGAGCGAATGGCTGCGGAAAATCAACGTTCTTTAAGCTCGTTGCGGGCCTTGAAGAATCGAAGAAGGGAAGCATTTTGCTGCCAGAAAATTTTGCCGGAAACGGCGTCTTTTCGGTTTCCCAGGATTTGATTTTACCGCCACGGGAATTTGTGTTGCAAAAGATTCAGGCGTTGCAAGGGAACGCGGCCTTTGCGGAACTATGGAAACTCGTCCGCGGAGAAAAGCTTTTGCAAAAAAAAGGGCTTTCGGGCGGAGAACGCGCCAAAGTCGCTCTCTTGTGGGCGATCGCTTCGCCTGCCAAAATTTTACTGCTCGACGAACCTTTTGCTTTTGTGGTTCAAGAAGAACGCGCTCCGATTTTGGTTGCGCTTCTCGCTGCGGCAAAGGCCCGCGGAAAATGGGTGCTGCTTGCGACGCACGAACCGATGTCGAACGATTTGACGGAGCGCTTTGAAATCTTAGACTTTACAAGACTGGAAGGGCGAGCATGAATGTTCTGTACCGTTTCCGAGGCGTCATCCTTGGAATCTTTGCCGTAGCCCTTTGGGCTTTTCCACATTCTTCGGAATGGATTCCAGCTTCGGCGGGGATTCTTGCCTTGCTCGGTATTGTGCTCCGTGTGGAGGCGCGCCGGGTGATAGGTGAACATACGCGTGGAAACGAAAAGGCTGCGCCGGAACTTGTGATGTGGGGAATTTACGCAAAACTTCGCCATCCGCTGTACCTTTCTAATTTGTGCTTTTGCTATGCGTTTGTGCTCTTTCATTTAGGCTGGCAAACCCTTTCGTTTGCGTTTGCGATGGGAGTTACTTTATTTGTATTCCCGCTTGCGAAAACGGAAGATGTCTTTCTTAAAAAAAAGTTCGGAGAACGGTTTGTGAATTGGGCTAATCGCACTCCGATGTTCTTTCCGACATCTTTTTCGGCTGCGCAAGGCGAATGTACGTCGTCCGGCGTAAAACGCTCCGTTTTGGCTTCGGTTTTAGCGGATCGTTGGACGTGGGTGTGGCTGATCTTTTATACATTGTTGCTGTTTGTTCGGCGATTTGTGGAATTGCCGGTGTTGCTGTAAGAAGGATTTGAAATGTTCGGCTTGAATGCGATTCGTAGAACTTTGGGTATTGTAGCTCTTGCTGCGGGCAAGGTTCCGTCATTCAATGAAAAATTCAAAATCCAAGATCGTATTCGCGGTCCGTTCCCGAAAGGCCCTTGCTTTTGGATGCACGGGGCAAGCCTTGGCGAATGCAAAATGCTCCTTTCGCTCGCCAAAATCTTAAGGGCAGAGCTTCCGGATCTCCCGCCCATTCTGATTACAACGCAAAAGGCAGAAGTCTGCGCTTATTTGGAGCCTCTTGCCTCTAAAGAAGGCGTTCTCGTTTCTATAGCGCCGCTCGATACGCAGAGCGCGATTCAGAATTTTATGGATGCGGTAAAGCCGGTGATGCTTGTCCTTGCCGAAAATGAACTTTGGCCGGGATATCTCGCGGCGATGCGGGAGCGTTCGATCCGTCCGTCGGTCGCTTTGGTTTCGGGACGTTTTTACCGTTGCATCGATACGCATGAATTCCGTTCGATCGGTTTTGTGAGCATGCAGACGGGTGCGGACCTGACGCGTTTTGTGGCGGCAGGGGATTATTCCGTTGCGGCGAAAACGATTATCGGTGGTGACTGGAAACTTCTCTCGTGGGCAAAGTCCGGTTCCGAAGTGGAATCTCCCAAGGATTTCTGCGTCGATACGGCTTTCCTTTCTTTTCACAAAGAAGAATGGAAACCTCTTCTGGAAATGCTTGAACTTGCGGTAAAGGCGAATGAATCGATCGTGCTTGCGCCGCGCTTTGAAGAAGAGTTGCCGAAGTTCCGCGAAGGCTTGGAACAGGCGGGCATTTCGACTGTGGAATGGCCGGAAGTCAAACCGGGAGCTGTTTCGCTTGTGACCGTTTACGGCAAGCTGACAGAAGTTTTGCAGACTTCGAAATCGTCGGTCATCGGCGGATCTTTTTCGCGCTCTCTGGGCGTGCATGATTTTTGGGAATCTTTGAAGCTGGGTGTCGCTACTTGCATCGGTCCGTTTTCCCGCGGGCAACAGGCTTCGGTGGAAGCGCTTCTTCGGGAAGGTGCGATTGCGCAGATCAAGACCGCTGCGGAATATTCTTCTCGCTCGGTTCCCGACGTGAAACGGGTTTACTGCTTCCTTGCCCATGAACGGGAAAAGGTGGTGTCTTCTTATAACGCGTTCGTCAATTTTATTCAGACGACGCTTGAGACGGATAATTCGGAATCCAAGAACGACTCGGAATCCAAGAACAATATGGATGCCTCTGTATGAAAAAACTTGTTCTAGCTAGCCCTCGTGGATTTTGCGCGGGAGTCGATCGCGCTTTGCATATTGTCGCCAAGGCACTCGAAAAATTCGGTGCCCCGATTTATGTGCGCCATGAAATTGTGCATAATGCTTTTGTCGTGAGCCGCTTTAAGGCTCAGGGTGCGATCTTTGTCGAAGACCTGCAGGAAGTCCCGGAAGGGGCGACTGTCGTTTTCTCGGCGCACGGCGTACCGGATTCGGTTTACGAAGAAGCGAAGAAGCGCCATCTGCACGTGCTGGATGCGACGTGTCCTCTGGTGCAGCGCGTTCACATGAGCGCCAAACGTCACCATGCGGCTGGACGTCACGTGATTTTGATAGGCCATGCGGGCCACGCGGAAGTGGAAGGCCATTTGGGCCAGGTGTCCGAAGGCTGCATGACTTTGGTCCGCAAGGCGGATGACGTTAAGAAATTGTCCTTCCCCGAAGGGACGGAACTCGCCTACATTACGCAGACGACGCTTTCTGTTTCTGAATCCAAGGACATTATCGATACCCTTCGGGAACAATTCCCGAATATCCAGGGCCCAGTCCGCGGCGATCTCTGCTATGCGACGGGAAATCGTCAGGTAGCAGTCGCTTCCCTGTGCGATCAGGTGCAGTCCCTGCTGGTAGTCGGGTCTAAAAATTCGTCCAACTCGAGCCGTTTGGCGGAATTGGGCAAAGAACATGGGATTCCTTCACATTTGATCGACAGTGTGAAGGATGTGGATCCATCCTGGTTCGACGGAATCGATACGGTGGGCCTTTCGAGTGGCGCAAGCGCCCCGGAGGACCTCGTTCAAGACGTTGTGGCCTGGATGCGTGAAAAATATCCCGGAATTGAGGTCGAAAACTGGGTGACTATGCAGGAAAAGTTAAAGTTCCCTTTACCTGCAGAATTAGCATCTTGACGAAATCCGTTAAATTAACTAATGTTGTGCCCACTAAAACACGGAGTTATACAATGAGCCGTATTTGCGAAGTTTCTGGAAAAGGCGCCCTCGTTGGCCACATGGTTTCTCACTCGAACCGTAAGAAGTTGATTCGTCAGCTTCCGAACCTTCAGACGAAGCGTTTCTACGTTCCGGAAGAAGATCGCTGGGTTTCTCTTCGCGTGAGTGCCGCTGGCCTTCGTACGATCGAAAAGCGCGGCATTTATGCCGTCGTGAAAGAACTCGGTCTCTAATCCTTTTCCGGATTTTGTAACACGAAAAGTCGCTTTCTCGTTAAAGCGACATTTCGTGTTTTAAATGCAAATTTCAAAAATTCCGAATGGAAAAAGCCCGCGATGCAGCGGGCTTTTCTGTTAAAGGAAGAGTCTTTGCTCGGGAAGATTCTGTTTATGGTTCTTCGATAGGATCGGAGCCTTCCCTTAAGAATGTCTTCAGTGCGTGTTGACGCGAAAGCGGGGCGAGGATGAACAGGATGTCTCCAGGTTGCAGTTCGATGGCTCCACGTGGCGGTAGAATCTTCCCGTTGCGAGTGATGGACGTGATAACGACATCCGTGCTGAACTTGAGATCCTGGATGCGTTTTTTGGCGCAGTGATAATCGTCGTGGATCAAAAATTCGAACATGTCGATGTCGGATTGCTTGATTGCATGCAGTTCCACGGAAAAGGGGGAGACCGGGGACTTGGGGATGGTCAGCTTGGCGCGTTTCGCGATTCTTCCGAGAGTGCTCCCCTGCAAAAGGCAAGAAACCAGGACGGCAAAGAAGATGATGTTGAAGACGGATTCCGCATCCTTTAAACCATAGGCGGCGGGGTACGTCGCAAGCACGATGGGAACCGCGCCCTTGATGCCGCCCCAGCTCACAAAAAGTTTTTCTTTTGTGGAATAGCGGAAGGGGAGAGTCGAAAGCCAAACAGCGACAGGCCTTGCGACAAAGATCATCAATGCGGCAATTAAAAGGCCTTCTTTCCAGACGAGTGCAAAGTTCCTCGGAAACGCGAGCAGTCCGAGCATCAGGAACAGCGCCATGTTGCAGAAGGTGGAAATCCCTTCCAGAAAAAGGCTAACACCGCGCTTGGCCACAAATTCCGAGTTGCCGAGCCAATAGCCCATAAAGAATACGGCAATGATGCCGTTTGCCTGAATTTGATCGGCAAAACCGTAACCGAAAAGAATCACGCCGATGAGCAACACATAATAGTATCCGCGGTTTTCGGAGTGGAGATGGTTAAAAAGAAAGTGGGCTATTTTGCTTGCTAAAAATCCGATAAGGATTCCGCCGGAAAATTGCCAAGCGAGTCGGCTGAAGAATTCCCAGAGGCTTGTGTCTTCCCCAGCGATGCTTCCGAGAAAGGCGAGCGTTAAAAGAATGGCCATCGGGTCGTTTGCCGCGCTTTCTACATTCAGGGTGGCGGCGAGCTTTTTCTTCAACGGGTTTTGCCGCGTAATCAAGAAGACGGCGGCGGCATCGGTCGATGAAATAATCGAGCCGATGAGCATCGAAAGCATCCAATCGTAATCCATAATCCAATGAATGCAAATTCCGAGAACCATTGCGGTGACGGCGACGCCAAAGGTGGCGAGCGTGATTGCCGGCTTGGCGGCAACCTTCAAATCGGAGCGCATGGTGCGGAATCCGCCATCGAACAGAATGAAAATGAGTAGGATGTCGGCAACCTGTTTGGTGAATTTCGCATCGCTGAATTCGATAAGTCCTAAAATGTCGCTGCCGACAATCAAGCCGACCGCGAGGAATACCACAAGAACGGGGAACCCTATTTTATCGGAAATACGAGTCGCAAAAAGCGACGCGATAATGAGCAACGCAAAAAGAAGTAGCATGCTTTAAATGTACGAAAAAACTGAAAAAAGTCAAAAATGGCACGTACGCATGCACAGGTTTCCGTAGGAATTTTCAATGCGGAAAATTTTAATTCATCTTTGTCAGGTACGCGGGCGTCGAACCGTGCTTGATGATGCAATTCAGAATGCGGGATATATCCCAATCCTCTTTGCGAATGCGGCGACGGAGAAGGGCGACGAAAACTTCCATGAGCATTTCGCAGTCGTAAACGGCGCGGTGCATTTCGTCGTTGTTGATCGCGAGCTTGATCTGGCCCTTGATGCGTTGGAACATGTGGGCGAGATCGCCAAGCTTATGGCTCTTGAGTTCCGGCAAAATCGAACGGGCGACGCGCAGGCTATCGACAATCGGATTGCCCGGCAAAAGCTGTGGATGCTTGGTGTAGGCGACGTGCAAAAATCCCGCATCGAAGTCTGCGTTATGGGCTACGAGAATCGCGGACTGGCCGCAGAAAACGGTGAACTTTTTCAGGGCTGTATTGATGTCTGGAGCGTTTTCCACCATTTCGTTTGTAATGTGGTTCACTCGTGTCGCTTCGTCCGGAATCATCATGGGTGGTTTTACCAAGGTCTGGAATTCCGAAATTTTTTTGGGACGGATGATGCCGTTGTCGTCGTAAACGGTGAATTTGACGGCACCGATTTCCACGATTTCATCTTTGTTAGAGAAAAGACCCGTTGTTTCCAAGTCGAAAGCGACGAAGGTAGAATAAATCATTCAATACTCCCAATCAGAATCAAACACATTTCAAAGATAGCTTAATGAAATTGTCAATTTTGACAATGGGAGGGGAATCTTTGCCTTGTCCCAGCTGCGGAGCGAAAAATGCGCCCCATAGCGGACTTCCAGTTTGTAAACCGGAGCGTTTGCCCGCTCCGCAAGCCAACGCGTACCGGGCTTTTCCTGAAGAGCGGGGCCTTTGGGACCGTCGAGCGCCATTGCGCAGGAATTTCCCTCTTTCAGCTGCCGCAGAACCTCGCGAATTTCGAGCGTTTTCTCGGAACTGGAGCCGCGAACGACCTTGTACCCGAGGTCAAATGCGATTTTTGCAAGAATTTCTCCATCGGAACTCGGTGAAATGAAGGCGACGAGTCCGGATTTTCGAAAGGCGGCTGTCGCCGCAAACAGGTCCTGGTGCCACAGCGCTAGAATTCCTGGATTTGACATATCCACAGAATTTCCCCAATTAATCCTCAACGAGCGGAGCCAAAGCTCGATAAATGTGCAAAAAAGGCGTTTTTTTAGAGGGAGTCTGCGCATCATCACCTTGGAAAATAACAAAATATTTCCTATAATTGCAGTCACATGGCGACGTACCCAAGTTGGTAAGGGGCGAGTCTGCAAAACTCTTATTCCCCGGTTCGAGTCCGGGCGTTGCCTCTGAAAAAAGACGGATGTTTTTTATCCGTCTTTTTTCGTTTGTGCATATATTGAATGTATAGGGTTGTTGAATTTGAGGGTCGCTCAGGAATGCGAGGAATCTCTTTTCTAAAAATGGATATACATTGAGACTATGAAGCAATTTCAATTTGAATATACCAGCATCGGGAAGCTGAAAAGAGAATTGGATAAGATCAACCAATGGCGTCGATCGAAGGTGACTTCTTGTGTCCTGTTCGAATTTTATGCAGAAGACATTGAACGTTCGCAAATTGAACTTGCTTGTGAGATTATCGATCAAGAAGTGCCGGACGCACTGTACATGGGCTGCTCCACGAACGGTAACATCATTGAAGGCGGACTTTCTTCGTCGCCAATCGGTGTGGTGTGTACCATTTTCGAATTCCCGTCGACGCGTGTAAAACTGATGCACTATGTGCTGACAGAAGATTGCGCTCTCGATGTCGTGGCGGACTTTAAGAAACAGCTCGTCAAGTATCCGTGGGTGAAAGCGGTTTCGATGCTTGTCACGATTCGCGGTATGTCGATGACGCCGTTCTGTGATGCGTTTACCGATGTGGATCCGGACATCGAGATTTTTGGTGGCGGAGCCTTTAACCCGGACTTGAATAACGATGAAGCTTGCGTGTTCAGTAAAGTGCGCGGCTATACGGAAAAGGGTGTCGTCTTCTTATTGCTCGGCGGTGAAGATCTGAATGTGATGTCGACATTCATCACGGGTTGGAAACCTCTTGGCCGTGAATTCAAGGTGACCAAGGCGGATGGCTGCATTCTGCAAGAACTCGACGATCGCCCCGCTTATGACGCTTACTACAAATATTTGAATATACCGAACAACGAACACTTCTTTAGCAATACTCTTGAATTTCCGTTCTTCTATAGACATCATGGAATCGATATTTTGCGAGCGCCGATCGCGAGCAACGAAGACGGTTCTTTGACGATGACTTCGGATATTGAAAAGGATGTGAGCGCGCGAATTGCTTACGGTGATCCGTGGACGATTCTTGAAAGTATTCAGAAGGACGGAAAAAAGATTGCGGAATTCCAGCCGGAACAGATCAAGATTTTCTCTTGCGCCGCACGTCGCACGTACTGGGGTGACGACGAAATCAGTAAGGAAACGTTCCCGTTTCAGAGTATTGCTTCGACTTCGGGCTTTTATACCTCGAGCGAATTCTTGAAAACCGACGGGTACTTGAATCAGCACAACGTGACTCTTGTCGTCGCCGCTTTGCGTGAAGGTCCTAAGGATTTGAACGTGCATTTTGAAATGCAGAACGAACAGTTCGCCGGAAAGGTCTCGATGATCAACCGCCTCGCGACCTTTATTGACGCTGCGACGGTAGAACTCGAAAAAGCGAACAGGAAGCTCACCGAAATGGCGATCACGGACAGCATGACAAAGCTTTTGAACCGTGGAGAAATCCAGCGCCGTATCAAGGAAAGCGTAAAAGTTTTCGAGGAAACAGGCGAAAAGTTCTCTTTGCTGATGTACGATATCGACTTTTTTAAGCAGGTGAACGATGCCTGTGGCCATAAGGAAGGGGATGCTGTCATTCTGAAACTCGCGGATGTATCTAGGCGTGCGATCAAGGATCACGCTCCGGAGGCAAGTATCGGCCGTTGGGGCGGAGAAGAATTTATGATTCTTTTGCCGGGAATTCAGGCGGAACGCGCAAAGCTTTTGGCAGAAGTCATTCGCACCTCTTTTGCCGCAGTGGACTTTACGGTTGCACATCATAAGACGATTAGTCTCGGCGTGACTGAAGTCTGTGAAAATGATTCATCGGATAAGATTTTGATGCGTGTGGATAATGCGCTTTACAAAGCGAAGAAACAAGGTCGAAACCAGATTGTGGTGATGAGATAGCGGAGGGGCGTGTTTATGGTTAGAAAAGAAAAATTGGATTCCATGTTTAACGCTTTCTCCATTGTAAGTGGTGGAAATTATGTCTATGTGTGCGACATGAAGCAAGATCTTTCGCGATGGTCCAAGTCTGCTGTGGATTATTTTGGCCTTCCGTCGGAATATATGGAAAATGCGCAGAGCATTTGGAATGAACATTTGCATCCGACGGATCGCGAATATTTTAACGAAAGTATCAATGCGATTTTTGCTGGCTCTGACAATAATCATACCTTGGAATATCGCGCCCGTCGTTTAGACGGCGAATATGTGGTCTGCGTTTGTCAGGGTGTTGTCATCCATGACGATGATGGAAAGCCTGAATATTTTTGCGGTTCTATTAAGAATCATGACAGCGTCAATTACATTGATGATGTAACGAACTTGCGCAGTCTTTACGGTTTTTTGGATGATTTGAAGTCGGCGTTCTGGAAAAAACAGGAACTCGATATTTTAATGATCGGCGTCGAGGAATTTTCTCGCACGAACGATATTTTTGGTTATACCTTTGGAAACCGCGCTTTGCGAAAGCTAGGCTCGCTGTTGCTTTCGGAATTCCGTTGCGAAGGCCAGGTGTACCGCATGGATGGAACCAAGTTCGCTGTGATTGCGCAAAAGTCTTCGATTCAGCGCTTGAGTGAAATCTATGCGGATTTGCAGGAAACCTGTGCCAAGGAATTCTATGTGGGCTCGGACCGTTTGACGCTTTCGCTTTGCGCGGGAGCGTTGCACTTGGAGCGTTTTTCGGTGAGCCCGGATACGGTGTATTCGTGCCTCAGGTTTGCACTTCACGAATCCAAGGGGAACCATCATGGGGAACTATTTGAATTCCAGGAAGTGGTGATCGATGAAAGCCGTAACAGCCTCACGCGTTTGAACGAGATCCGCAACAGCATTGTGGACGAATGTGTGGGCTTCGAGCTTTATTACCAGCCTGTCGTGGACGCAAAAACCGAAGAGATGTGTGGAGCGGAAGCATTGATCCGCTGGAGAAACAACGATTACGGTCTTGTTCCGCCGTTCCTGTTTGTGCCGATTCTGGAGCAGGATAGTCTTTTCCCGGAACTCGGAAAATGGATTTTGCGCGAAGCGATGATTTGCGGAAATCGGATTCGAGCCAAGTATCCGAATTTTGTGATGAACGTAAACCTTTCTTATGCGCAACTTGAAAGGACGGACTTTGTCGATGTGGTTTTGGATCTTTTGAAAGCGACGCATTTCCCAGCAAAGAATCTTTGTCTTGAACTCACAGAACGTTGTCGCTTGCTCGATGTGAAACTGCTGCAAAATATTTTTGTGCGCCTTCGTGAGGAAGGAGTGAGAATCGCTTTGGACGATTTCGGCACAGGATTTTCTTCGCTCGGCGTTTTGCGCAAGCTCCCGATCGACTGTGTGAAAATTGACCGCGATTACGTGCTGAACATTCAGTCGAATAAAGAAGATCGGAACACGGTGAAGTTCATTTCTCAGCTGGCGGAAGCTTTTAATGCGGAGCTTTGTGTGGAAGGCGTGGAAACCGCAGAAATGCGAGACATGCTCCGCAAATTTAACGTGACGAGTTTCCAGGGCTTTTACTACTCGCGTCCGGTACCGATTGAGGAGTTCTGCGTAAAGTACAGTTGTTGAAGATGAACAAGAAATCCCGCTGCATTGCAACGGGATTTTTAATCTCATTTCGCTTGAGAAAGGCTTCGATTAATATCTCTTGCCCTTGGTGGCGTCGAGGAAGACCTTCACCGTCTTTTCGCCTTCGATCTTTACAAGCTGTTCCGCGGCACGACCGTTGTTGCATTCTGCACGGATCATGTGGTCGCCTGCGTCAAGGTTGTTCACGGTGAGAGCTGCGCCATCGGTACGGTCGGCGTTATCGCCGTCGACGTAGATGTAGCATTTGCCCGGCTTCGTCGTCACTTCGACGTTGCCCTTCGGAATCACGGTGCCGAAGTTGAATTCGTTCTTCTTGTTCGGCCAAATGTTCACGCGCTTGTTGACGAGTTCGTAACCCTGGTCCACAACGATCAAGGTGTAACGACCAGACTTGACGTCGCGATTTTCAATCGGGCTCTTGCCGAGAAGTTCGCCGCCGAGATAGACTTCGCTGTTGGACGGTTCGGTGAGGATGGTGACCTTAGCCGGCTCTCCACGAGGAGGAGGTTCTTCGGCCATGGCGACGACTGCGCAGAACGAGAGCGTTACAGCGCTGAATGCAAAAAGTTTCGAGAGAAATTTCATTTGTAACTCCTTCTAAATCGTCTTCTAAGATATAAAGAAAAATGGCCCTTGGCGGAGCTCGGAATGTAAAAATGCCCTTATAAATTGTACTTTTGCTTGTAAATGAAAGAACTTTATCAAAAATTGCGCACTTTTACCGGCAAAAGCTATGGCCTGTACAAAAGCTTGACCGGAAAAACATGGAACTTTGGCGACTTCGACATGGAATTTATCCATGTGCAGGGAGATCCGTATGCTCCGGCTTCGCGCCTTAAATTCAACGCTCCGATTGAAATCCTCGGCATTCCGGCGGAATGGGGAAATTCTCCTGTAAAACGCTTGGCCCTTGCCGACTACTTGCTGCGTAGGCTCAGTGCGGAAGTGGAAATCCGCTCGGAAGAAGAAAAGCTCCCGATTCACGCTCTGGTTCCGGGCGAAGAAGTGCTTGTGCGGAACGCGCTTTGGGTGGGCGGCCCTTCGGAAAACGGTGGCAAGGCGGTCGTCGAAGTGATGCTCTCGGTGGGGCTTCCGGGCGACAAGCGCATTATCGATGTGCCTGCGGCGGTGGATCTTTTGACGGCGACGATTCCCGACCTTTTGATGACGCTCTATTTGAATTCCGAAGCGGAACGCGCCGAAGCTCTGAAGTATATTGAATCTTTGGAAGTTCGTGAAGCGCTCCTTGCCGCTGTGCAAGAAAAAGGCTTTGTCGCCTTCGTTCCGAACGGGGCGATTTTACCGCGTGAATCCGGAACGAGCGACCTTCCGAAAAAAGATGCGGTCCCGTTTGAAGCTCCGAAGGAACTGCTCCAAACCTTTGAAGTCTGTGGAAAAAAGATTTCGGGCATGGCGATTCCCAAAGGCATTACGATTATCGCGGGCGGAGCTTACCACGGAAAATCGACGCTTCTTTCGGCGCTGGAAAGTTCTGCCGTTCCGCATGTTCTTGGTGATGGCCGAGAATGGATTGTAACGGATCCGTCGGCGATGCGCATTGCTGCGGAACCGGGCCGCATTGTGAAAGGAACGCGTATTGCGCCGTTTGTGCGACAACTCCCTTTTGGCGTTTCTACGGAAAAGTTCGAAACGCGTTCCGCTTCCGGTTCTACAAGTGAAGCGGCGAATGTGATGGAAGCGCTTGAGTTTGGATCGAAAACTCTTTACGTCGACGAAGACGCATCGGCGGTAAACTTCCTCATTCGCGATGCGCGCATGCGCTCTCTCGTCGGCGAAAAAGATGAACCTCTGATTCCGCTTTCGGATCGCGCAGAAGAATTGAAAAAGCTCGGGGTGAACATGGTTCTTGTCGTCGGCGCCTGTGGCGATTATTTGAAGGTCGCCGATACGGTGCTTGTGATGAAGAATTACGAGCCGATGGATGAGACGGCAAAGGCGAAAGAAATCGCCGCGGCTTCGAGCCTGCAGGCTCCGCTTGAAAAGCTTCCGTCTTTTGGAAATCTCAAGTGCAGACCTTTTCCGGCGCTCTCGGAAGATCTTGTCGGCGGCGTGAAAACGCGTACCGCCCAGGAGCGCCAGGTGAAGATTCGCCTGCGTGGAACGGAGCTTACAATCGGTTACATCACTGCGGATTTGCGAGCCCTTTTCCCGACCGCTCGTACGGCACAGCTTAGCGGTCTTGGGCTCTTTTTGCTCAATATGCTGCAGAACGTAGAAGAGCTTCCGACCGACGAAGCGATCCACAAACTTTATGTGCAGATTCAGAATGTGGGCTTCCGCCGACTTCCGCAAGGATTTTCCAAGGATTCGGAGCTTCCGCGTGAACAAGAAATCGCTGCGGCGCTACTCCGTTTTGAAAATCCACCTAAACCGTAACACCTTGTAGGTGAATTGAAAATTTGAGAACATTTCAATGGAGATGTCTGTGACATAAACTTTGTAAATTTTTGTTTTCAAGTTCCTAGAAATTGCGCAAATTCAATGTTTTTCTGATTTGATTTATTTGTGGTTTGAAAAATCTATTGTGTTTTTGATAATTTGATATAAATTTTCTTTTAGAAATTTTGAGAACATTCTCAAAGTAAAGGGAAAAGGGTGGACCTATGAGAACAAAACAGGCAATCTTCGCTACGGCTCTTCTTGCAACGAGTGCATTTGCTGTGACCGCTCCGGATCTTCCGATGACGGGATGGGCAACTCAAAACGGAGGCACCACGGGCGGTGCGGGTAAAACCACGGTCACCGTGAGTAACGTGGACGATCTACGCGCGTATGCAGAAAAGGGTGGCTACACGATCTATGTGAAGCCGGGAACTTATACCGTTCCTTCCAAGAGCGCAATCAATGTCGGCGATAACGTGACGATTTACGGCTATCAGGGCGCGATCATTGCGCAAACCTATACCGGCACGAAGAACGAAGACAACACCGTTTTAAACATTGTAGGCGATAACGTCATCATCCGGAACATTGTAGTGAAGGGTGCTGGCGCTGTCGATAAGGACGCGGGCGACTGCATGCATGTCCAGGGCGGATCTCACGTTTGGATTGACCACGTCGAAGTCTACGACGGCGAAGATGGAAACCTGGATGTGATCAACGGTGCGAACTATGTGACCATTTCTTGGAGCAAGTTCCACTACACCAGCGCTTCTTCAAATCACCAGTTCAGCAACCTTATCGGCAATAGCGATAGTAAAACGACTGACTCCGGAAAACTCAAAACCACGATGCATCACAACTGGTGGGCAGACGGTGCCAAGGAACGTATGCCGCGCGTGCGTTTTGGCGAAGTCCATGTAGCGAACAACCTTTTCGATAGCGATGATGCGAGCCACTGCGTGCGTGCTGCCTATAAAGCGAATTTGCGTGTGGAAGGCAACGTATTTATCGGGGTGAACAAACCGATTGACCTTTATGACGGGGACTATACCGCGGTTTATTCGAATGGCAATTACACGGAAAATACGAGTGGAAATTCCGGTAGCGGCACGAATTCGAACGCCTTTACGCCGACGTATTCCATGAGCATTACCGATGTGAGCACGAAGGCAAAGGCTTATGCTCTCCGCGATTCCATTCAACTTTATGCGGGAGCGACCCTTCCGGATCCGGGTTCTTCGGGCACGGTAACGCCTGCTTCTTCGAGCGCTACGGAGTCTTCGAGTTCTGTAGCCTCATCTTCCTCAGTGAAGAGTTCTTCTTCGATCGCGACTTCATCGAGCTCTGCGGCAGTGAGCGGTGCGGCGGCATTGACCAAGCACGGTTCGGGTTCTGCCACGCAGACGGTCGCTCAGGGTGAAGCGATTGCGAGCTTCTATTACACGATTGAAAATGCGACGGGCGCAACGGTGACGGGTCTTCCGGATGGTGTCGCGGGAACGCTTGACGGCTTGAATATCACGATTTCGGGTTCGGTTTCTGCAACGGCAGCTGTGGGAACGTACAAGTTCACGGTGACGACGACCGGTGCGACGGCAAACGTTTCGAAGTCCGGGACGATTACGGTGACGGCTGCAAACTCTACAGCTTCTTCGAGCTCCGTTGCGCTTTCTTCTTCCTCGGAAAAGAGCTCCTCTTCTGTCGCGATTTCGTCTAGCAGTGAAACGGTCCTTTCCTCGAGCAGCGAAGAAGTCGTGGAATCTTCGAGCTCTGAAGCGACGGAAGCGATTTCGATGGTGAACGTGGCGAAGACGCAGATGAGTCTTTCTCCGGCGGTTATTTCTTCGACTTCGACTCTTCGCTTTACCGCTGCGCATCCCGGCATGGTGCGGGTAACGCTCATGAATGCGATGGGCATTGCGGTGCAGTCGGTACGTGTGTATGCGAACGCCGGTGAAAATTCGGTGAATCTTTCTCGCAGATCGATTGCTTCGGGAACGTACTACTTGAATGTCCGTGGCGCCGGTTTGAGTCTCTCTCGCCGTGTGAAGGTAGACTAAACACTTACTCACAACCAAAACCAAGAAAGGTTCTCCGAACGGAGGATCTTTCTTTTTGTAATTTGAAAATCATGAAGCATTTTTTCGGCATCGTGTTGGCAAGTACCGCAATTTCGCTTGCGGCGCTTTCGGAAGAAGTTCGGGATAACTTTGTCGTCTCTTGCGAAGAAGGAGGCTCTTCGCTTGCTTTCTGCGATTGCGTTTTTGGCAAGGTGGAACAGAAATATTCCCAGGCGCAGATCGATGCGATTGAACTGAAAATGCGCCGCGGTCATGCGGACATGGGCTACACGAATTTTGTGAAAAAGGCTTCGCAGGAATGCAATGCAAAGCTCAAATCGGGCTCCTCCCTCGGAGCGCTTGCCGCAAGTGAAGACGCTCAAAAATCTCAAACGCCAAAACGGGCTCAAAGCGCCTCGGCTTTTTCCGCAGAAGATCTCGCCGCGCTAGAAGCTTTGGGCGTTGACGCGGACTTTGCCCAAGGCGTGATGAGCGCGTTGCTCGAATCCCCGGAATACAAGAACATTTTCCTTGCGGACTGCGCCGTAGAAATTCGTCCGTACTTTGGAACGAGCCGGGCGGCAAGTACGTGTGAATGCGCCTATCAAAAGATCATTGCGAACGGCGGTGTAGAAAATCTTATCCGTTTAGTCGATTCAAAAGGCGAGATGAATGACTCGCTCGCTTTGGAAATGATCTTGCCCTGTGTTCCAAAACAGTACACGGCGGAAATGGAAAAGTTCTTGATGGATTCTTGTACGACGGTTGTGTCGAAAGAAATTTGCAGCTGTGTTGTCCGGGATGTGAAAAAACACTTTACCCTGGAAGAACTTTTGCGTCGCACCGTCGCAAACCCGACATTCATTCAAGGCTATGTGACGGGCGCCGCAATGCGCTGCAAGGAACATTAAACCATCGGAATGGTAACGATCTGACCGACGGACTGGTAAACATTGGCCTGAGCCTGTCTAAAGCAGAGAACGGCAAAATGCGGATCGTCGATCGAATAAATCTTTTGTGCGAACGGATTCTGTTCCAGTAAAGCTTCTTTGGCTTCGCGGTTTGGGTCCGGAGCGATTTCGCCAGTGATGCGAATCCAGTCGTCGCCCGCCATGGCGCAGATTTCCACCTTCGGATTTTCGATCATCTGCTTGTAGCAATCCTTGTCGTTTTTGGTGCAAATGTACAGACGGTTATTGTACTTGGCGACGATGCCGAACGGGCGGCATTTCGGCTGGTTGCCGTCGGTGGTGGTCAAGTAAAAAACGCCTGCTTTTTTCAAAAATTCGAGCGCGGTTTCCATAAGATTCAAATCTCCGATTGGATGTGGAACATTTCAAATGTATACAATTTTGAAGTAAAGGAACAAAGCTTAAGCGGGAACTCCTTAGAAGTAAGTTAAACTTTCGCATGTACGGTTTGGGATGGAATAACTTATTTTACCGATGAATGGAGAACTTATGACTCATAAAATGTGGACCGCTTTGGCGGCTTTTTCGGTAACGATCGGTGTGGCTGCGGGAATTGCTTCGGCAGCTTCTGTGACGATAGATCCTTCTTTTACAAAGCAGAAAGTGGTGGGCTTTGGCGCGGGGAGCGTCTATTACCAGAATTGGATTACGGCTCTCGGTAATGAAAAACAGGAAGCCCTTTACGACACCGCTTTCACGGGTTTGAACCTTTCGCTTTTACGTGTCGGTAATTGGCTACAGGATACTACGGCTTCTCTAAAAAACGATTCCATCATTATTCGGGCGGGTAAGGCTCGTTTGGGTGACAAGATGAAGGTTTTGATGTCGAGTTGGTCAGCTCCGGCTTATTTAAAACCGAGCGGCAGCGTGAACGGAAGCGACGCAGATGGCGACTCCTTGAAGGCGACTCTCAAGACTTCGAACTCCGACAAGTACGGTAGTTACGCCTACGGTGATTTTGCTCATTGGTGGAAGGTCTCTTATCAAAGGTATGCCGCAGCCGGAATCGCCCCGGATTACATCAGTTTCCAGAATGAACCGGATATGTTTGCGACGTATGAAGAAACGCTCTTTGCTCCGAGCGAAACATCGAGACGCGCAGGCTATGCCGAAGCACTGATCGCTATTTACGATTCCCTTTCAACGCTTCCGAATGCACCGACGATTGTGGGTCCTGAACCTCTTGGCATTGGCTATAACAATTTCCAGGGTTACATGAACGTTTTGGACGAAACCAAACTCGGTGGGTATGCTTACCACTTGTATCACGCCGGGGATGGCCACGACAATTCTTTGAACAATTACAAGAACCCGGAAAATTTCCGTTCTCCGATGACGAAAATCGCAAGCTCTTACGGCTCGGATACAAAGCCGATCATTATGACGGAATTCTGCTCTATGGAAGAAAATGGCGTGGAATCTTACATGGTGGGCCTTGCGCACATTATGCAGGTCGGTTTTACCGATGGCAAATTGAACGGCTACATCGCCTGGGAACTTTTCTGGGGTGAGGGCAAGGGTCAGCTGATTGGTGTTTGCACAAATGGCTGGGGCAACTGTACGGCTGATGAAATCACGATCAGTCCGGAATACCACGCAATGCGTCACTATTCCAAGTTTGTGAATCCGGGTTGGAAGGTGATTTCGACAGCTTCTGATGAAACCGCTTTGAAGACTGTCGCTTTTGTGAGCGAAGATGCGGATTCCATTTCGCTGGTTTTAACGAATTCCGGTACAACGGCTTTGACTCTTGACCGTCCGAAGGTTTCGGGTTACGGCACGGCTTATGCGGTGCAGTCCAAGGAAAACGGTTTTAAGAGCAAGAGCATTACCCTTTCAAGCTGCTTTGTGCTTCCTGCGCGTTCCGTGACGACGCTTGTGCTGGTGAAGGGCGCTACCGAAGCGTCTGCAACGACTTGCGAAGACGAAACAACGGATGAAAGTAATGCGAAGCCGGTTTCTTCCGATACGCTCGTACTTGTGGATTATAGCGAAACGACCGATGTTTCGAACTGGAAAAGCGATGAATCCTTGACTGCGGTTTCTTATGGTTCGAAGGTTCTCGATGGAATTTCGGGTTATGCGGAGGTGCCTCTTGCCGGTTGCCCTCAGAGCGATTGCGGTTATCAGCATGCAATTTTTGCTTTGCCGTCGAGTGTGAACACCGCTTTGCAGGAATGCTCCGCGATTGAAGTGACGATGCATTCCATGGCCGATACGACGACCTATGTGAACGTGGGTGGCGCCGGCGGTTCACAATGGGTGAATTACAAGTACGGCGTGCAGGGCGGTAGCGAATCTTGGGTGACGACGACGATTGACCTTGCAAGCGAAACGGGTGACGCAAACACGGTCTACGGTTCGACTCAGCTTACCTTCAACAGCGATGGTCCGGGCGTTTATATTTCGAAGATCATCGCTACGGGTTGTGGTTCTTCGGCGATTCCGGTGCGTAAGGTGGGTTACACGCCGATCGCTTCGAATGGTATTTCCAAGATTTATGACTTGCACGGTCGTATGGTCTGGACGGGAACACTTTCCGAAGCGGAACTTTCCGGTCACACGCTTCATATTCAGAATTTGAAGGCGGGCGTGTATATGATTCGCTCGGGATCTCACACGACGACCGCTGTAAAACGCTAAATTATAGGCGTGAAAATTGAATTCGAACCAATCGGGACCTTCTACAGCCAGGCTTCGTACAAGTACGAAGTCCCGCGGCAGGGGGTCTTTTTTCGTGGGCATCCCGGACGGATAGAGCTTTTACCGCATAAGGGATTTGAAGAGGCTCTCCGCGATTTGGGAAGTTTTGAACGCCTATGGATCGTTTTTCATTTTCACCAGAATTCCGGTTGGCGCCCGACGACTCGACCGCCTGTTCCGCCCGCGGATCACGACCGCGTCGGAACCTTCGCTTCGCGAAGCCCGTACCGTCCCAATCCCATAGGACTTTCTTGCGTAAAGCTCGTTTCCATGGAAAAGCTTACGTTGCACCTCGATGAAGCGGACCTGTTGAACGAAACTCCGATTTTGGATATCAAGCCTTACATTCCCAAGGCGGATGCTTTTCCGAATGCGAAAGCGGGCTGGGTGGATGCGCAGAACATGGAACAGTGGAAGATCGTTCCGAGCGAAATTTTTAAGGCGGAAAGCGATTGGATTTTTGAAATGTGCGGCTGGGATTTGCAAAGCTTTGCCGAATGTCAGCTTGCAAACAGCCCGCTGGATTCGACACGGCGCCGCGTGAAGGTAAATATGGAAACGCATACGGCGGAGCTCGCCTTCCGCACTTTCCGTATGGACTTCCAGTTTGACGAGGCGAAAAAACAGATTCTTTTGCTTCGAATTCGCAGTGGATATTCGGCTGCGGAACTCGCTTCGACGGAAGACGTCTACCACGACAAGCCCTTGCATTTGGCGTTCTTGAAGCAAAAATTTTAAGGCGTCAGTTTTTGACGCTTTTTGACAAAGGCTTTGCAACGGCAAAAGTCTAAAAAACTATTATTGTTCACAAATCTCTAATTCTCTTTTGGAATTTTTTATTCGAGGTTCTTATGTCTGAATCCACTCGCAAAGTTCGAGTCCGTTTTGCTCCGAGTCCGACTGGCTATCTTCACGTCGGTGGCGCTCGTACTGCCATTTACAATTACTTCTTCGCCAAGGCGATGGGCGGTACGTTCTATCTGCGCATTGAAGATACCGACCGCAAGCGTTACAATGAACAGGCGCTTCAGGATTTGATGCGTGACCTCAAGTGGCTCGGTCTCCACTGGGATGAAGGTCCGGGTTGCGAAGGGGATTGCGGTCCGTACTTCCAGAGTGATCGTTTGGAAATCTACCACCGCGAAATCCAGAAGCTCTTGGACGCGGGCTGCGCTTATTACTGCTTCTGCACCGAGGAACGTTTGCAGGAAGTACGCGCAGAACAGGAAAAGTCCCATGTGCCAGTTACCGGCTACGACCGTCACTGCCGTCACATTAGCCGAGAAGAAGCCGAAGCGCGTATTGCCGCTGGCGAAAAGGCGGTTATCCGCTTTAAGGTTCCGGAAACGGGTGTGACGGAATTCGACGATTTGATCCGCGGTCATATCTCTTACCAGAATGAACTTTTGGACGACCTCGTGCTGATCAAGCGCGACGGCTACCCGACTTATCACTTTGCAAGCGTCGTCGATGACCATTTGATGGGAACGACGCACGTGCTCCGCGGTGATGAATGGATCAGTTCCACGCCGAAGCATGAACTTTTATACAAGGCTTTCGGTTGGGAACCTCCTGTATGGTGCCACCTGCCGGTGATTCTCGACAAGAACGGCGGTAAGCTCAGTAAGCGTAAGGGTGCTGCATCGGTCGGTGACTTCCGCGATCTTGGATACTTGCCGGAAACTCTCGTGAACTACCTCGCTCTCCTCGGCTGGAATCCGGGTGACGATCGCGAAGTCATGACGGTGAAGGAAATGATCGATTGTTTCACATTGGACCGTATCAATCCGAAGTCGGCAAGCTTCGACGAAAAGAAGCTCCAATGGATGAACGCTCAGCACATTCACATGTGCGACAACGCATTCCTCAAGGGCCTCATGAAGGAAGGTCTCACAAAGAAGGGCATCGATCTTTCGAACGAACCGGAAGAACGTCTGGACATGATCGTGACTCTTCTCAAGCCGCGCGCTCACTTTGTGCAGGATTTGGCGGATATGTCTGTTTACTTCTTTGTCGCTCCGACGTCTTACGACGAAAAGGGGATGAAGAAACACTTTGGCGCAGGTTCTAAGGTTCTTGCGACTCTCGTCCGCGATACTCTCGCTGCAATCGACGAATTTAAGACGCCGGTCATCGAAAAGGCTTTTTATGACTTGGCTGAACGTTGCGGTCATAAGGTCGGTGAACTTGTGGGCGCTCCGCGTCTTGCGGTTTCCGGCGTTGTCGCTGGTCCGAGCCTTTGGGAACTTTTTGAAACCGTCGGCAAGGAAGAAACGCTTCGCCGTATCGACGCGGCTCTTCCGCTGATGCAGGACTAGTTCAGAGGCGAAATGCTCCGATCCTGGACGTACAAACTCATCGAAAAAAAGTTCTACTGCGCAGAATGCAGTGCGATTTCAACGTACAGCATTTATTCGCGAGAACCGTTTTCGGTGCACGCTGGTGTCCCGTTCGGAATACCTCTGGTCTGCCGATGCAAACTCTGCGAAACGTTCTTTGTGGCGTTCTCACAAGAGCTTTACTTCGGTAAGCCGTCTTTCAATGCGGAATATGCCAAGCTCCTTTCGCAAAATCGGATTGCGCCGAACGATTGGGTTTACGTCGATGGCAAAACTCGACCGGGTTGCGTTGCGGGACATTATTCGACGCGGACGGAAGAAGTGGTGGAACTCGACTTTGGCCAAGGCGAACGTGAAAAATTCACGCGCCCGCTGATGACGCATTTTAACGAACGCGCTCCGCTGGGATTCAAACTTTTGCCGGCGCAGGCGGGTGTTGCCCTTTTGGGCGATCCGATTTATCACGTGTTGCGCCAGATGACCGGTTTTGTCGTCGGTCGTGTTTCGGATCATGGCGCAGAAAAGCTCGTGGTGCAGCTTGAAAACGGAAAGATCATTTTTATGACGCTTCCAGATGAGTATCAGCTGCTTCCGGATCGTGTTTTGCTTGAACATTTGACGGAATGCGTGAAAACGTATTTTTCGTCGATCGTGGAGACGGTCAAGCTGAACGTGGTGCATTCGGTTGTTTACGTTTACGGATCGGTTCCGGAACTTCCGTTAAAAGAAGAAGTGATTCGTGAAATCAAAAAACTGCCGGATATTCGCGGTGTTGTGGATTTGCTCTCGGTGAGAATCCCGGGCGATCCGATTCCCGATGATGAACTTTGGCGTGCGGTGCTCCGCATTTTAGAAGATCACGATTCGCCGTTCTTTAATTGTGAAATTCAAGTGAGGGACGGTATATTAAAGTTGAACGCCTATTACACTTCGGGAAGCGATTTCAGGACGACGATAGCGCGCCTACGTCACATTCAAGGCTTGCGTGATGCTCAGTTTGAAATCGAAGAAGTGGGCGCTCCACCTCCGCACATGCGACACGTGGCGGATATGCTTCGAGTCAAGATGAAGCTTGATAAAAAGGCAAAAATGGATCAACGTCTGCGCATTATTCCGATGGCGGACGGCGTTTTGGTGGAAGGGTCGGTCAAAAGCATGTTACAAAAAAGCCTCTTGAATATTTTTATCGCACGTGCCGCGAAAGGAGTCCGAATTGATACCCGTATCCGAATTGATAATTCCTTGGGGGAGATATAAGAATGTCTTCGACTTATGATAAACTCAATCAGGTGAAAAAGCGTTTGCAGGAACATCCGACGAGTATCCAAGAACTCGCCGATTACATGAACTGCAACATTCGCACGATCTACCGCTACATCACCACGCTCGAAGGGGAAAACTGCGGTCTAAAGCAAGATAAGAAAACGCACCGTTTCTTCATTTCGCCCGATGTGCCGAAGCGCCCGGAATCTCTGATACGAGAACTGAAGTCGGCGCAAAAAGTCTTGGACAACATGGGCGTCGCTCACGGAAAAAGCATCAAAAAGGCGATCAAGATATTAAACGGCGAAGTATCGGAATCCGTCGAAGCCGCAAATCACGCCATCAACGTGGATAACGATTTTGTTGTGGACCTTGGACCGTTCTCGGAATACAGCGAAAACTTGCAGTTCCGCGAAACGGAAATTGACAAGTTCCTGGACGCGATCAAGAACCGCAGCAAGCTTAAAATTACATACGTTTCTGCGCACGACAATGCAACGGAAGAAAAAATCGACATTTGTCCGGTCAAGCTTGTGCTGCGTGTGGACACGCTTTACCTTGTCGCCTATGTAGAGCTGGGGGAAGGTAAACTGGAACGTCGTTTGTTCGCCGTGCGCCGTATTCGGAACTTCCGCAAGACCGGCGGATTCTTCCCCGAAATTCCGTTCAGCTACAAAGACCTTTACGCGAATTGCTTTGGCAAATATACAGGGAAGGATTTTCCGAAGATCAAGCTTGTGATGGAAGTGAAATCTTCTTGGTTGCAGACGCAGCTTCGGGAAGCGCACTTTAATCCGCCGATCAAAATTCGAAAGCAGAACCCGATGACCGTAGAATTGAATATTTGCGATACTCCGGATCTCGAAGGTTGGTTGCTCGGTATTCTTCCGGATGTGAAAATTTTGGAACCGGAAAGCCTTAAAGAAAGGCTGCGGTTACAGCTAAAAAAATCAAGTGAAGCATTATCATGATATCGACACATCTGTCTGATTACTCATTTGAATTCCCCAAGGAACTGATTGCTTCGCGCACGCCGGGCAAGGGTAAGACGAAAATTCTGCACTGTTCCAAGAACGGCGGCCCGCTCGAAATAGTTCCCGCCCCGAAGATTGTGGACTTTTTTAACCCCGGTGACTGTATTGTGGTGAACAATACGAAGGTGATACCGGCACGCCTTTACGGGCACACGATGCACGGCGGTGAAGTGGAAGTTCTGCTTGTGCAGACGCTTTTCCCCGATGAACAGGGGCACGCCCGTTGGGAAGCCTGGGTGCGTCCGGGTAAAGCTTTCCAGATTGGACGTGAACTGGAAATTGCCGGTGTCAAGGTGACCGTGGAAGCGATCAATCCAGACGGCGCCCGTGTGATCCGCTTTGACACGACTCCGGTCGAACTCGAAGCGATTATGAACAAGCAGGGGCACGTTCCGCTTCCTCCGTACATCAACCGTCCGGACGACGAAGAAGACAAAAAGGCGTACCAGACGATCTTTGCCAAATACAATGGAGCCGTTGCCGCTCCGACCGCGAGCCTCCACTTTAGCGCGGAAATGCTCAACGATCTCAGGGCAAAAGGCGTCCTCATCGCAGAGGTCACTCTCCACGTGGGACCGGGAACATTCCAGAACATTTCGGAAGAAGATTTTCGTGAACACAAAATGCACGGCGAACATTACGAACTCACGCAGGAAAATGCGGACATCATCAACAACGCTCGCAAGGCGGGCGGGCGCATTGTGCCGATCGGAACGACGAGCACCCGCGTCATCGAAACGATTGCCGCCGAAGATGGGACACTCAAGGCAGAAACCGGTGTGACCCACGCCTTCTTCTATCCGGGCTACCGTTATAAAATCACCGATGGACTTCTCACGAATTTCCACTGGCCCAAAAGTTCTTTGATTCTTCTCGTCGCCGCGTTCTACGGCAGAGAAAATACGCTTGCCGCTTACAAGTATGCAGTGGAACATCAACTGCACCTCTTTAGTTACGGCGATGGTATGTTAATTCTTTAAGGTTTACACCACGGTAAGATTATGGCAAAACAACCACTTTACTTCGCAATTCACGGACACTTCTACCAGCCACCTCGTGAAAATCCTTGGACGGGTGAAATTGAAAATCAGCCGAGCGCCGCACCGTTCCACGATTGGAACGACCGAATCGCTGCCCAGTGCTACAGCCCGAATGCCGCAAGCCGCATTCTTTCGGGCGGTGGACGTATCAAGGACATAGTCAATAACTATGAATACATGAGCTTTAACATGGGCCCGACCCTGATGGGTTGGATCCGCACACATTTGCCAGACACTTACCGTCGCATCCAAGAAGCGGATGCAAAAACGGTCCAGCGCCTTGGACACGGCAACGCAATCGCTCAGGTTTATAACCACATCATTATGCCGCTCGCTTCGCCGGAAGATCGCATTACGCAGATCCGTTGGGGCATCAAGGATTTTGAAACGCATTTTGGCAGAAAGCCGGAAGCGATGTGGCTCGCCGAAACCGCAATCAATATGGACACGGTGGTGGATCTGATTCGCGAAGGTATCAAGTTCACCATCCTTTCTCCGACACAGGCTTTAAAGTTTCGTCCGCTCGGCGGCACGAATGATGCGTGGAAGGGTTGTGAAAATACGGACATCGATACGACCCGTCCGTACCGCATCTTCCCGGTCGACGCCGAAGGCAACAAGATCTGCGATGGTTACCTGGACGTTTTCTTCTACAACCCGTGGCTTTCGAGCGCTGTCGGATTTGAACATCTTCTCCGCGACGCCAATGTTTTTGGTAAGCGCATCCAAGATGCTTTTGACCCGAACCGCGACGAACCTCAGCTGGTGAGCATCGGAACGGATGGTGAATCTTACGGTCACCACGAACCGTTCGGCGACATGTGTGCCGCTTGGCTCTTTAACCATTACGCTCCTCAGCACAATATGATCCCGGTGAACTTTGGCTGGTTCCTTGAAAAGTTCCCGCCGAAGTACGAAGTGCAACTGAAGAACGCACATTCCGAAGGCTGCGCCTGGAGCTGTGCACACGGCGTGGGACGTTGGTACCGTGACTGTGGCTGCTCAACGGGCGGCGGTGCGGACTGGAATCAAAAGTGGCGCACGCCGCTTCGTGATGCGATGAACTTCTTGAAAAAGTTTGCCGATGACGTATTCCTGCGTGAATTCGAAAAAATCGGCAAGGTCAACGCTTGGGACGCCCGCAACCTTTACGTGGACGTCCTCGTGAAGCCGGAAGAAAAGGAACGCAAGGAAAATTTCTTGAACGAAATCTTGCGCGACCCGAGCGATGAAAAAGCTCGTGCAACGGCGATTCGTTTGATGGAAATCGAAAAGTTCTGTCTGTTCACCTTTACGAGCTGCGGTTGGTTCTTCAACGACATCGAAGGTCTTGAACCGGTACAGAACATGCGCTATGCGGAACGTGCCATGGAACTTCTCCGCCCGTTCCTCCCGATCAACCATCCGATTCGCGACCAGTTTATGAGTATTCTCGGACGCGCTACTTCCAATGAACATCGTTGGAGCGGTACGGAAGTCTTTGTGCGCTATGCGATGCCGGACATGCCGGTCGCGCTCAAGCTTCTTGCGGAGCGGGCTGTCGTTTTGCACATGGGACTCGACAAGTACGAAAATCCGGAAAAGCTCGATTCGCGTATTACTGCAAAGGTTGTAGCTTCTCGCAAGTTTGAAACGGTTGTCCATGTGACATTCGACGACAAGGATATCGGTGAAAAGACCGAAGCGACGATTCTCACGTTGAGCGATTCGATGGGCAGAATTACGTCGGTCGTCTTCAGCGATACGGATCCTGCTTCGGTGAGCTTTGTACCGAATCAGAATGTTTCGTTTAAGCAGTTGCAGGTGCAGTTCCCGACCGCTTACGTGCTTCGCATGCGTCATTTGATGAGCGATTCTCTGCGCCATATCAACATTTTGCTGACGAAGTCCCGCTTGGAAAGCGTCACGAAGTCGTTCAACGGCTTTGCTCTTTCGCAGGGCCTTTCGATCGATTCCCTCGCCGACCAGGATCACACGCTTACCGATACGATGCGCAAGGCGCTTTCGCTCGAAATCAATGCAAAAATTCACGAAATGGCTCTGCAGTATTTGAAGGGTCACGATGCGGAACTTTTGGAAGATGTGCACGAACTTGTGGATGAAGCGACGGATCTTCGCACGCAGTTCTCGTTCGGCGGCACGGGCCGTATGTTCCACAAAAAACTTACGGAACTCATCGCCAAGGCATCTTCGGAATACGATGAAAATGTGATTTCGCATATCACAGGCCTCATCTCGATGGCGGGCTGGTTGCACTTGTACATCGACAAGACAACGCTCGAAAATCAGGTGTTCCCGATTTACCAGAAGTACATTGAGAACCCGGAAGACCCGCATAACCGCACTTTGCTCCCGATGTTTGACTGGCTCAACTTTGAACGCCGTTCCAAGGAACGTTAATTTCCTAAATTGAAGGATACTATGGCTCTCACATTCTACAATACAGCATCTCGAAAAAAAGAACCGTTCAGCCTTCTCCCCGGTAACGATACCGTGAAGATGTATTGCTGCGGTCCTACGGTTTATCACTATGCGCATATCGGCAACTTGCGCACCTATATTTTCGAAGATACGCTCTGTAGAACTCTCGAATATTATGGTTACAAACTGAACCACATTGTGAACATCACGGACGTCGGGCATTTGACAAGCGACGGCGACACCGGTGACGACAAGATGGAAAAGGGTGCAGCCCGTGAAGGCAAGAGCGTGTGGGAAATCGCTCAGTACTATACCGACGCCTTTATGAAGGACTGGCACGCTTTGAACATCGAAGAACCGACTCGTTGGACAAAGGCGACCGATCACATTCAGGAACAAATCGATTTGGTGAAGACTCTCGAAGAAAAGGGTTACACCTATCGCACCTCGGACGGTATTTACTTTGACAGTTTGAAGGACAAGCATTACGCTGACTTCGCCCGTTTGGACGTGGAACACCTTCAGCAGGGCTCCCGCATTGACATGGGCGAAAAACGTGCCCCGACGGACTTTGCTCTTTGGAAGTTCAGCCCGAAGGACAAGAAACGTTTGATGGAATGGGACAGCCCGTGGGGAATCGGATTCCCGGGTTGGCACATTGAATGTTCCGCAATGGCGATGAAGTACAACGGCCCGACGCTCGACATTCATTGCGGCGGAACGGACCATGTGCGCGTTCACCATACAAATGAAATTGCTCAGAGCGAATGCGCAACCGGAAAACCGTTTGCCCGTTTCTGGATGCACGGTGAATTTTTGCGCTTGGATGGAAACAAGATGAGCAAGAGTTCGGGTGAATTCTTGACGGTGAGCGTTCTCATGGACAAGGGTTACAACCCGATGGATTACCGCTTGTTCGCCCTCACCAGCCATTACCGCAACTACTTGAACTTTAGCTTTGAATCTCTCGACAGCGCCCGTGAAGCTTTGAAGAGCCTTCACAAAAAGACCGATCCGCTGATCGGCAAGGCGACTGCGATTCAAAGTGAAGAAGCCAAGAAGTGGCAACAGGAATTCAAGGATGCAATCGGTGACGATTTGAATATGCCACGCGCCCTTGGAATCTTGAACAGCATTCTGAAAACGGAACTTTCTGAAGGTGAAAAGGCGGCTCTCGTTGCAGACTTCGACAAGGTACTCGGACTGAAGCTCGATCATCCTCGCGAAGAATTTGTGAAGAAGCCGGACCCGAACGCCGTCGACGACACCGCGGAAATCGAAGCTTTAATCGGCCAGCGCACGGAAGCTCGCAAGGCCAAAAACTGGGCAGAAAGCGACCGCATCCGCGACCTGCTCAAAGAAAAAGGCGTTGAAATCAAGGACTCGAAGGACGGAACCAGCTGGAAAAGGGTGTAAAGATAATGTCAATTGACAGTTATCAAAGCTCAGCTTTTCGAAAAAGAAGCGGGTGAAACGATGTATCGGTTGGAGGTTCTGCAAGGTCGCATGCGAGTGATTGCGAAGAATGAATCCGACTGTTATTTGTAATCTGCAAAAACAGAGCATCGAGAGCGGCTGACAAGAATTCCAATGTGTTAATTAAAATAGCTTTGCAAATTTTTCTTCGAGAGCAGCTTTTCTAACGTCAGCGCTCTGAGTGCCTGTGTGATGGCGTCATCGATTTTTTGGTAAAGACCGATGCGGATTGCTTTACGGTAGTCGGTTTCTTC